>DATAFJ010000003.1:0-30972 GCA_036257535.1 Vicinamibacterales bacterium | reverse complement strand
CCCGCCCGAGCCCCGGCATCGACGACCTGAAGCCGGCGGACTATCTCGCCGGTCGCGCCGCGCTCGAGCGGAAGATCCGCCGCCACAGGCCCGACGTCGTGGCGTTCGTCGGCGTGACGCTGTATCGGGCGTTATTTGCATCCAAGGGACCGATCAAACTCGGGCTTCAGCGGGAACGGCTGGAAGGGGCGCGCGTGTTCGTGCTCCCCAATCCGAGTGGCAGGAACGCGAACTATACGTATGCGGAGATGCTCGCGGCGTTCGGGGCGCTCAAGCGGACGATCGACGCTAGTCCAGAACCCGAAAGACGCGCCGGGCGCGCAGCCAGGCCAGCGTCGCGAGCACGACGGCCGCCGCAAGGCTGAGCTCCGGCGCAGCGGCTGCGAGCGCGGATGCGGCCGCCGGATCCAGATCATGAACCAGCGCCGTGAACGAGGCAGCGCGGCCGGTGCACGCTGCTACGCCGACACCGAGCCGCCACCAGGGGAATCGAGCCGGCTGTGGCTCCGCCTCGGCCTCGCCTATCGCCTCCATCACGGAAAGCGCGAAACCGGATGAAGGAACCAAATGTTCCTCCGAGGAGAGGATGCGCTCGATTTCCTTGTCGTCCATGTTCACCCCAACCGGCGCCGCAGGAGCTCGCGCCCGCGATGGAGGCGCGCCTTGAGCGTGCCCTCCGCGATCCCGAGCACGCGCGCCGTCTCTGCCAGGTTCATCTCTTCGAAATAGAACAACACCAGCGCATCACGGTAGCGCGGCGGCAGCTTGAAAACCGATTGCCGCACGGCCGCGTCGCGCTCCCGTTCCTGCAGGCCCGCCAGCACATCGGGCCCGGGACCGGACGCTTTCACGAAATCGAGGCTCACCGCGGCTGGCTCGCGGTCGCGCAGCGCAGTACGATAGCTGTTGATCGCGATCGCCGTCAGCCAGGTCGAGAACGCCGACTCGCCGCGGAAGCTCTGCAGCGCGCGGAACGCCCGCACGAAGGCTTCCTGTGCCATGTCTTCCGCTAGCGTCCGATCGTGGCAGAACCGCCACGCCAGGTTGATCAGGCGGGTCTGCCAGCGGTTCACGATTCCCGCGAACGCCGCCGGGTCTCCGGCCAGGACGCGCCGCACATCCGCCGCATCCTCGTCGTTCGGCCCGGCTGGTGTCATCGGCATCTCCCACGACGGCCCCCCTGTGATGGAATGTGACTCGGGAGTCCCACCGCGGGTTGCATTTTCTGTTTGATCAGTGAAATCCGCGAAATCCGTGGCTGAATAATGCAACCGGCCCGGCCGCCCCCGTGTCTCATTTGTCAGAATCGGAGGGAATGACAATGAGCGGGTTGGAAAACGTCGCGCTGTTCTACTTCGTCGCCACCGCCACCGTCGCGGTCTTCGCCTTCCTGAGCGTGGCTCATTGGGTTAGCAGCCGCACAAAGGAGCGCATGACGCGCGAGCGATACGCGCTCCTCAGGAAGGTCGCCGAGCAGCCAACCGAGACGGCGCGGCTCGTCCTCGACAAGCTTCGGGAGGATGACGCCCGCCAGGAGGAACGCGCCCGGAAGCGGGAAGCCAAGACGCGCCGGGACGAGCGGCTGGGCGGCATGATGATGCTGGTGATCGGCGTCGGCCTCTCGATCTTTCTATATGCCGTCGCCCCCGAAGCAGGCGTGTGGACGATCGGTATCATGATCGTGCTGATCGGGCTCGTGATGCTCGCGTTCACGGCGCGGAAGGGGCCCGGCCGCGCCTCGAATCATCTCGAAACGACAGGAGGCCAGTGACATGAAGGCGTTCACGATGAGCCGCGGGTGCCGTGTGCGGCGGGTGTCCATGTTTGCCATCTGTTCCGCGGCGGCGTTTGCGGGGGGTCTGGCGGTCGGCGCGTCGGCGATTGGACGCCAGGCGCCATCGACCGATCGGGCCTATCGGAGCCCGGGCGGAACGAAGCTGCGGGTCCTGGTCGATGAGAAAGATCTGAAGGGGACCGAGGTCGAGATCGCGGAGCTGACGTTCCCGGCCAACGCCGATTCCGGCGACCATCAGCATGGCTCGACGGAAACGTTCTACGTCCTCGAAGGCGAGCTCGAACACGTCGTCAACGGCCAGAGCGTGACGTTGAAGCCTGGTATGACGGGCAGCGTCCGGCCGCCGGCGGCGGTCCGTCACAAGACGGGACCGGCTGGTGCCAAAGCGCTGGTCATCTGGGCGCCCGGCGGCGAGATCGCCCGCGTCACTGCGCGCTGGAAGGCGCAGTAGTCGAGCGATCTACCTGGCCGAGCACGCGCGCAAGCTGTCGCACGGCCTCGTCGATCCTCTCCTCGCGCAGAGCACCATATCCGACAACGAGCGCGGGCGGTCCGGCTGACGGCCGGGCGCGATAGGAGGCAGCACCGTACACACGAATTGACCGCTGCCGCGTGGCGTCGACGATGGCGCGTTCGTTGGCGGCCGAGGGAAGCTCGACATAGACATGAAGCCCCGCGGCGACACCGTGGGCGCGCAGCCTTGGAAGATGTTTCTTCAGCGCCTCCACGAGAGCGTCGCGCCGCTTGCGATAGATGAGCCGCGTCCGGCGAATGTGACGGTCGAATTCTCCGGCCTGAATGAATTCTCCAAGCGCGAGCTGCTCTGGCGCGGGAGAGCCACGATCGGCGTGGAGCTTTGCATCCGCGAGCCCTTCGACGAGCTCGCGCGGCGCGACCACCCAGCCATGCGGAGCGCCGGCGACAGCGTCTTGCTCGCCGATCCCACGTAGACGACGCGGTCGGGTGTCAGGCCCTGTAACGCACCAACCGGCTCGCGGTCGTAGCGATACTCGGCGTCATAGTCGTCCTCGATGACGATCGCGCGCCGGCGCTCGGTCCACTCGAGCAGCGCGGCGCGGCGCTCCGGCGCGAGCACGGCGCCGGTGGGGAACTGATGCGCCGGCGTGACGAGCACGGCGTCCGCATCGGCCCGCTCGAGCCGATCTACTCGCAAGCCACGATCGTCCACGGGAATGCGGGGCGTGACGAGGCCGGCCGCCTGGATGTCGGTGCACTGATCCGCGTGGCCCGGATCCTCGACCGCGAGCCTTCGCACGCCGCGCTCGCGAAGCAGCCGGCACACCAGGCCGATCCCCTGCGCCGACCCGTTGAAGAACATGATGTCGTCCGCTCGTGCGCGCGTGGCGCGGACGCGATTCAGGTACGCGGCGAGCGCTTCACGCCGGCTGCGCGCCGCGCGGATCGGGATAATCGAACGCGGCAGCTGGCGCCGCGGCGAGCGCGCGCCGCATGGCCGCCAACCATGCGCGTCTCGGAAACAGCGCGAGGTCCGGGAGGCCGGGCGGAAATCGTACTCCGGCGGCGCTTCGGCCGGAGCGGAGGTCTGCACTGGTTTGACGTCGACGCGGCGGAACGCGACGCGTGTCCCCGACCCGCGCGCAGAACGAAGGTACCCTTCGGCGAGCAGCTATTCGTACGCCTCTACCACGACGCCCCGCGAGAGACCGAGGTCGGCGGCCAGCGCGCGCGTGGAGGGGACGAGCGCGTCCGCTTTGAGCCGGCCCCTCTGTATCGCGAGCCGCAGCTCGCGTTCGAGCTGCACGCGCAGGGAAACGCCGCCTCGCCGCCTGATGGAAAGGAAAAGCTCCCCGTCTGAAGTGGTCCTTTTCATCGTGGAGTATCTGGACCTTGTGGCAATACCACTTGAAGTCTACCCTGACGGGCATGGAGGCGCCAATGCCAATGGCGACAGCAGTTTCAGCGGCGGCCATGGTCAGCGACTGGCAGCGCAACAGGAACATGTGGGTGCGGATTCTCGAGAAGCGCACGGGGGAGAGCGTCGGCACCTGGAACAGGCGGGTCAAGAAGGACGGACCGGCGGACGAGCCCCGCCTGCGGGCCTGGCTCTCGAAGCAGGGCATCACCGGCTACGCGCAGACGCTGCTCGTCATGGAGCGATTCGGGTATCCGGACTTTCTCACCGCGAGCGCCGACGAGCTCATCGATCGTCAGTACGCGGATCGTCCGGCTCTCCGCCCCATCTTCGACGCCATCGTCGACGCCTCAACGAAGCTCGGTTCCGTCGTCATCCAGGCGCGCAAGACGTACGTATCGCTCGTCTCGCCGCGACGGACGTTCGCACGCGTCGTGGCCACGACGAAGGATCGGGTTGACCTCGGCCTGCGCCTCGAGCGCCAGAAACCGCACGGACGGCTCGAGCCCTCGAGAATCCACGAGACGATGAAGCTGCAGATCGGCCTGACGTCGCGGGCCCAGGTCGATGCGGAAGTACGCCGTTGGCTACGCGCGGCGTATGAGGAAAGTCTTTGAGCTACAGCTATGAGCTATGAGCTATGAGCTGTGAGCTATGAGTTTTTAGTTAGCTGACGAAGCATGCCTGCGAGCTCGTCCCGCATGGGTCGGAGGTGATTTCTCACGGCGGCATGATTGAGCCGGTAAATGACGACTGCCGTCGCCAGCAGCACGAGTAGGACGATAACCCGCGACGTGGCCGGCCCGCCGGCGCCGGCCACGAAGAGCGCGGCCCCTCCGAGCAGCGGCGCGAGATACCAGCGTCCTACGGTCGACAGCAGACGGATCTGGTCGTCGAGCCGCTTCAGTTCCGCGGCGCAGAACTCGAGCGCCGGCATGTCGGCCGACGTCCCATTCCGGTTTCGCGCGAGATAGAGCCGGATCATCGTGACGACGCAGCCGGCGATGACGACCCCTGCGCCGATCCTCGCGGCCGTGTACGGCACGAGCCACGCAAAATACCCGAACATGCCGATGACCAGGAGGCCTGCTCCCGACTCGAGCAGGTCGCGCTGACGAATCTGCCGGTTGAATCGCGCCGCCCGCCGACGGACGTCTTCCATGGTGTCCTCCAGTGGCCGGGCCGCCGCCCCTTCGAGCGGTTGTTTCTGCCAGGCGGTCTTGAACCGATCGAGCTCCATCTCAGGCTCCGATGTAGGTATCCGTGAACCGCTTCTTCATCCGGTTGATCCGCACCCCGACGTGGCTCTCGCTGAGCCCGGTGACCTCGGCCATCTCGCGATAGCTGAGATCCCCCAGATAAAGCGCGAAGAGCGCGCGATCGATCTCGGCCAGGCTCGCCATGAACTCTTCGAGGATGCGCAGCTCGTCGCGCCCGCCGGACGCCGCCCCCGGCACGGCATCCGGATCGATCTCGACATGCGGCGCGGTGTGACGCTCGCGCACGCTGCTGCGCCGGCGATGCGAGATCGCCGTGTTCAGCGCGACGCGGTACACCCACGTGTTGGGATTGGATGTGCCCGCAAACCCATTGAGGCTCCGCCAGATCTGGAGGAGCATTTCCTGATACAGGTCGTCGCGGTCCGCGCCGATTGCGAAGCTCCGCGCGAGCCCCTGCAGGCGTCGCCTGTTGGGTTCGACGATCGTCAGGAATCTCTGATGGTTGTCGGCCGCGTGGAGCATACGCAGGGGGATTCTCGTCCCCCTGCGTAGATTAGTCGCACGAAGAGTGGAACTTACGTTAGCTTTGAGCTCAGAGCTCCCTACCGCCCGTGCGCCCGCCACCCCTCCGATGTCCAGGCCTGGGCGCCGCGGCTCGTCAAGCCGGCGCGCGTGACGCGGACGTCGAGCGTGTCGGGAGGAATGAGCGACTCCGGCCGCGAGTAAACGATCTGGTACTGGGTCTTCAGCTCGACGGCCAGATCTCGCAGCCGATCTTCGAGCGACATGCTGGTGAGGAGATACTCGCGCCGGCCGCCGGTCGTCGCCGTCCCCTCGGCCAGCGTGAACTCGCGTTCACGCGCCGACTGCGAGACAGAGAGAGGCACTGTTCTGTCATCGATCACGAACGAGTGCAGCGTGGCGCCGGTCGATCGCAGATCGTCCAGCACCATTCGATGATACCGCTCGCTGAACTCGGGTCCGTCCGAAGAAATGACGACGATGACGGGGCGCAGATCTTCACGCTTGCGCAGGTCGCGCGACGCCTCGACGATCGCGTCGAGCAGATACGCGCCCGTGCCGGATCGCGCGACCAAACGACGGGCCGCGGCCTCGTACCGCGTCAGATCGCGAGAATAGTCCGCGAGAAGCGCGGGCCGTCCACCGAACTCGTACAACGCGAGCTCGTGGACGCCATTCACCGCTCTGATGAAATCGCGGACCGCGATGCGAAGATTGCTGACATCGCGATCGACCGCCTCGCTCGTGTCGACGAGCAGCGCGATCCGAAGCGGATCGGTCGACCGCTTAACGTCCAGCACTTCGCGGACGACGTCGTTCTCATGAATGGTGAAATCGCTCGCCGAGAGATCCTCGACGGGCGCGCCAGCGCCATCCAGCACGCTGGTGAAGACCAGCCGCTCTTCCTGACGTCCGGCTTCAGCCGGACCTTCTACGGCTTGGGCCGAACCCGCCAGACACAACGCCGCCAGAACTAGCCCCCGAACCAACATAAAGACACGACTCCGGATTGCAGGCACCTACTTATATGGACGTCCGTCCGGGCGCGCGGGTTTCCGCGGTCAGAAAAGCGTCAGGCTACGATGGAAGGAGACGGCGATGACGCGTGATGTTCGGATTCGGACAGCCGTTCCCGTTGATGCCGAGGGCATCTCGTCGCTCCTGCGTGAAGCGTTCGCCGAGTTCGAGCCCCTCTACACGCCCGGTGGGTTCGCGGCGACGACGCCCGCCGCAACGGAGATTGCACGGCGCTTCGCAGAGGGACCCGCGTGGGTCGCCGAGGTTGACGGACGGATCGTCGGAACGGTTGCGGCCGTCGCAGAACCGGACGGCGTTTACATGCGGAGCATGGCCGTCTCGCCGGCGGCGCGAGGGCTGGGCGCCGGCCGGCGGCTGCTGCAGACCGTGGAGGAATTTGCGATCGCGAGCCGGGCACCGCGCATGTACTTGAGCACCACGCCTTTTCTCGCTGCGGCGATTCGTCTCTACGAATCCTCCGGCTTCAAACGAACCGGCGAGCCGCCGGACGAGCTTCAGGGGACGCCGTTGATCACAATGGCAAAGCCGCTCGTCTAAGTCTTGCGTGTCGCGCCGTGTTCCAATTTGGATCTTTTCTGTCACAGCGGCAGTGGCCGTGTGCGCACCAGAGACAGGCGCGCAGACGGCGGCCACACACGCCGAAGTGCGCGCGCAGCGCGTCACGCAGCCGCCGGTCGTCGACGGCATCCTCGACGACGTCGCGTGGAGCAGTGCTCCGCTCGAGACCGGCGAGTGGCTGTCCTACAACCCGCTCTATGGAAAGGCCATTCCTCAGCGGACGAAAGTGTGGGTCGCGCACGACGCCGACTACATCTTTTTTGCGTTCCAGTGCGAAGACCCTCAGCCCTCGGCAATCAAGACATCGATCACGCGCCGCGACAATATCGGCGGCGACGACTGGGTGGGTCTCAGCCTCGACGCGCTCAATACCGGACAGGTGTCATATCACCTGATGGTGAACCCGAGCGGCGTGCAGCTCGACATGCTGAACAGCGCCGCGGGCGGCGAGGACATGTCGCCGGACTTCATCTGGGACAGCGCGGGAAGGGTGAACGACTCCGGATACGCCGTCGAGATCCGCCTTCCGCTCCAGACGATCCGCTTTCGAGGCGGAGACGACGTCCGGATGGGCATCCTGTTCTGGCGTCGCGTCAGCCGCCTCGGCATCTCCGTCTCCTGGCCGGCGCTCGAGCCCGGCAAGTGGGTCTTCGAAAAGCATGCGGCGCTCGCCTACGGCGAGATCCAGCCGCGCCTCCTCCGCGAAGCGATTCCGTCGACGACGTACGCGCGCAACCAGACGCGAGAGCAGCCGGCGCTCTGGGGGGATACCGACGACGACCTCGATTTCGGGCTCAGCGGGAAGTACGGCATCACGTCGACGATTACCGTCGACGCGACCGTGAACCCGGACTTCAGCCAGGTCGAGAGCGACGCGTTCCAGGCCGAGGTCAACCAGCGCTTTCCGATCTTCTTCTCGGAGAAGCGGCCGTTCTTCATGGAAGGCGCCGGGATATTCACTCTCGCGGGGCAGGGGAACGACAACAGCCTTCAGCGCGCCGTGCACACGCGGCGGATTGTCGACCCCGTTTTCGGCGCGAAGGTCACGGGAAACGTTGGGCGCTTCACGTTCGGCACGCTGACCGCGCTCGACCAGGCAGCCGGACGGGATCTGCCGCCCGACGATCCCGACTTCGACAAGGATCGGCTGTTCAACGTCCTCAGAGGTCAGTACAGCCTCGGGCCCAGCAACTACGTCGGTGGCCTCGTCGTCGACGCGGAGTTCGCCGGCGGGTTCAATCGCGTGGCCGGTGCTGATGTGTCGTGGCGCCTGAACGACACGCAGCGCGTCAGCGGCTTCGTGCTCGGATCCTCCACACGGCCGCCGCGGGCCGAGAGCTCGAAGTCCGGCATCGGCGCGCAGGCGGGCTACGAATACAACACGCGGCGGCTGCTGGTGCTCGGCTACGGCGAGCACTACGACCAGGACTTCGATTTGCAGACGGCGTTCATCAACCGCGTGGGCCTCACGAGCGGCTGGGGCCTGGTCCAGTACAGCTTCTACCCGGACAAGAAGCTTCCCTGGCTGCTTCGGATCGCGCCGTTTTCCTTTACGCAGGGAGGACGCGATCGAAATGCCGGCGGGAACGAGCTGCTGCAGGTGTCTGCACTGAGGTTCAACTTCACGCGCCAGGGATTTCTACGGGTCGATCGATTCGACGGCTTCGAGACGTGGGCGGGCCAGCGCTTCGACCGCGGGAACTGGCGCACGCAGGGAGAGGTCCAGTTGTATCGCTGGTTGTTCCTGTACGGCCAGCATCTGGTGGGAAAGGCGGTGTTCTACGATCCCGTCGCGCCCTTCCAGGGACACATGCAGGATGGCCGCATCGAGATCACGCTGCAGCCGAGCGGGCGCTTCTCGCAGGCACTGAACTACCGTCGCATCGTGTTCGATCGCGAGTCGACCGGCGAGCGCGTCTACGATCTGGACATCATCTACAGCCGGACGACGTATCAGTTTTCACGACAGTTCTTCCTGCGGGGCATCGTGCAGTACGACAGCTCACGCTACCAGGTGCTGACCGATTTTCTCGCGTCGTACGAGCTTCGTCCGGGCACGGTCGCGTATGTCGGCTACGGCTCGCTCATCGAGCGCCGGGAATTCATCGACGGCCAGTGGACGCTGGGGGTGGGCGACTACCGCACGAGCCAGCGGGGGCTCTTCTTCAAGGCGTCGTACCTGCACCGTTTCTGAGCTTTGAGCTCTGAGCTCTGAGCTCTGAGCTTTGAGTTCTGAGTCACTGCTCATAGCTCATAGCTCATAGCTCATGGCTCATAGCTCATAGCTACGCCTGCCAGCCTCCGCCCAGCGCCCTGTAGAGCTGTACCAGCGCCAGCAGCTCGTTGCGTTTGGTTTGAGCGAGTCCGAGCTCCGCCGTGAAGAGATCGCGGTCGGCGTCGAGCGCGTTCAGCAGTGTGTCGACGCCGCCCCGATAGCGCGTGTACGACAGCCGCGATCGATCCTGGAGCGCGGCGACGAGCAGCTCCTGCTTCGCGCGAACCTCGCGGTTCTTCTGGTACAGCACCAGCGCGTCCGAGACCTCGCGGAAGGCGGTCTGGATCGCCCGCTCGTAATCGATCAGGGCGATCTGCTGCTGCGCCTCGGCCAGCCTCACGTTCGACTTCAGGCGGCCCGCGTTGAAGATCGGCTGCGTGACCTGCGGCACGAACTGCCACACGCGCGTGGGGCCGGAGAAGAGGTTCGACAGCGAATCGCTCTGAAAGCCGAACAGGCCCGTGAGGCTGATTCTCGGGAAGTACGCAGCCTTGGCGACGCCGATGATCGCGTTGGCGGCGATCAGGTTCTGCTCGGCGCGCCGGATGTCCGGACGCCGTTCGAGGAGGGACGAAGGCAGTCCCGCCGGAACGGTCGGCGGCAGCTCGTGATCGCCGAGAACCTGGCCGCGGGTGATCGGTTCGGGGCTTCGCCCGCGGAGAAGGCTCAACTGGTTCTCGGTGAGCGTGATCAATTGTTCCGTGTTCGGAATGAGCTGTTCCGCGCCGTACACCAGCTGCTCGCCCTGGCGAAGTTCTACGAGCGTTGCGATACCGGCCTGCTCCCGGCTCCTGATGAGCTGCAGCGAGCTTTGGCGCGTGGCGAGTGTCCGCTTCGCGATTTCGAGTTCCATGTCCAGCTCGAGGAGGCTGAAGTACGCGCCCGCAATGTCGCTCACGAGCGTCGTCACGACCGCCTTGCGGTTCTCTTCGCTCGCGAGCAGATCGGCCCGCGCAGCTTCTGTCGCGCGGCGGAGCCGGCCCCAGATGTCCAGCTCGAACGACGCCAGGGCCGAAATGCCGCCGAAGCTGCGCGTCTGGTCGAACCCCTCCGGCAGTGGAAACGTCCCGCTGGTCGAGCTTCGCACAGTCGTCACGTTCGCACCCGCTTCAACGGTCGGGAATTGATCCGAGCGCGTGATGCCGAGGTTGGCGCGCGCCGCATCGACGCGCACCACTGCGTCGCGCAGGTCGTAGTTGGCGACGAGCGCCGACTTGATCAGCTTCTGAAGCTCCGGATCTTTGAAGAGCTCGAACCATTTCAAGTCGGCGAGCGACGTCGTGTCCGCCGCCGTTCCGGCCGGCGCGCCCCGAAACGAATCAGGCGGCGCCAGCGCCGGACGGTTGTAGTCAGGCCCCACCGTGCAGCCCGCTACCAGAGCCGCAAACGTCACACCCGTGAGAAGTCGGATCCTCATATCTGACTGAACCGCCGCTTCCGTCATCTACTCGAGCACCGCCGACGGACGCAGGCCACGGGCGTCAGCCGCAGCCTCCTCCTCTTCGGTCACTGCAACCGCCGCCCTCGTCCGGGCGACGAGCACGTAGATGGACGGGACGACGAACAAGGTGAACAGCGTGCCGATGATCATCCCGCTGACCAGCATGATGCCGATGCTGTTGCGCGCACCGGCGCCGGGGCCGGTCGCGATGACGAGCGGGAAGTGGCCGACGACGGTTGCCGCCGTCGTCATCAGGATCGGCCGGAGACGTGTGCCGGCCGCCTCGATGACCGCGTGCAGCTTGTCGGCGCCGGTCTCCTGGAGGTGGTTCGCGAACTGAACGATCAGGATCCCGTTTTTCGACACCAGCCCCACGAGTGTGATGAGCCCGACCTGGCTGTAAATATTCAGCGACGTCAGACCCAGGAAGGAGAACAGCAGCGCGCCCGAGATGGCGAGCGGAACCGAGCCGGCCAGGACGATGAACGGATCGCGGAAGCTCTCGAACTGCGCCGCGAGCACGAGATAAATCAGGATCGCCGAGAGCAGGAACGTGCCGAGGAAGCGGCTGCCCTCGACGCGAAGCTGCCGCGATTCGCCCGCGTAGTCGACCGTGAAGCCCTGAGGAAGAATGTTGCGCGCCTCCTCCTCGAGAACCGCGAGCGCCTGATCGAGCGGCACGGGCGGCGGGATCACGCCCTGGATCCGCACGGCGTTGAGCTGCTGGAACTTCTTCAGCTCCCGCGGCTCCGCCGTCGTCTTGAGGCTCGCGAAGGTCGACAGCGGCACAAGCTTGTCGTCCGACCCGGTGACGTACATCTGCGAAAGCTGGTCGGCCGTCAGCCGCTCGGTCCGGACGACCTGCGGAATGACCTTGTAGCTCCGGCCCTGGATGCTGAACCGGTTGACGTAGTCGCCGCCGAGCAGCGTCGAGAGATCTTGACCGGCCTGACCGAGGTCCACCCCCTGCGAGCGAAGCTTGTCCCGGTCGAAGACGACCTCCGTCTGGGGCTGGTCGAACTTCAGATCGGCGTCGGCGAAGATGAACAGGCCGCTCGCGAACGCCTTCTGCACGAGCTGGTTCGCGAATTCCTGCAGCCGCTCCGGCTCCGCCGCCGACGCAATCACGAGGTCAACGGGGAAGTCGCCTCCGCCGGGAAGGGGCGGCGGCGTCAACGGAATGACCCGGATTCCGGGGATCTTCGATAGCGGACCCATCACCTCGAGCAGGAGCTGTTCGGTCGTCTTCGTCCGCTCGCTCCAGGGCTTGGCGACCATCCCGCCGAAGCCGCCGGTGGGAAACGTGATCTGAAAGATGCTGTCGGTTTCCGGTATCGAGCGGTACGCGTCGTGGACCTGCTGCGTGAACATCCGCGTCTGGTCGATCGTGGAATTCGCGGACGCCTGGATGATCGAGAACACGACGCCCTGGTCCTCGGACGGCGCCAGCTCGCGCTGCGAGAACATGTAGAAGGGCACCATCAGCAGCGCCACGATGACCCAGAACGTGAGCACGACCGGGCGGTAGCGCAGCGTGCCCGTCAGCATGTTGGTGTACGAGTGCCGCACACTTTCGAACCGGCGATTGATCCATCCCGCAAAGCCGCGCTCGGCGTCGCCGGCGCGCAGCAGCTTGGCGCCCATCATCGGCGACAGCGTCAGCGCCACGATGCCGGACACGATCACCGCGCCCGAGAGCGTGAACGCGAACTCGCGGAAGAGCGCCCCCGTCAGCCCGCCCTGGATGCCGACCGGCGCGTATACGGCCGCCAGCGTGATCGTCATCGCGATGATCGGACCGACCAGCTCGCGGGCGCCCTGGATCGCCGCCTGGTAGACGGACTTACCCATCTGCAGGTGGCGTTCTATGTTCTCGACCATCACGATCGCATCGTCTACGACGAGGCCGACCGAGAGGACGATCGCCAGCAGCGTCAGGAGGTTGATCGTGAAACCCGCGGCGAGCATCAGGAAGACCGCGCCGACGAGCGAGATCGGGATCGCGACGATCGGGATGAGGACCGCGCGGAACGAGCCGAGGAACAGAAAGATCACGATGATGACGATAATCAGCGTCTCGCTGAGCGTCGTAAGCACCTCGTTGATCGCGTCCTGGATGTACTCCGTCGAGTCGTAGGGCATGCCGGCCTTCATGCCGACCGGCAGCTGCGTCTCGATGTGTTTCATCTCCTCCCGAACGCGGGAGATGACGTCGAGCGAGTTGGCGGTCGGCAGCACCCAGACACCCATGAAGACGGCGGTCTCGCCGTTGAAGCGGACGTCTTCCTCGTAGTTCTCCGCGCCGAGCACGACGTCGGCGATGTCTCCCAGGCGGACGACGACGCCGTCTTCTTCCTTCACGACGAGCTGGCGGAACTCCTCGACGGTCTGGAGATCGGTGTTGGCGACGAGATTCACCGACACCATCGAGCCCTTCGTGCGGCCGAGCGCGGACAGATAGTTGTTCCTGGCGAGCGCGTCCCGGAGCGCCGACGGCGAGATGTTGTGCGCCGCCATCTGGTCCGGCTTGAGCCAGATCCGCATGGCGAACGTGCGATCGCCGAGGATGTCGGCGCGTTGAACGCCGCTGACGGAGCTGAGCTTCGGCTGCACAACCCGCATCAGGTAATCGGTGATCTGGTTCTGATCGAGCTCGCCCGACGAGAAGCTGAGATATGCCGCGGCGAACTGCGTGTCGGCCGTTTCGAGCTCGATGATCGGCGCTTCCGACTCGGGCGGCAGATCGTTGCGAACCTGCGCGACTTTCGCCTGAATCTGCGTCAGCGCTGCGTTCGTGTCGTAGTTCAGCTTCAGGTGCACGGTGATCGTGCTGAGCGACTGCGCGCTCGACGACTCCATGTAGTCGATGCCGTCGGCGCTCGCGATGACGCGCTCGAGCGGCGTCGTGATGAAGCCGCGCACGAGGTCGGCGTTCGCGCCGACGTAGACCGTTGACACACGGACGACCGCGATGTCGCTGCGCGGGTACTGCCGGACGCTGAGCGCCCGGATGGACTGCAGGCCCGCGATCAGGATCACCAGATTGACGACGATCGCGAGGACGGGCCGTTTGACAAAGAGATCCGTGAACCGCATCAGCTTTCCTCAACCGTGGGCCGCGGGCTGTTCGACGGCTGGACCTTGTTGTTGACCTGGACGGAGGCGCCGTTGCGAAGCTTGAACACGCCCGAGGTCACGACCTCGTCGCCGGGCTTCACGCCGGACACGACGGCCACCTGGTCGCCGCGGGAGCCGTGAAGCTTGACGAACTGCTGCCTCACGCCGCGGTACGGGCGGCCGTCCTGTCCCTTGAGCTCCGTGACGATGAACACCGAGTCGCCGTACGGCGCATAGCTAATGGCGGAGGCCGGCAGCGCCACGACTGAGTGGTTCGCGCCCAGCATGACCTCCGTCTGAACGAACATGCCGGGCCGAAGCGCGCCGCGCGGATTGGCGAGGGTCGCCTGAATCTGCGTGTTTCGGGTCGTTTCGTCGACAGCCGATTCGGAAGCCGTGATCTTTCCGGTGAACGCCACGCTCGCGAGGTCCGCGATGGTCACGCGCACCTCGCGACCCGGCCGCAGCTGTGCCGCCTGCTGCTGCGGAACGCTGAAGTTCACGTAAATCGGGTTGAGCGACTGCAACCCCACGACGGGGTCGCCGCCGGCGAGGTACTGTCCGAGGTTGACCTGGCGGATGCCGAGAATGCCGGAGAACGGCGCGCGGATCGTCTTCCGCTCGATCGTCGCGCGGATCTCGCCGACCCTGGCTTCCGTCGCCTTCTGCTGGGCGGCGGCCTGATCGTACTCCGCGCGCGAGATCGCCCCTTCGTTCACCAGACCCTGCATGCGGGTGAAGTTCAGGCGCGCGAGGTCGCGGTCCGCTTCCACCGCCGCGAGCTGCGCTTCTTCCTGGCGCGTGTCCAGCCGCACGAGCACGTCGCCTTGCTTCACCCACTTGCCGGAGTCAAACGCGATCCGATCGACGATCCCCGGCAGGTCGGCGCTCACCGTCACACCCTGGACCGCGGCCATCGTCCCGATCGCGCTCAGCGTGGCCGGCCAGTTCTCCTGCTTGGCCACGATGGTCGTGACCGCTTCGGGCGGCGGTGTGAAGGCCTGTCCGGCCATGCTCTGGAACTGCCGGAACTTCAGAAAGCCGAGCCCCGCGATGAACAGGGCCATCACCACCAGCATCAGAATCAGTCGCTTGACCATATGTCCCCTTACTTAACGACCTGCGTAGCGGGCTCGCAATTACGTCGGGGGTAACGACCGGCATTCATACGGTCTCATCCCCCCTTACCTCCTTGACGAACGGAAGGCGTGTCGATCGACAGCGTCAGTTGTCGGGATTAGCCGACGGCTGGGGGGAAAAACCGACGCAGCCCAATACATGGAAGACGCCCGATGGGAGCTGCTGGTTCCCTGCTCGTAACCGCTGATATCGCAGCAGTTGTGAGGCGGCCGTCACACGCGCGATCTCGTGCGCCCGCCACGCTGGCGCCAATCTCGAGCGCGGCGATGGAGCCACTTGCCCAATTTATTGTTGACCGGCGAGGCGCGTCAGACTGCTTCGAGCCAGCGCCATTCAGCCTGTCCGCTCAGCAGCTCGAACAGTCCAGCCCGGTTGATCATCGCGCGTGCACGGACGGGAACGTCGGCAATACGGAGGACAGCGCCGTAAGCAGCCGCACTGTTCCGGAGATGGACGAGGTGGCCCACGCCAGCGGCGTCGAGGCCTCTGACGCCTGCGAGGTTGAGAAGAATCTGTCTCGCTCCGTGACAGAGCAGCCGCTCCACGGCAGCCCGGAGCGCGTCTGGCATGGGCGCCCGAAGATCGCCGTCGACGTGGAGAATCGCTACGCCGGGCATGTGCCGCTCATGAACAGTGATCATCTCCCTGGATCAGACGCGCCGGCCACGCGAATGGACGCGTGGAGCGCTTCAGATGTACTGAACACGCGGAACGCGCGCTTAATTCCCGTGAGGAATCGCTCTGGCTAAGAGTCTGTCCTGACTGGCAATGCGGTCGGCGTCGTATGGCCGCCGCCGCTTCGCGTCGAAGGGGACCCACCACATCCACATCCCGCTGATCGCCTCTCGCCCCGAATTTGAGAGCAAGGCGCGGAGTGCCAGGCTGGCTGGGACAGAGGCATACTGATACCTGAAATGCCAAATGCAAAATGCCCAATGCCCAATCCGGAAGTGGCCATCTCGGCATTTGGCATCAGGCCTTCGGCATCTCAGGGAGACATGACGGTTATGGATCCACGCTGGGAAGCGGTTGTCGCGCGGGATCGCAGGGCGGACGGCACGTTTTACTACTCGGTCCAGACGACCGGCGTCTATTGCCGTCCGTCGTGCGGCTCGCGCCTGCCGAAACGCGAGAACGTCCGATTCCATCGCACGGCGGCCGACGCCGAGCGAGCCGGATTCCGGCCGTGCCGGCGCTGCAAGCCGGATCAGCCGCCGATCGATCAGGTGCAGTCCGCCCGGGTCGCGGAAATCTGCCGGCTCATCGAGTCCGCGCCGGACACGCCGAGCCTGGCGTCGCTGTCGAAACGCGCGGGGCTCAGCCCGTACTACTTCCATCGCGTGTTCAAGTCGGTGACCGGATTGACGCCGAAGGCGTACGCATCGGCGCACCGCGCGAAACGCGTTCGCAGCGAGCTCAAGAAAAAGGACAAGACAGTGACCGAAGCCATCTACGACGCCGGGTTCAACTCGGGCGGCCGTTTCTATGAGACGTCGGCGGAGCTGCTCGGCATGACGCCGGGCGACTACCGCGCCGGCGGGAGCGACACGGTGATTCACTTCGCGGTAGGTGAGTGCTCGCTCGGGTCGATCCTGGTGGCGCGCAGCGCTAAGGGTGTGTGCGCGATCCTGCTCGGCGACGACCCGGACGCCCTGGCTCGCGATCTGCAGGATCGCTTCCCGCGTGCGAAGTTCGTCGGCGGGGATCGCGCTTTCGAAAAGGTTGTCGCCAGGGTCGTCGGGTTCGTCGAGTCGCCGGCGCGCGGCCTCGACCTGCCGCTCGACGTGCGCGGGACCGCCTTTCAGCAGCGGGTGTGGCAGGCGCTTCGAAAGATTCCGGCCGGGACGACGGTCAGCTACGCGGACATCGCGTCGCGCATCGGCATGGCGAACGGCTCCCGCGCGGTGGCGCAGGCCTGCGGCGCGAATCCGCTGGCCGTTGCGATCCCCTGTCATCGAGTCGTCAGGAACGATGGTTCGCTGTCGGGCTATCGATGGGCCGTCGAACGCAAACGAAGCCTGCTCGAGCGCGAGGCATGACTTCCACCCTCCAGACCACCGAGATCGACGAGCGCGTGCGGGCGTACGACTGGTCCGCCGCTTCGGACGCGCTCGATGCCCATGGCTGGGCGCTGCTCGACAAGCTGCTTACGCCTGATGACTGCGCGCACCTCGAGTCGTTCTATGGCGATGACGGCCGCTTCAGGAGCCACGTCGTGATGGCGCGGCACGGCTTCGGGCGAGGCGAATACAAGTACTTCGCGTATCCACTGCCTGAAAAGATCTCCGCGCTGCGAACGGCGCTCTACGACCCGCTCGTTCCCATCGCGAACCGCTGGAACGCCGCGATGGCCGTGGACGTCCGTTATCCAGGCACGCACGCCGACTTCATCGCGCGGTGCCACAAGGCGGGGCAGGCGAGGCCGACGCCGCTCCTGCTGCAATACGGCGAGGGGGATTTCAACGCCCTCCACCAGGATCTCTACGGCGAGCACGCGTTTCCGCTGCAAGTCGCGATTCTCCTGTCGGAGCCGGGCGAGGACTTCGCCGGCGGCGAGTTCGTTCTGGTCGAGCAGCGGCCGCGGATGCAGTCGCGCGCCGAAGTCGTGCCGCTTCGGCGCGGGGACGGTGTCGTCTTCGCAGTGCACAACCGGCCGGTTCAGGGAACACGCGGGAGTTATCGCGTCAATCTTCGGCACGGCGTGAGCCGGCTGCGCTCCGGCCGCCGTCACACGCTCGGCATCATCTTTCATGATGCAAAGTAAGACTCTGCGTTTCCCGGTGTTCAAGGTTCAAGGTTCAGAGTTCAAGGTACTGTTCTAGGTTCGGGGTTCGAGGTTGGTTCAAGGTACCTAGAACCGCACCCTGAACCTTGGGTTCGTGGCTTTACTCATCGCGCAGCGCGGCCGCCGGGTCCAGCGACAGCCCGCGGCGCGCGGCGATTCCGCACGTGGCCAGACCGACCAGCGCGACGATCCCGACAACGGTGGCAATGACGGCCGGATCGTGCGCGCGAACCTCGAAGAGAAGGCTCCCCACGATCCCGCCAACCGCGAGCGCACCCGCTGCTCCGGCCGCGACGCCGGCAACGACCGGCGCCATGCCCTGCCGCAGCAGCAAGCCGACGACGTGCGACGTTTGAGCGCCGAGCGCAATCCTGATGTTCATCTCGCGCCGGCGGCGTGAGACGCCGTACGACGCGACGGCGTAAACGCCGACCGTGGCGATGAAGATCGCGACGAGCCCGAACGCCACGAAGAGTTGCGTCTGATACCGGCGTCCGGCGAGCGATGCTTCGACGAGCTGTTCGAGCGGCCTGGACTCGCCGACGGCAATCTCGGGATCGATCTGCTGGACGGCGCGACGGACCGGACCGAGAATCGCCACCGGGTCAACTTTCGTCCTGATCAAGAGCGAGGTCGATGACCTCGTGCGCCACCAGTACGGCACGTAGACCATCAGCGGCTGGGCGTCATCGAGCATCGTGGTGCGCGCGTCGGCCGCGACGCCGACGACCTCGAAGCCCTGCTCGCCCGGTATGCCGCGGCTGAATCGCCTGCCGAGCGGGTTCTGGCCCGGCCACAGCTTCTCGGCCGTTGACCCGGAGACGAGCACCGGCGCGGGACGATCGGGATCGCGCTCCTCGTCTCTGAACGGGCGTCCCTCGCGCACGGTGACGCCGAGCGTGCGGAAGAACTGTGGCCCGACGAATCGGAAGTTGGCAGACGGCATCTCCGACGCCTGGAGCGTGCGCCCCTCGGGGACGATGAAATTCATCTGTCCCTGCCCTCGAAGCGGCAGCATCGACGTCGTCGTCGCCGACTCGACCCCAGGCAGCGCGTGGACTGCCGCGAGCAGGCGGTCGTAGACCGGCTGCCGCAGCTTTTCGTCGGCGTATCGTGTCGCTGGAAGCGCGATGTCCACGGCGAGCACGCGCTCGGCGATAAAGCCACGATCGACCGTCAGGACGCGCACGAAACTCAGCGTCAGAAGCCCAGTTACGACGAGCAGGATGACCGACAGCCCGACCTGAAACGCGAGCAGCATCGCGTGGCGCCGGAGGCCGCCGCGATCGCCTGCAACCGACGTCGTCGTGGCCCGCAACGCCGCCTGAACGTCGCGGCCGGCGGTTCGGAACGCGGGGAAGACCGCCACGAGCAGGCTCGTGAGGATCGACACCGCCGCCGCGAAGGCGAGAACGCGTCCGTCGAGCGCGACCTCGTGAACGCGCGGCAGATCGACCGGCGCGGTTCGCACGAACGCGGCGAGCGCCATCCAGGCCACCCAGATGCCGAGCGACCCGCCGACGAGCGACAGCAGGAACTGCTCGAGCATCGTTTTGCCTATGAGCCGGCCGCGGCTCGCGCCGAGCGCCGACCGAATCGCCGCCTCGCGGAGCCGGCCGATCGTTCGCGTCAGCGACAGGCTTGCGAGGTTGGAGCATGCAATCAGCAGAACCGCGAGGATCGCCGCCATCAGCAGCAGCAGGCCGCGGCGCGAGGTGCCGACGACGTGTTCCGTCAGCGGCGTCAGCGATGCGGCAAGCGTGACCGGCTCGAGCGCCTCCTTGCCGGCTATGGCACTAACCTGCGCCTGCAGGATGTCGAGCTCCGCCTGTGCCTTCTCGAGCGAGACACCCGGGCGAAGCCGTCCGATCGCCTCGTTGTTGTGGTCGCCGATCCAGCCGACGTTGACGCGCAGCGGAATGAACGCATCCACCGCGGCGGTCAGGCGCTCGCGATACGGCAGCCGGAAGTCCGACGGCAGGATGCCGACGACCGTGTACGGCTTGCCGTCGAGGACAATCGCGCTTCCTACGACGCGCGGGTCGGCGGCTAGACGCTGACGCCAGAGCGTGTCCGTGATCACGGCGACTGCGTTGTTCGATCCGGGGGCCCCTATCCCGCGCTCGGGATCATCATTCGGCGTCAGCGTCCGGCCGGCCGCCGCGGTTGCGCCGAGGACGTCGAAGAGCGATCCGCTGGTCGACACGACGACAATCTGCGCCGCCTCGCCGCGGCCCGTGAGGTTCGCGGATCGCGAGACGTACTGCGCCATCGACTCGAAGCTCGACGCGTTCGCGCGCCAGTGCTCGAAGTGGCGCTCGTTGACCTCGAGCGTGGGGAAGCGGCTCGTCAGCTCTCGCCAGATTTCGCGAATGGCCACGAGCCGCCCCGACTCGCGATACGCGAGCGGCTTGAGCAGCACGCCGTCGACGATGGAAAAGACGGCGGTCGTGGCGCCGATGGTCAGCGCGAGCGTGAGAATCGCCGTGACGGCGTATGCGCGATCGCGGCGAAGAGCACGGACGACGTCACGCAGATCGAAGGTCAGAGTCAGCATACGGCGTTAGACGGAGGGATACCAGGACAGGTTTGTAATGCCCAATGCCCAATGCCCAATGCCCAAAGCGATTCGGCATTAGGCATTGGGCATTAGGCATTGCGGTCGCCCGACCGCAGCGACGACGCGCTCGTTCGGCCGGCCGCCGGCCGGCATGACGCGCGAGGCGAAGCAGGCGCTCATGACCAATTCATGGCCGGGTAACGTGCGCGAGCTGCGCAACGTCCTCGAGCGTGCGGCAATCGTGTGCGAGGGCGGCCTGATCGCGCCGGAGCATCTGGCGCTGCACCAGGACGAGCGGCCGGCGGCCGGGACGACGAACGTCAGGGAGGTCGAGCGCCAGCTGATCGAGCAGGTCCTGGGCGACTGCCGCGGGAACAAGTCGAAGACCGCGCGCCGGCTCGGCCTGACGCGGAAGGAACTGTACGGCCGGCTACGACAGTACCCGCTCGAGCACTGACTCAGCAGTTCTTCGAACGCTTCGCCGCGGAAGACAGGTGCGCCGGCAGGGCGTGTTTTACGGCAGGGGCGGAGCGCTCACGACGATCGCGCACAGCATCAACCAGCCTGGCGGCGATTCGTCTCCGAGTTCCTCGTCGCCGATCATCACGAGCTGTGCCGAGGCCCTGAACAATCTGGGGCAGATCGTGTTGACGGTCCAGAGCGAGAATCCAGACACGTTCGAGGTCCGGAGCTTCATCGTCAGGGCCACCCCGCGCCTGCGCGAGTAAGGGCACTATAATCAGCGCCCAGCGTGAGTGCGCCCGAGTCCCGCGTGCTCGGTTTCTGGGCCGCCGTTTCGATCGTCACCGGCAACATGATCGGCTCGGGTGTGTTCCTGTTGCCGGCGTCGCTCGCTCCCTATCGCGGGCTCAGCCTCGCCGGCTGGGTCGTGTCCGCCGCGGGCGCCGTGGCGCTCGCGCTCGTGTTCGCGTGGCTCGCCCGCCGCCATCCGGCCGCGGGCGGGCCGTACGCCTACACGCGCGACGCGTTCGGCGATGTCCCCGCGTTCCTCGTCGCGTGGGGATACTGGCTCTCGATCGTCGGCACGCTCGCCGCCCTGGCGGTTGCCGGCGTCGGCTACCTCGATCCATTCATTCCTGCGCTCGTGCGCACGCCGGCGATCGCGGCGGCGATATCGGTCGGCATCGTGTGGGTGGTGATCGGGTTCAACGTCGCGGGCGTCGGCGTCGCCGGCAACGTTCAGATCGTCACGACCGCGCTGAAGCTTCTCCCGCTCGTCGTCGTCGCCGTGGGCGGCATGTTCTTCCTGCGGCCGGACATCGCGAGCCTGCCCGACGCGACGACCACTCCGATCGCCAGCCAACTGATTTCCGTCGTCACCCTCACGCTCTGGGCGTTCCTCGGGCTCGAGTGCGCGACGATTCCGGCCGGGAGTGTGCGCGACCCGGCCCGTACCATCCCGCGGGCGACGATCGCCGGCACCATCCTCGCCGCCGTGATCTACATCGTCTCGACCGTCGGAGTGATGAGCCTCGTGGGACCGGAGACGCTGGCATCGTCGACCGCGCCGTTCGCGGACGGGGCGCGCAGGCTGCTCGGCGATCTGGGTGGCAAGATCGTCGCCATTGGCGCGGCGATCTCGTGTCTCGGTGCGCTCAACGGCTGGACGCTCGTCGCGGGGCAGCTCCCGATGGCGGCGGCCAATGACGGGCTCTTCCCCGGACTCTTCGCGCGGCTCTCGTCCAGGAACACGCCTGCGCTCGGCATGATCGTCGCGGGTGTGCTTGCGTCGGTTCTCGTCGGGCTCAACTACTCCAAGGAGCTCGTCGCTCTATTTACCTTCATCATTCTTCTCTGCACCCTCGGGACGCTCGTGCCGTACGTGTTCTGTTCCCTCGCCGTGTGGATGACGCCGGGAGGCCGGGGCTCCCTCGGGACGATGGCCGCCGTGAGCGTGTTCGCCTTCGTGTATGCGATGTTCGCGATCGGGGGCGCCGGCGCCGAAACGGTCTTCTACGGATTCCTGCTGCTCCTCGCCGGCCTGCCGGTGTACGTTTGGTTGCGCCGGTCGACTCGGACCGCCACATGACCGCATTCAACGAGTTCGATCCGCTCCGGCGCGTCGCGCTCATGCACGCCAGAGACGCGTTCGGCGACGACGCGCGTCTCGAGCGCGACTGGCACGGGCTGAACTTCACCGCGCTGCCGGATATCGAATGGGCGATAGAACAGTACGATCTCTTTCTCGACCTCATTCGATCATCCGGGGCGCGGATCGACGAGCTTCCAGCCTCAGCGGAGCTGACACTCGACGCCATCTACGTCCGCGACGCCTCGATCGTCACGCCGCGAGGTGTCGTCTTGTGCCGGATGGGAAAGCCGGAGCGGCGCGACGAGCCGGCCGCGCAGCGCCGGGCGTTCGAAAGCCTCGGCATCGCCGTAGCCGGCGCGATCGAAGCGCCGGGTGAGATCGAGGGCGGCGACGTCGTCTGGTTCGACGAGCGTACTGTCGCCGTCGCGCGCGGCTACCGTACAAATGACGCCGGCATTCGACAGTTTCGCGATTTGCTTGGGCCCCACATCGACGTCATCGTCGTTCCGCTGCCTCACTATCGCGGGCCCGCGGACGTTTTCCACCTCATGTCCATCGTGAGCCCCGTCGATCGCGATCTGGCGGTGGTGTACTCGCGCTTGATGCCGGTTCCGTTCCGCGAGTGGCTGTGCGAACGCGGCATTCGCCTGGTCGAGGTGCCCGACGAGGAGTTCGAGTCGATGGGCACGAACGTCCTCGCGCTGTCGCCGCGGCGGTGCGTGATGGTCGACGGAAATCCGATCACGCGGAAGAGGCTCGAAGCCGCGGGCGCCGACGTCGCGACTTACGACGGATCGGAAATCAGCTTGAAGGGCGGCGGCGGCCCGACGTGTCTGACGCGGCCGCTGGGACGCGGCAGCCTCACCCCTGCCGCAGGATCGTGACCGGATCGATCCGTGTCGCCCGCCACGACGGAACGACGGTGGCGACCAGGCCGATGCCGGCGAGCAGCCCAACGACGACGGCTGCCGTGAGGGCGTCGGTCGGAGCCACGCCGACGAGCAGCCGTTCGAGCGAACCTGACAAGCCCCACGCGGCCAGTAGTCCCGCTGCCAGGCCAATCGCGAGCAATCGAAGGCCTGCTGTTGCGACCCAGCCGACGAGGCTCGATGCATCGGCGCCGAGCGCCATCCGGAGGCCAATCTCACGAGAACGCTCGCGAACCCGCTGGGCCAGCACGCCATAGACGCTGAGGACGGCGAGGAAGATTGCCGTGCCCGCGAACACCAGGAGCGCAACCATCGCCTGGCGGTCGCGCGCGTAAGTGGCGCCGAGCAGCTCTTCGAGCGGGATCAGCTCGTGCGCGGGTTTCTGCGGGTCGACGTCCTTCAATGTTCGACGAACGGCGGGAATGAGCGCGTGCGGATCCCCGGCGGTCTTGAGGACGACATTCATGATCAGATACGGTTTCTGGTTGTGCGGAAAGTAGATCTCCGGCTGCGGATCGCTGCGGGGTCCGCGAAACTGGACGTCGCCTACGACGCCGATGATTTCGTACGGGTACGTGCCGGCGGTGCTGTAGTCCACGACCAGGCGCCGGCCGACGGCACGCTCGCCGGGCCACAGCCGCGCGGCCAGCGTCTCGTTGACCATCAGCACCGGTGTGGATTTCGGCGCGTCGCGATCGTCGATCGCTCGTCCGTCGGCAAGCCGGAGGCCGAGCGTTCGAAAGTATCCCGGCGTGACCATCCTCACCGAGGCGGGCACGCGGCGCGCGCTGTCGGGCGCGGCCTTCTCGGGCCAGACGGGGCGCTCGAAGTCCGGACCGAGCGGGCTCGTCGGCACCGTCGTGGCGCCGCCGACCGACAGCACGCTCGGCAGAGCCGTCAGGCGCTCGAACAAGGTTCGATAGTAGGTTCGCGAGCGCTCGCCCGAGTTGTACGCCTGGCTGTCGAGGAAGATCGGCGCTACGAGCACGCCGCGCGGATCGAAGCCCGGATCGGCACCGCGGAGATGCAGGAAGCTGCGCACCAGGAGCCCCGACCCTGCCATCAGAATCACCGCAAGTGCCACCTGGCTGACGACCATGGCATCGCGAAACACGTGACGGCGGCCGGTGTCGGTCAATCTGGGCGACGTCAGCGACCGGCCGGCTGCGGGCAGCATGCGCGATTGCCGCCAGGCCTGCGGCATCCCGGAAAGGATCGCCGAGAGAATCGTCAGACCCGTGCCGAACACGAGCACGCGGGAGTCCACCGTCACTTCCCGGAGGCGGGGAAGATCCGTCGTGAACACGGGGAGAAGACGCAGCCCGGCGGCGGCAATCACCGAGCCGAGAGCGCCCCCCAGGCCCGCGATCAGGATCGATTCCATCAGAAACTCGCGGAGCAGCCGCGCGGGCGACGCTCCAAGCGCCAGACGGACTGCGGTCTCACCGGATCGATCCAGGCTGCGCATCAAAGAGAGCAGCGCGACGTTCGCGCAGGCGACGAGCAGCAGCAGCCCAACCGCCGCGAGGAGCACCCACAGCACGCTGGCCGTATCGCCGACCGTCTCGTCGTGCAGCGGGGCGAGACGAACGCCCCAGCCGCGGTTGGTGGCCGGGTGCTCGAGGGCGAGTTGGCCGGCGACCGAGTTCAGCTCGTCTTCCGCCTGTCCGACCGATAATCCAGGCTTCAGCCTCGCGATCGCTCCGACGTAGTGCTGATCGCGCGGCTGGTTGCCCGACAAATCCCACGGAATCCACAGGTCGATGTCGGGCTGCGGCAGGGCGAACCGGTCGGGCATCACCCCGACGACCTTGAAGACACGGCGATCGAGCGTCAGGGTGCGGCCGACGACCGAAGGATCGCCGCCAAGGCGGCGCCACAGGCCGTGCGACAGCATCACGACGGGATCCGGACCGATCGGCGCCACCGCGCTACTGAACTGCGCGCGCCGCGTCTCGTCCTCGCTGAACGCGCGTCCTAAGTGCGGAGGCACACGCACGAGCGCGAAGAAGTCACCGCTCACCTGCGCGGCGATCAGCACCTCTGCGTCGCTGTTCCCGCTCAAGGTGCGACCCATCGAGTAGTACCCCGCGATGCCCTCGAATGACGAGGACCGGAGCCGCCAGTCGGCGATGTTGGCGGTCGCCACTCCGGCCCGGTGCATGCCCGCCTGCAGGTTCGTGTCGAAGATCCGGACGAGACGATCGGGCTCGGGGTACGGAAGCGGCCGGAGGACGATCGCGTTCACGAGCACGAACAGGAGCGTGCTGACACCGATGCCGACGCCCAGGGTTGCGACCGACAGCAGTGTCAGGCCGGGCGATCGCCGCAGAATTCTCGCGGCGTAGGTGACCTCGCGCCCGAGCTGTTCGAACGCAAATCCGGTACGCTCTTCCGCCAGCTGCTCCAGCGTCGATTCCACGCTTCCGATCTCGATCCGCGCCTGGCGCCTGGCTTCCGCCTCGTCCACGCCCGCCTCCACTTTCCGGGCCACGAGCATCTCGACGTGATGCGCCAGCTCCTCGGCCGCCTCGCGGTCGACGGCTCGCCGGCGGGTGATTTCGACGATGCGGCGCCAGAGACCCGTCATGGCGTCATTCCTCCGCGTGTAGCACCCGCATCATCGCGGCGACCGTGCGCTCCCAGGCCTTCTGGCTCGCCGTCAGCCGCCGCCGGCCCGCCGCAGTCAGCGTGTAGTAGCGCGCACGCCGGTTGTTCTCGGAGGTGGACCAGGAACCCTTGACGAGCCCCGACCGCTCGAGGCGCTGGAGCGCGGGGTAGAGCGCGCCGAGCGTGATGCGGAAGACGCCGCCCGACATCTGCTCGATCCGCTGGCCGATGCCGTAGCCGTGCCGCGGCGACAGGAGGAGCGTTTTCAGGATGAGGAGGTCGAGCTTTTCCAGCGCCACGGGGTCGCTCCTATCTAAATCGATAGGAGTTTAGCGCGCCCGGTTCACTTGTGTCCAGTCGGACCGATCGACGGGGCGCGGTAATGTACGGCCCCCGCCTTGCCGACGGCGAGAACCCGCGCGGCGTCGAACGGCCCGCTTTCGACGTCGCCCCGATAGAGAACGAAATCGGCGCGGCTTCCAGGCGTCAGCCGACCGACATCGTCAACGCGCAGGACGCGCGCGCCGCCTTCGGTTGCGGCGATGAGCGCCTCGCGATGCGGCTCGCCGAGGGCGCGCCACGATTCGAGCTCCCACCAGATCGCACCCGCCTGGAACTGCAGTTGTGATCCCGCGTCGGAACCGACGGCCATCGCGAGCCCGAGCTCGCGCAGCTGGCGGAGCTTCTCCGGCAGAAACGGCAGCACACCTTTCGCATGATCGCCAGGCGGCCCGGCCAGATCCTTCCTGGCGTTCGCGATCACGAACTCCTTGTCGGCCTCTCCGAGAAACTGAAAGTTCTCCGGAAGTTCCACCAAGGCTGGATTCTGCAAGTACTGACCGGTTCGATAGGGAACGCCCGGAGTAGGGACGAGCACGAGTTCCCGCCGGGCGCGGATCGAGTCCAACGTGGACGCGGCGTACCGGGGCTCGGGAGTCCGATCGAAGTAGTCCAGCGTATCGGGATTCATCTTGAGCGCGGCGGCGATCTCTGCCGGCGTGCTGCCCGAGGCCATCAGGCGCATGCCGTTCCTGCGCACCGCCGCCGCGATCGCCTCGAGCACCGGCGGCGCAAACCGGTCGGCGTCGTGAACGGCCACCCAGTCGATCCCGGCCGCGGCGAAGCGTCCGATCTTCTCGATCGCGTCCTCGGGGCTTTTCGCGCCCTGAAAATTTCCGAAATCGCGCTCGGCGGCCCCGCTCAACCCTGGTCCGCCCACCTGCAGCAGTGGAAACGGCTCGCACGCGTTCGCGGAGCGCGTCTTGAGCCGCACGGCCTCTTCGATCGTCGCCAGGTGCAGGCGTCCGGAGGTCACGCCGGATCGCAGCAGTTGACGTCCGGTGATCTCCTCGATTTCCGTTTGCCGTTCGGTGCCGCGCGGAAGACCGCCGGGAATCACGAAGTGCAGATGAGCGTCGACAAGGCCGGGCAGGAGCGTGTGTCCCGTGCCGTCGATCGTTCGCAAGGCGCTGCTGGTTCGAGACGCTCTCGACGGCTCGATCGCCGCCACACGCCCGTCGCGGAAAACAACGTCCCTGTTTGCGACGAGGCCGTCGCGGGTCCAGACGCTGGTGTTTCGGATCAAGAGCGGCGACGAGTCGCAGGTCTGCGCCGCGGCGTCTGCGAACCCGGGCCCGACGACGAAGGCCAGGGTGACGAACAGGTTGCTAGTCTTCGATGAGTACACCAAGCAGACGCTCCTCTCGGGAGAGTCGCAACGTGACGTACTTCAGGCCTTCGGGCGTTCGAGCCCGGTACCGTTTGACGCGCACCACCGCCGGGTTGAGATTGAAGTGTCCGGCGCCGACCGCTTCCTCACCCAGAAATTCGAGCGTGGCAGCCGGGGGAAGCTTGTCGCCGAGCTGCTTCCGCAATCGCTCGCTCTCGGCCGGCGCGGGATCGGTCTTCGGTTGAAGGCCATGAATATCGGTCCCCGGCACGTACATGTCGGCGATCCGCCTGCTCATCGCGTCGACCGCCAGGCCTCCGCCCTCGTCCACGTTCGCCAGCATGATCACCGTGACGTTGTCGTCCACGTACCGCCGGATGACGGCCGAGTAGCCCGCTACCGTCGTGCCCCAGTGAGCACCGAAGCGATGGCCGTTGAACGTGTCCAGAAACCAGCCAAGCCCATGCGCCACGGTCCGCCCATCGTTCAGACGAACCGGCTCGGTCATCAGTTTCATGCTCTCGGGCCGGAGCAGGCGTCCTTGCGTGATCGCGATGTCCCACCTGGCGAAATCGACGACGTTCATCATCACGCCGCCGTTCGCAGCGATGATCGCGGGGCGGGCCGCCTCGCCGCGGACGTACTGGCCATCCTTTAATAGATAGCCGTCTGCCCGGTGCGGGACGACCTCGCCGGCCGTCTTGAACCGGGCCGACGCCAGGCCCAGCGGCGCGAAGATGCGCGCCCTGACGAAGTCCACGTACGGCATCCCGGCCACGCGCTCCACGACGATGCCCAGCAGCGGGAACGCATTCGAGTACTTCCAGTTGTCGCCCGGCCGGAAATCGGGCGGCTGCCTGCCCAGCAGCTCGATGAACTCTTCAGGCGTGTATTCCCTGCGGTACGAAAAACCGATCCCGCCCGTATCGAAGTCGGCGAGCCCCGCCGTGTGCGCCAGGACGTGCCTGATCGTAATCGGCGTCCAGGATGGCGGCGTCGGCGGCAGGAACTTGGAGATGGGCTCGTCGAGCCGGAGCTTTCCATCCTCGACGAGCAGGAGGATCGCGTTGGCGGCGAATTGCTTGCTGATCGAGCCAATCTCGTAGACCGTGTTCTCGTCCGCCGGCGCCGACAGCTCCAGGCTCGCGACGCCGTAGCCGGCCGACTTCACGATTCGGCCGTCCTTGACGACGGCGAGTGAGGCGCCAGGGATGTGTCGAGCCGTCAGCTGCGAGCGGACGTATTCGTCGACAGGCTCCGCGCGGAGCAGTGTTGCCGCGGCAATGAACGACGCAAAGATGACTGATCGCAACGGCTGCTTCGGCGCAGGGTAACGCAAGTAAGATGAAAACGGTCACATGAAACTCTCGATCGCCGCGATCGGCGTGTTCATCGGAGGCGCTGCTCTTGCGTCGGTCCCGCCCGGCGTGCTGCCTGCCTCCGCGGCCGCCCAGCTGACAAAAAGCCTGCACGCTGCCGCCGATCACGGCAAGCACGTCTGGCGTGATACGCCGGCCCTGAACGCCGACGGTACCGTGAACGGCTACGTCGAGATCTCGCGCGACGATCGCCGCAAGTGGGAGTTCGACATCCGTGCGAACGTTCGTGCGATCGATCGCGTTATCCCCGAACGCATCGGTGGCTATCCGGTCAACTACGGCTTCGTGCCTCAGACAATCTCGTACGACGGCGATCCCTTCGACGTCCTCGTGCTTGGGCCGGCGCTCGACGGCGGCAGCCTCGTCCGAGGCGTCATCGTCGGCGTCATGTTCATGGAAGACGAGAAAGGGCACGACTCGAAGGTCGTCGTCTCACTCCAGCGGCCCGACCGCCGGCCAGTGCACGAGCTGACCGAGCGCGATCGTCGCGAGATTGGCGATTACTTCCGGAAGTACCGGGACGGCGAGCCGGGGAAGTTTTCAAAAGTCCCCGGGTGGGGATCGGCCGAGGAGGGCCTCGCGTACGTCAGCACGACGCACGCATTCTTCCTGAAGTGCCGCGAGACCGCCGGCCAGCCGTGCCGGGTGTCGTGACTCGAAGGCGTCAGCGCGCCTTTGACTGCAGCAGACCGCGCTCGATGAACGTCTTTACCGCAAGGCGTGGGCCATCCAGGAGCTCGACCGCCTCGTCGCGACCCCAGACCGCGCTCGCGAACACGTGATCGCGTCCGCCCACCGACAGCGCCCCCACAAGCCAGCTCACGCTCTCGCCGTTCGCGATCGTCGAGGCGCCCGTTTTCGCGTTCAACCGGACGTCCGGCGTCCAGCGTCCGTCGAGATCGTGGACGCCCAGCGAGTTCTGGACGGTTCCGGGCTGCTGGTCGAGCGCGTCGCGGACGCTCTTCTGGTGGGGCGGGGCGATCGGCAGCGTCGAAGTGTAGAACTGCCGCAGAAACGCCACTTGCTCGTCGGGTGAGATCCGGAGGACGCCGTTGAGCCAGTACATCGTTACGTCGCCGCTCGTATCAGCGTTGCCGTAGTGCAGCCGCTCGAGCCAGCCATGCATGCGATCGGCGCCGACGCGAGGGGCAATCCGCTGGAAGAACCAGACGACGGACGGCTTCATCGCGCTGAGCACGGTGTGGTCCCTGTCCCAGAGAGGCTGACGCGGATGACGGACACCGTCCCAGCGCTCGACAGTCTCGACGGAGATCACGCCGGTCTCGAGCGCCACGAGCGCGTGAGGGATCTTGAACGTGGAGGCGGGGCAGAGCCGAGTGGCGCAGGCTTCCGCGTCGCTTACCCAGCGAGCGCTGCCAGCCGCCTCCTGGATGATCACGCACGAGCGAGCCGACGCATCGCGGGCAGAGGAAGTCTGCGCGGATAAGTAGAGAGACGTAAGAACCGCTACGGAGATGAACGCTGTAGTAGAAGTCCGGCGATTCCTACTCTCGCGTTTTCCTCCGGCGTCGCATTCCAGTACCCGTACTTGTCCGACGTCTTCAGAAAGCGGCGAATTTCCTCCGGTGACGGCGGAGGAGACGGCCTGCCGGGGGACGACCCGCCTGCCGACTTCCTTGAGATCATCAGGAACGATTCCGCGTCTGCGTGGCGGTGAAGAGGCACCGACACGCCCGGCGGGATCATGCTGCGTATTATGCACGGTGCGTCTCGATTCGTTCCGGGTCGACGCGATGCGCCGCGCGATCCACGGCAATACTGTTGGGCATCGGAAGTCCTCCACCTGTCTCGAGTATGCGAAACCGAGAGGCTTTTGCCACGGGCAGCTAGTGTCCTGACCGCGAAGAATGTGAAACAACTGGCGCGGCCCAGTCGTACTCGTCTACAAGGAGGCGAGCATGGCACTGGGACGCCCGAAAGTGGCGCTGATTCTGACGGACGACGAACGCGTGCGACTCGACTCGTT
>DATAFJ010000113.1:0-1728 GCA_036257535.1 Vicinamibacterales bacterium | reverse complement strand
TTCGAGAAGCCCGAGCGGCTGGTGGCGATCTCGCATGTCTGGCAAGGCGAGCCCACGACGATGTCCGCGCCGAACTTCCACGACGCGCGCGACCAGATACGCGCGATCGAATCTGCGGCCGCGTATCGCGAGGGCGACATGACCCTGACCGGCCGGGGAGAGCCGGTCCGGTTGAAGGGCGCGAGGGTGAGCGCGCGCTTCTTCGACGTCCTCGGCGTTCGTCCGTCGCTCGGGCGCGCTTTCCGATCGGACGAGAACACGCCCGGCAAGGAAAAGGTGGCGGTGATCGGCCATGCGCTCTGGCAGCAGCGCTTCGGCAGCCGCAGCGACATCGTCAACGCGACGATTACGATCGATGGCGATCCCTATCTCGTTGTCGGCATCATGCCGCCGGGGTTCTCGTTTCCGTTCGACGGCGAGATCTGGGTGCCCTACGCGCGCGAAGGGATGTTCGGCGACGGCAATCGCGGCGCATGGTTTCTGCGCGCGGTCGGCCGTCTGCGCGACGGCGCGACGCTCGAGCAGGCGCGCACCGAGCTGCACACGATCGCGAAGAGGCTCGAGCGGCAGTATCCCGAGCCGAATACCGACGTCGGAATGACAGCGCGCCCGCTTCACGAGGCGATCGTCGGCAACGTCAGGACGGCGCTCATCGTTCTGATGGGCGCGGTGACGTTCGTCCTGCTGATCACGTGCACGAACCTCGCGAACCTGCTGCTCGCGCGCGCCGCCGGCCGCCAGTCTGAAATGGCCGTTCGATCGGCGCTCGGCGCGGCGCGCCATCGGCTCGTGCGCCAGCTGTTGACGGAAAGCACCGTGCTTGGACTTGCGGGAGGGATTGCGGGCGTGCTCCTGGCGATGTGGGCGCTCGACTCGCTCGTTGCGCTCGACCCGCAGGGAATCCAGCGCCTCGACACGGTCCGCGTCGATCCCATAGTGATCTCGTTCGCGGCGGGCGTGTCGCTCATGACCGCGCTCGTCTTCGGAGTCCTGCCCGCTTTTCACATAACGCGAGCGTCGCGCGCATCGACGTTGAAAGAAGGATCCCGGGCGGTGGCGCAGGCCGGACGCCGCACGCGCGGCGCGCTGATTGTCGCAGAGGTCGCGCTGGCGGTGACGCTGCTCGCCGGCGCAGGGCTGCTCATCAAGAGCTTCGTGCGCCTGCAGTCGGTCGACCCCGGGTTCAGGCCGGAGGAGACGCTGACCTTCGAGCTCGATCTGCCGGAGAACAGCTACAAAGAAGACGAGCAGAAGGCCCGCTTCTACGAAACGCTCATCACGCGGCTCGAGTCGCTGCCCGGCGTTCGGCGCGCCGGCGCGGTAGTCATCCTGCCGCTGCGCGGCAGCTTCAATCTGTCGTTCACGGTGGAAGGGTGGCCGCCTGCCAAGCCCGGGCAGGAGCCGACCCTCGAAACGCGTGTCGCCACTCCCGGCTACTTCCAGACGATGGGCATCCCACTCCTCAAGGGCCGGATGTTCACGGCACAGGATGACGAGCGGGCGCCGCAGGTGGCGCTCATCAGCGAGAGCGCGGCGCGGAAGTTCTTCCCGAACGAGGATCCGATCGGCAGGAAGATTCGGCTCGGCTGGGGGAGAGGCAAGGACAAGCCCAACGTCGGCGGCGAGGTCATCGGGATTGTCGGCAACGTCCGGCAGATTGGGCTCGACGTCGAAGCCGACCCCGACATCTACGTTCCGCATGCGCAGGTGGCCAACAACTCGATGGAG
>DATAFJ010000112.1:0-5041 GCA_036257535.1 Vicinamibacterales bacterium | reverse complement strand
CGTCGCCCGGCGGCGGAAGTCCTCGTCCTGCGTCACGATAAGAGCGGCGAGCTGTGCCATGTCTACCTGTCCGGTTCGAGTAAAACTGGTACCGCAGACCGCGAGAGCGGCTTGAGTCCCAAAGGCAACGCCTGTGCCGGCCGCGCCGGCCCGCGTTTGCCCACGTAACTATTGGCTGAATCGGGAGTTAGGCCGCTTGACCGGCCGGCCAGGAGACCTGATCCGCCGTTTCCCGCCGACAGTTCCGTGGCCCTGAGGACGTTTTCGTCGCCGCGTCCAAAAATTGTCGTCCGCGGGGCCACGGAATTTCGCCGCAGGGTGGAGTCCGGCTAAAGCCGGACCCTACCTGGTGAGGCGAATGATCTCGTTCAGCAACTGGTTGAAGGCCGCGCCGACGTCGTCCTGCGTCTCAGCGAAGAAGAACTTGCCCTCGAGCTGAGCGGAGTTGTAGTCGGGCGACCGCCGATCGTTCGCGACGCGCATGAGGATGCTCTCCGACGTCTCGGGGATGCTCCCGAGGTCGTACCGCACCAGCTCACCCATGCCGATCGAGTAAATCCGGATTCGATACGCGCCGGCGGTGTCGCTTCGCGCTGCGTTCCCGATGATCTCGACGAGGTTGCGCGCCGAGTTGTTGATGTTGATGACGTGAGCCGGATACGCGTTCTGCGTGGCGTTGAAGTCCCTCAGCCCGCGGCGCACGTTCTGCGGCGTGCCGTTGATCATCAGCTGGTTGGTCTGCAGGTCGAACTGCGTCGGGATGCCGGCGCTGCGGCTGTGCGTGTGGCGGCTGCGCTGCACCATCCAGCGGGCCTCGGGCCTCGTGCAGGTGGTCAGGGGTGTGGTACAGCTCCACAGAAAGTCCTGGCTGAAGTTCGGAGACGCGACGCCGGTTTCGGTGTCGAAGAAGCCGCTGATGTGCGGCCGTAGATGCGTCTGACCATCGGGGTCCGGACCGTTGTCGGGAAAGTCCCACGTTCTGAGCCCCTTCGCGGTACCGCCATCCCAATTCCCCGGAACGCTGTTCGACGCACCGTCGGTGAAGAGCACGATCACGCGGAGGCTCGACTGATTAGCTGTCGGCACCGCTCGCAGTTCGTCCCAGCCGCGGTAGAGACCCTCGACCATAGCGGTGCTTCCACCTGGAAGATTGGTCGGGATGTGGTTGAGGACCGAGGCCAGGTCGAAGCCGCGGGTGTCGCGCATCTGGTCCCAGACGCGAGCGCCGTTGCTGTACGTGATCAGGGAGACTCGATCCTGAGTCTCTGAGAATGCGCTGACGAACGCCTCCGAGGCGTCTCTGACGTAGGGCCAGCGCCATCCGATAGAGCCGGAGACGTCGAGCACGAGCGACAGGTCCACCATTCGCCGCGTCGCTTCACCTTCGGCGCTCACCGTGACGTTGAAGATGTTGCCGAGCTTCATGAAGGTCGTCGGCATCGTCGCGCTCGCCCAGACGCGGACGATGTTGCGGCCGTTCGCTTCGTCCGTCGTGAGAGCGAAGCCCGGCGGGCTCGTGACCGACGTCGTCCCCATGTAGCCCGTGGGAAAATTCGCGTTGAAGATGCTGGTGGCTTCCGCCTCCGGATTGCCGTTGTTGAGCATGCGGGCGGCGCCGAGCGCCGCGCCGTCGACTGCCTTGCTCAACTGCGCCTGCACGACGTAGGCGCGCCCGCCGTCGAGCGCCAGCCCCGTGAAGAGGAGCAGCGCCGTCAGCATGACGCTCATGTAGATCAGAACAAAGCCACGCTCGTTCTCGGGAGCGCTCCGGCGCAGGCGCCAGAAAAGATCGAAGCGTTTTGTAGTCATGGCGGTCAGCCCTCTCAGGGTCGCGACCTAGAAGTACGAGACTGCGTAGAGCCTCTGCGGAACGGTGACGCCGAAGTTCCCGAGTGGTGTGATAGCCGTGTGCGTGGAATAGATTTCAGCGACGTAGATCATCGAGCCCGGTTCCGTGGCGAGGCCGGCCGGCGGGTTCACCAGGCGCAGGCCTGGGTTGTTGTCCGCATTGGCCGCCTGGTAGTTGGGCGCCCCTCCAAACGTGCCGGAGCCCGCAATCTGCAGGACGCTGTTTCCCGCCGCGCTGCCGTATATGTGGCGCTGATACAGAAACAACTGGCCATTGTTCGCCGTGCCCGCCGTGTTGCCGCGCCGAAGAACGGAGAGGATCAGCTTCGATGTTCCGTCGTTGAAATTGACCGGCCGCGTGCTCATCGTGACCAGCACGCGCCGCGCGTCCTCGAGCGTGGCGTTCCGCGAGATCAGGTTCGCGCCCTCGCGCGACAGCTTGGTGACGACGTGCTTGTCGAAGAGCCCGTTGCCGAGCTCGACGAGTCCGAGCACGACCAGGATCAGCAAGGGCAGGGTCATCGCGAATTCGATGAGGCTCTGCCCGCTCGAGTCCCTCAACAGGATGCGCGGCCGTCGCAGGGCGCAATCGAGTCCTCTGGGCATGGCTGCGATTCTCTAACTGGTGAAGACCGGCTCGGTCACCATGACGGAGTTGACGGTGATTTGCACGCGCCCACCGGTGAAGAACGGCCTGATGAGCGGCGTCCAGAACTCCCACGGGTAGGTCACGGTCACCCGGAGGATCTGTCCCGGCGTGCCTGGCCCTGCGGTCCATGTCGTCCCGCCGACCGACATCGAGCTGAACGAGAACGCCGAATCCGGGATCGTCAACGTGGGCGTGGCGTTCCGCATCGCCGTCTTGATCGAGTCGACACGGTTCATCCCGGCCATCGTCTGGCCAGTGATCCCGTAACGCGTGGCCTGCCCCACGCCGTTCTCCAGCGCGAGATACGCGTAGAAGAACAGGCCGAAGTCCACGATGGCGAACGTCACGAGCAACAGCAGCGGCGTGAGGATCGCCCCCTCGAGGAGGTTCGTACCCCTGGAGTTCTTGAGCCGCCGGAAGATTCGCATGCGTCGGGGAGTCATAGGTGTCACTCCACTCAGTCGCTCGCAAGCATCCTTGCGACGACGAGGCACCCGAGGGCGACGAAGAACACTGCTATCCCGCGCTCGGCGCGGAACCCGCCCCAGGTGACCTTCGACCGGCTATTGCTGCGGCTTGGATTTCTCGCCATTGGTCTTCACAGCGGCCTGATAAGCCGCCTGCGCCTCCTTGAGGCGAGCCGCGGCTTCCGCGACCGCCTTGTTGCGCTTAGCGTCTTCCTCCGCCTGCTTCTTGCGTGCCTCGTCCGCCTTCTTTGCGTTCTCCGCGTCGCGCTTCGCCTGCTCGCGCGCGCGCTTCTCGGCAACCTTCTGGCTTTCCTGCGAGCGCTTCGCGTCCTCGATCGCTTGTTTCGCGGCGAGCTCGTCGGCCCGCTTGCGGTCCTCGGCTGCCTTCCTCGCGTCCTCCGCGCGCCGCTCTTCTTCCTCGCGCCGCGCCTGCTCCATCCGTTTCTCGATTTCTTTCGCGGTCTTTGCGGGCGCCTGGTTTACCGGCGTCGCGCCGCCCTGCGGCGCGGCCGGTGTCGAAATGACTTCCACCGTTCCATTTCTCGGCGGAGCCGTCGTGGTCACGGGCGCCGCGGCCGGCTGCTGCGGCGCAACAGGCTGGGCCGGCGACACCGCCGGCGTGGGCCGCTGCGGAGCCGCCTGCGTAGCGCCTGTCGACGATGGCGGCGCGGTCGGCTGCTGTGCCGGGCGGGCAACCTGCTGCGCCGGCGTGATCGCCGGCTGGGCGCTCTTCGGCTGAGCGCTCTTCGTCGTGGTCTGGCTAGAGGCCGGAGCGGTCGCCGTCGCCTGCGCGGGCGTCCCGGCCGGACGGCCCGTCAGCTCCTGCGGCGACGCCTGAGACTGCGGCGGCGTCACGCCCTTGGCCGGATACCGCGGCGAGTCGATGTGCGCCGGGGGGTTCGGCAGGATCTTGTGCGGCGTATCCAGATACGGCTCGACTAGGCTCGGCAGACCCGATGCCGCGCCGTGCGATCCGCGCTTGAGGATGTGCGGCGTGATCATCACGACCAGCTCGGTCTGGTTCTTCTGGTGCGCGCGGCTGCGGAAGAGCAGCCCGAGGATCGGAATGTCGCCGATCCCGGGGATCTTCGACATTGTCGAAGTCACCGTGTTGTTGAGCAGACCGGCGATCGCGAACGTCTGGCCGTTGCGCAGCTCGACTTCCGTCTCGGTCCGGCGCGTCGACAGCGCCGGGACGCGGAAGCCCTCGAGCGTGACGGCGTTCGAGAAGTCCAGCGCGCTCACTTCCGGCTTGAGCTTCAGGTGAATGAGATCGTCGGCGAGCACCGTCGGCGTGAAGGTCAGGCGGACGCCGAACTCTTTGAACTGGATCGCGATGAACACGCCGCTCTGGCTCGGCGTCGCGATTGGATACGGATACTCACCGCCGGCCAGGAACGTGGCCTCCTTGCCGTTCGTCGCGACGAGGTTCGGCTCGGCCAGGCTCTGGAAGAGGCCCTTCGTCGCGAGGGCGCGGATCGCGGCGCCGAGACCCTCGTCCGAATTGAACACGAACAGGTTCAGGAAGTCGCTGAAGATCAGCTTGCCGTCCTCGAAGTCTGGGGCCGGCACTCCCGGAGGCGCGCTCCTGCCGAACCACTCGGACTTGTAGCCATTGGCGAAGAAGGTGGCGCCGAGCTCCTGCATCGCGCTGCGGCTCACTTCGGCGAACCGGACCCGAAGCAGGACCTGGTTCGACGCGACGCCCTCCTGAATCTTCAGCAGGTTGACGACGTCATCCGCCTTCTCGACGTAGCCGCCCGCCACTTCCGCCGCCTTGTCGACCACGTACTTGGTCGAGACGATTCCGGAGACGACGACGTCCTTGCCGCTGCCGTGGACGTTGACCGTTTCGCCCGGGAACAGCTGTCGCAGCTGCTCGGACAGGATGCTGAGATCGCGCTTGACGGAGATCTCGTACGTCTTGATGCCGCCCGTCTTGTCCCAGACGAACAGCGAGATGGTCCCCGGCTTCTTGCCGTGGATCAGCAGCTGCTGCGGCGACGTCACGAGCGCGTCGGCGATGTCGGGCACCGTCAGCGACACGCGCGCGATCGGCGCACCGACGTTCAGCAGC
>DATAFJ010000231.1:0-25647 GCA_036257535.1 Vicinamibacterales bacterium | reverse complement strand
GCGCTCGTCGAGCGGTTGGCCACGGAGTTGTTCGGGCGCCATGTACGCGGGCGTGCCGACCACCATGCCGTCGACGGTCAGCATCGCCGGGGCCGCTGCGGTGTCGTCAGAACGGTTGTCCGAGATCAGCTTGGCGACGCCGAAGTCGAGGACCTTGACGTCGCTGTCACCGTCGGTGAGCAGGACGTTTTCGGGCTTGAGATCCCGGTGGAGAATGCCGGCCCGGTGGGCCGCGTCGATCGCGGCACTCACGCGCGAGAGGATGCGCGCCGCTCGCGCCGGCGCCAGAGAGCCCTCGCGGCTCAGCACGCGCCGAAGGTCCTCCCCCCGCACGAGCTCCATCACCAGGTAGGCACCACCTTCGGGGAGCGTGCCGTAGTCGAAGATCGACACGATCGACGGATGCTGCAGCCGCGCGACGAGCTGTGCCTCCCGCCGGAAGCGGCCGCGCGCGTCGGGATCGTTGAGCAGCTCGGCATGCACGATCTTGATCGCGACGTCGCGATCGAGCCGGAGGTCCCGCGCCCGGTAGATTGCGCCCATGCCGCCGCGGCCGATGCGCTCGTCGATTCTGTATTTCCGATCGATGACGCGGGGAACACCCGCGATCCGCCGGAAGGCAACGCCGTCGGCCGGACAGGCGGCCGACGCGTCGCCGATGCGGCCGCAAGTCGGGCACTCGACGAGGAGCTCTGCAGGGTCGACCGAGGGCCGTAGCACGGTCTCGTCGACGCCAGCGACGCCGGCGGCGGCCGGCCGGAGCCGCCCGACGTTCAGCCACAGGCCCATCTGCGACGCGATCGTCGAGAGCAGCTCGCGATCCTCCGCCGTATACGGCTCGTCCGACAGCCGCTCGCCGAGCGCGACTGCCGCGATGAGCGTGCGATCCACACTGAGAATCGGCACGAGGAGCGCGACGCCCGCCTTCTGCAGCCACGCCTGTTCCTCGGCCGGCAGCCGCCTCACCCCCGATTTGGGATCGTCGAGCATGACGTCGAGCGGCTCGTTGGACCAGCGGAGCATCGCAGCGAGTCCCGACGTGAGCGGAAGTGGTTCGACAGCCGTCCGCAGCCGTGCGATCGGTGCCAGCTGATTCTCTGCGGCGCCGGTCGCCAGCATCGCGATCGAGCGTGGGCGGAGCGCCTCGTCGATCTGACCGACCACCATGCCCGAGAGCTCGCCCGGATCGGTCTCGAACCGGACGCGGCCGGCAAGCGACAGCAGGATTTTCCGCGCGTCGTACTCCTTGCGGAAGAAGCGCTCGTCCAGCCAGGTCCGCATGCGATCGCGGTACTTGAGCGCCGCGATGGAGGCCGCGACGAGCACGGCGAAAAGGAGCGGCGCCCGCCGCACGATCTCGCCGAGCGGCAGATGGCGGTTTCGAACCAGCCCAACCGCGAGGGCTATCGCGGGCAGCACCGCAACGACTGTGAGCGTACGGCGTGCAAGGGCGTACTGCAGGCTGCGCCGGAGCACCATCCGGGGTCCCAGCACGCGCTGGAACGCGACCGCATACGTGATCCCCACCGCGGGCAGAAGGATGAGGACCTGCAGAAAGACGTCGAGCCAGAACGGCAGGTCGGGCGCCACGCGGCCGCGCAGGAGGGCCGCCATCGGAAGACCATCCTTGATGACGAACGCAAGGACACCCGGCAGCCCGGTGTACACCGCAAGGCGGACGCGGCGCTGCAGTGGACCGCTCAGCGACCGGTAGCGCTGAACGCCCTCGGCGACGGCGACGACGTTGATCGCGAGGGCGAGCGCAAACGACGTGAAGTAGAGGTTCGGCCGCGTCGCGTCGACGACCGCGCCCGACAGCGCGACATCACGTCCTGCCAGATAGAGCCCCGTCATGAGCGCCGCCACGATCATCGGCCCCGCTGCCACGAACGGGATCGCCTGCAGCCAGCGCCGCCGGACGATGTGCGGCGACGGAACCGGGAAGTACAGCATCGCGAGAACGATGCACGGGAACGCCAGCGGCCCGGCGACCCAGCTGAAGACGGTCAGCACGCTGTCGAGCGGCCAGGGCAGGGCACGCTCTACCCCCATGAGCGCTCCGCCGGAGCCGACCGCGCTCAGCCCCAGCGCCAGCGCGCAGAGTCCGGCGGTGACATCGGTCGTGCGCACCAGAAAGAGGATCAGCCCGGCGCCGGTGAACATCACGATCTGCAGGATCATGCCGAGGTGGCGGCGCCACCAGTCGGCGCGGATTGGCTGCGGGCTGCGCCAGACGGGCAGCCGAGTGAGCTTCACGTTGCGGATGTCGCCGTCGCGGGACGTGACGACATCGAGGTCGCCTGCCAGCCCGAGGCGGTAGGCGTCGCGCCAGACGGCGATCTGCTGCTCCGGGGGCGCCATCTCGAGCCTGGAGAGATCGATTGTGCCGGTCCCTGCCTTGCCGACTTCGAGGATCTCGTCACCGGCCCGGACGCCGGCCGCGGCCGCCGGACTCCCAGGCCTCACGTCGCGGACGATCGCCGTCCCGATCGGGTGGTCTTCGATCGTGAGCGGACGGGCGAAGAACTGGGATTGCTCGTCGGAGCCGCCGGCAAATCTCGAGTCGCCCGCGAGGCGGAGCCCATGTCCGGCCGGCCAGAGGTAGGGCCGGGCGAACCCGACCTGCAGCACGAGGTACACCAGGCTGAGGGTCAGGACGCCGGCGACGAACCAGGACGTGCGCGGCAGCCGTCCGATCGTCGACTGGCGTTCCGCCGCCTGGTCCATGGCGCTGTATTCTATGCCGCGGAATACGCGGAAGACCCGGACGCGGATTGCTGCCGCGGAGTTACGAGCCGCGGAAGACGCGGAATACGCGGAAAGTTCTTTACTGACTATGGACACCGACGATCTCGTTCCCGTCGTGCCGTTCCCCGGCGCCGGCGAGCGCCGTACGTTCGTGTCGGGAGATCCGGATGCCGGACGGCTGCGGGTCTCGTACTTTCGCCGCGGGACGGCCGGCCCGCTCGTGGCCCGTGTGTGGTTCGGGCCGGGATCGGAAGGGCCGCCCGGCTACGCTCACGGTGGATCGGTCGCCGCCGTGCTCGACGAGGCGATGGGCGCCGGGGTCTGGCTCGCCGGGCACGCCGCGGTCGCGGCGCGGATCATCGTCGACTTCCGGGACATGGTGCCGATCGGCTTCGAAGGACTCGTCGAGACACGTCTCGAAGGAACGGAAGGGCGCAAAATCTCGATCCGGGCGTGGCTCTTCGACGGCGAGCACGTGCTCGCGGAGTCCGAGGGGCTGTTCGTGATGTTATCGGATGAGCAGCTTCACGCGATGAGGAAGTAGAGCACGCAGAGATCGCAATGACCGTAAAAGACGTAATGGGACAGCTCGAACGACTGGGTACAGCGCAGGCGCGGAAGACGTACGCGAGGCACGGCGCAGGTGAGAACATGTTCGGCGTGAGCTTTGCCGACCTGTACAAGGTGCAGAAACAGATCCGGAAGGATCACGGGCTGGCGCGGCAGCTCTGGAAGACGCGCAACCTGGATGCGCAGTGGCTGGCCACGATGATTGCGGACCCCGTCGAGATCGACTCGCGTGAAGCGGACGATTGGGCGAAGGACAGCCAGCATCACGCGCATCTCCTGGGCGGTTTTCTGGCGGATCTCGTGGCGCGCTCCGAGTGCGCCCACGAGAAGATGCGCGCCTGGATGAAGTCGAAGGACGAGTTCACGCGCGCCGCGGGCTACAACCTCCTGGCGTCCCGTCTGAAGAACGGCGATGAAACACTTTCAGACGAGGAGTGCGAGCGGTTTCTGAGCACGATCGAGCGGGAGATCCAGGGCTCGCCGAACCGCGCGCGGTACTCCATGAACACCGCCCTGATCGCGATCGGCACCTATCGCCGCGCGCTGACCGCGGAAGCGCTCAAAACGGCGAAGCGGATTGGAAAAGGTCGAGGTCGATCACGGCAACACGGCGTGCAAGACGCCGGATGCGGTGCCGTACATCCGGAAGGCGGTGGCGCGGAAGAAGGCCGCGAGGGCGTAGTCTAATCTAATGCGCGCGCGTGAGGCCGCTGCGCGCCAGCACTGACTCGATCTCGGGCCCTTCGAGCGACTCGACGTCGAGCAGCGCATTCGCGAGCGCGTCGACGGCGCCGCGATGCACGTCGAGCACATCGCGTGCACGGTCGTAGCCGCGCATGACGATCGCCTGGATCTCGGCATCCACGCGGCGGGCGGTCTCCTCGCTCACGTGACGCCCCTTCCCGTCCTCCTGGCCCTGGCGGCTGAAGGCGAGCGGGCCGAGCGGCGACATGCCGAACTCGCAGACCATGTGCGACGCGATGTCGGTGGCGCGCTCGATGTCGTTCGAGGCGCCGCTCGTCATGTTCTGCATGAAGAGCTCTTCGGCGACGCGACCGCCCATCAGGATCGCGATTTGCGTGTCGAGGAACTCCTTCGTGTAGGTGTGCCGATCGGTTTCCGGCAGCTGCATCGTGACGCCCATCGCGCGGCCGCGCGGGATGATCGTCACTTTGTGGAGCGGATCCGCCTGCGGCAGCGCCGCCGCCACGACGGCATGGCCCGCCTCGTGCCAGGCGCAGGTCACGCGCTCCTGCTCGGTCAGCGCAATCGATCGGCGCTCGGCGCCCATCATCACCTTGTCGCGCGCCGCCTCGAGGTCCGATGAGACAACCGCCTGCCGGCCGTTGCGTCCGGCCAGCAGCGCCGCCTCGTTGACGACGTTGGCGAGGTCGGCACCGGAGAACCCCGGCGTGCCCCGCGCGATCGAACGAACGTCGACGGCGGGGTCCGTGGTGACCTTGCGCAGGTGGACGCGGAGAATCTCTTCGCGCCCCTTGAGATCCGGGTTCGCGACGTAGACCTGCCGGTCGAACCGGCCGGGACGGAGCAGCGCCTGGTCGAGGATGTCGGCGCGGTTCGTCGCCGCAATGACGACGACGCCGAGCTGCGGGTCGAAGCCGTCCATCTCGACAAGGAGCTGGTTGAGCGTCTGCTCGCGCTCTTCGTGGCTGAGCGAATGCCCGCCCCGGGCGCGCCCGACGGCGTCCAGCTCGTCGATGAAGACAATGCAGGAGCCGTGCTTGCGGGCATCCTTGAAGAGCCTGCGGACGCGAGCGGCGCCGACGCCGGCGTACATCTCGACGAAATCGGAGCCGCTGGCGAAGAGGAATGGCACGCCCGCTTCACCGGCGATCGCGCGGGCGAGCAGGGTCTTGCCGGTTCCCGGCGGGCCCACGAGGAGCACCCCGCGCGGGATGCGTCCCCCGAGCGCCTGGAAGCGTTGCGGCTCCCGGAGGAACTCGACGATCTCCGCCACTTCCTCCTTCGCCTCGTCCACTCCGGCCACATCGCCGAAGCGAACCTGAGACGAGTCAGGATCCGCGGTGCGCGCGCGGTTGTCGATCGAAGAAATCCGGCCCGTGGTCGTCTTGTAGACACCGTAGGCCAGCAGGCCCATGAAGCAGAAGGCGATGAGGAGCGGCGCGTACTGCAGGCCGATGCTCGGCGCCGTGGATCGCACCTCGAGCGAGACGCCGCGCCGCGCCAGATCGGTGACGAACGCCGCGTTCGTCCCGAAGAAGCCCGGCGGCGGGATCGTTCGAACGACGCGCTGATCTGTGAGCGTGATGTCGAGGGCGGCCTCGCTCAACTTGACCGACGCGACCCGGCCGGCGTCGACGTGGCGAAGGAAATCGGAAAAGGCGATCTCCTGGGGTGCGGGGACTCGCGACGTGCGCCAGTACGCGACGGCAAGCCCCAGCAGAGCAAGAATGGCGGCGCCAACAGCCAGACGCGGCAGCAATCGAACCATACGTGACACAATGCAGGCGCCGGCTTGCACACCGCGCCCGCGATCCCTTTAAGGATTGTTGGATCACCCCGCTGGGGATGTGGAGTGTAGATCATTCTACCCCGACCCCAGCGACGCTGTAAACGTACAAACGGCGTCTACATCAAAAGACGGACCAGATGTCAGCATGGCTCGTCCATTTCTATACGGCGTCCGGAGCGGTGGCGGCGCTTCTCGCGACACGAGCCATCTACGAACCGGACATTCGGGCGGTTTTTCTCTGGCTGACGGCGGCGGCGATCGTCGACGCCACCGACGGCTGGCTGGCCCGCCTGGCGCGCGTTCGCGAGCGCGCGCCGGAGCTGGATGGCGCGCGCCTCGACGATATTGTCGATTACCTTACGTTCGTGTTCGTACCGGTCCTCATCATGCTGGAAACCGGCGTGCTGCGGCCGCCGGCCGCGCTTCCAGCCGCCGCGGCCGTCCTGCTGGCGAGCGCCTACGGCTTCTCCCGCCTGGACGCGAAGACCGATGACTACTTTTTCACGGGATTTCCGTCTTATTGGAATGTGGTCGCTTTTTACCTCCTCGCGCTGGGAACGCCGCCCGGCGTGAGCGCCGCCCTCCTTCTCTTCCTGGCGGCCCTGGTCTTCGTCCCGATCGGCTACCTCTATCCCTCTCGCACGCCGGCCCTTCGGGGCCTCACGCTGGCGCTGGGAGCGATCTGGGGCGTCATGATTGGCGTGGGCGTGTGGCAGCTGCCGACACCCGATAGAACGCTGGTGTTGGTTTCGCTGTTCTTTCCCGTCTATTACACCGCGCTGTCCGTGTACTTGCATTCGAGGAGAACGACGCCGGTCCGGCTCAGGCCGGACGCCACATGAGCTCTCGGGCGCGCCGTCTCTACGCGGTCGCATATCTCGTCCTGGCGCTGGCGAGCATCGCGACGCTCGTCTGGGCGATGCGCTACTCGTACGCGATCAACAAGCTGACCCGCGGCGTCGGCGACACGGTCTTCCACGATGCGAGCGGCCGGCCGTGGTTCCGCATGGACGAGGATCGCCGCGACGTTCCGCTCAGATCGATCTCGCCCGATCTGCGCGCGGCGGTCATCTCGATCGAGGATCACCGCTTCTACCGCCATCTCGGCGTGGATCCGCTCGGCCTTCTGCGCGCAACGGCGCGAAACGTCCGCGACGCCGATCTCGTCGAGGGCGGGAGCACGATCACGCAGCAGCTCGCACGGACGCTGTTCCTGTCGAACCGCCGGACGATCGGGCGCAAGGTGCAGGAGGCGGGCATCGCGCTGCTGCTCGAGCAGCAGCTCACCAAGGCACAGATCCTCGAGCTGTATCTGAACCGCGTCTATCTGTCGGCCGGCCGCTACGGCGTCGAGCCGATGTCGCGCAACCTGTTCGGCAAGCCGTCGAAGGACGTGACGCTCGCGGAGGCGGCGCTCATCGCCGGCCTCATTCGCGCGCCTTCGGCGCTCTCGCCCTGGTCGAATCTCGATGGCGCCCGGCGGCGCAGCCACGTCGTCCTGGGCCGGATGCGCGAGCTTGGCGTCATCAGCGCAGCGCAGGACGCACGCGCACGCCAGGCGCGCATGCGCATCAGGCCGTTCCCGCTCTCCGACGAGGCCCGTCACGGCTACGCCAAGGAATTTCTGCGGCAGCAGTTCCGCAGCCGTTTCGGCGGAGATCATCCACCCGACTGGAAGGCGTACACGACGTTCATCCCCGAGCTGCAGGAAGCGGCCGAACGGGCCGTCGCGACCGGATTGCGGCGAACGAACCGGCCCAGGCTGCAGGCCGCGCTGGTCGCGCTCGATCCCGCCACCGGCGACATTCTGGCGATGGTGGGCGGGCGCGACTACCGCGCCTCCACGTTCAATCGCGCCACACGCAGCAGGCGTCAGCCCGGCTCCGCGTTCAAGCCCTTCCTGTACGCCGCCGCGCTGGATCGCGGGTACTCGCCAGTCTCGGTGATCACCGGCCTTGCCGACATCGAGCCTCAGGGTCCGGAAGAATGGCGGCCGCGAAACGCCGACGGCGACGTGCCGGACGAGCTCACGATGCGTGAAGCGATCATCCAGTCGAACAACCGTGCCGCCGCCGCGCTGCAGCAGCGGCTCGGCTCCCGGCCGGTTCTCAGGCTCGCATCGAACCTCGGCCTGAAAGACATGCCGGACGTGCCATCGCTGTCGCTCGGCACCGGCGAAGTGACTCCGCTCGAGCTCACGGTTGCGTTCGCCGCATTCGCCAACGGCGGCCACGCCGTTCAGCCGCGCGGTCTCACGCGCGTCATCGACGCCGACGGCGCCGTCGCGCACGAGTCGCCGACGAAAGCCGAGCGCGTGCTCTCACCGCAGACGGCGTTTCAGATGCTGTCGATGCTGCGCGACGTCGTCGACCGCGGCACCGGCGCCGGTGCTCGATCGCTGGGCGTGTATTTCCCGGCGGCGGGGAAGTCCGGTACCACGAATGAGTATCGCGACGCGTGGTTCGTCGGCTTCTCGTCCGAGGTCGTCGCCGGCGTCTGGGTCGGCTACGATCAGCCGGCCACGATCGCCGACCGCGCGTACGGCTCGCGGCTCGCGCTGCCGATCTGGAGCGAGTTCATGCGGCGCGCAGCACGCGTCCGGCGTCCGCGCGATTTCGCGCCGCCCGACGGCTTGCGCGACGAAGTGCTCTGCCGCATCTCGTATCGCCGGCCGACCGAGGACTGCCCGGTCTACGTCGAATATTTCAAGCCGGGCGACGACACGCCAGACGACACGTGTGACATCCACGACGTGTCGTGGGACGACCGCGCGCGGCGCGCGCTCGAAGAGCTGTTCGGCAGGATCGGTCGGATATTCAGAGAGCGGTAAAAAAGGGGACAGTCACCTTTTTACGCGCAACGTAAAAAGGTGACTGTCCCCTTTATTGGCTGGCGGCGACCGCGAGCCAGTCCTGCAGGTTGCGCTTCTGAGCGTCCGTTGTTCCGGCTCCGGGATAGAGCCGCCACTCGAGCGTCGGCTCGTTCGCCACGGTCAGATCGATCGTTCGAATCTCGTCGCGGCGTGACAGCAGGATGGCCACCTTGTCGCCGGCGTTCAACATGTCGGTCCGCGCTTCCCACTGTTCCGGCACCACTCGGAACCCTCCGAGCGCCAGGATCTCGTCGTCCACGTTGATGCCCGCGGCGTAGGCGGCGGTCCCTCGATAGACGTTCGAAACGAACAGGCGCCTTTCCTCAGTCCGCAACCTGAGGCCCTGCCACAGGAACTGACCCTCGGGCAGCGCCCGCGGCCCGCTCGGGCCGAAGCGCAGGCCGAACCAGTCGAGCGCGTCGCGGTAGTCGAGCTCTTCGGGCGTCTCGGACGCACGCTTCAGCCACTCGGCCGTCGGGGTCCCTGCAGCCGCAGCCACCAAGGCTTGAAACTCTTCTTCCGTGAATCCCTTCGCGCCGCTGAAGCGCTCGTACGCGCGCAGCATGACGGTGTCGAGGCTCTGCGCACCGGCCGTCGCGCGCCTGATCTTCGCGTCGAGGAGCCAGGCGATGACCGCGCCTCTCGTGTAGTAGCTCATCGCCACGTTGGGGCTGTTCTCGTCCGGCCTGTAGTGGCGGATCCAGGCATCGAAGGATGCCTGGTCCGCGGGTTGCGACTGCCGGCCCGGCGTTGTCTGAAGCTGCTCGACGAGGCTCGACAGCTCGCGCAGGTATTCGTCGCGCGTCGAGAGCCCGGCGCGATGAACGGCAAGGTCCCCGTAGTAGTCCGTGAAGCCCTCGCTGATCCACAGGCCGGTCGTGTGAACCTCGCGCTCGTAGTCGAAGGGCCCGAGCTCCACCGGCCTGAGCCGTTTGACGTTCCACACGTGGAAGTACTCGTGGCTGACGAGGCCGAGCCAGTTCACGTAGCGGCGGCGCGTCGACGTGGCCCAGCGGCTCGCCATGAGCAGCGTCGAGCTCTTGTGCTCGAGGCCGCCGCTCGCTTCGCTGAGGACGTTGAGGAACATGTATCGCTCGTACGGCAGCGAGCCCCACATGCGACGATGCTCCCGCACGATTTTCTCGACGTCTTTCGCCGCGCGAGCGCCGTCGAACACGCCCGCCTCGCCTTCGTTCACCAGGTAGTGCGGCTTGCCGTCCACGTCGAACTGATAGACCGCCGGATTACCGGCGAGGATCGGCGAGTCCACGAGCGTGTCGAAGTCCGCCGCTCGATATTGGTGTGGCGCGGTGCCGGGGTCGAGGGCCGTCATGGTCCGCTGCCATCTGGCCGGGAGCTCGAACCGGATCTCGTGCGGACGCGAGCCGCGATCGACGAGCGAGATGAACGTCGGCGCGCCGTTCAGCATCGCGAACCGATCTTCGATCCAGTTCGTGCGGACGCTCATCTCGCGTCCGTACACGCGATACCTGAGCGTGAACGACGGCAGGCCGGCGCTCGACACCCGCCAGCGGTTCTTCGCGGTCTTCTCGATCGGCAGCGGCTTGCCGTCGGCGCCGAGCGCCTGGATCCGCTCGACGTTCCGCGCGTACTCGCGCACGAGGTACGACCCGGGCGTCCAGACGGCCATGAACAGCTCCGTCTGCGGCTGCCGCGCGGACGGGACAACGGCTTCGACCTCGACGTAGTGCGTGTGCGGTTCGGGGAAGCGGAGGGTGTACTTGATCGGCTCGAGCGCCTGCCCGTTGGCCGAAAACGGAACCGCAACACAGATGAGGACGACTGAGAGCGCGAGACGGCGCAAAGGCACTAGTTCGGTTGAGCGGTTTCCGGATCGAGCGTGACGCGGCCGTCCTGGTAGATCGCGGTCACGCGTGGTCCGTCGATCTCGAGCGCCGAGCTCCGTCCTCCCTTGTAATGCGACGACAGCATCCCGGTATCGATCAGGAAGATCCTGCGGTCGAACCGCGGCGTGATCCGCATCGACGTCAGAACCGTGTGTCCCACGACGAAGCGCCGGGCGCGGTATTTCTTCAGGAGCTTGTCCATGTCCGGCGCGCGTTCCGGCGACGGCAGTGTCGCGTAGCCGCGGTACCAGAGCGGCCCGTTCGGATTGATGAGCGCCCACGTGCCGAGCCGGCCGACGCCGCTGAGCACCTCCAGGTGGCGGCGGTCGAGGGTGGCGAGGATTTGCGGCTGTTCGCCGTTCTTCGCGACTGCTTGCGCGGCGGTGATCGCCTTCGCCTCGGCCCCGATCGCGTCGAGCATTTCCTGCAGCGTGAAGAACGGGAGGATGACTTCGCGATCGACCAGGTGCTTGCGATACTCGTCGAACGTGCGGATTTCACGGGCGACCTGCTTGTTCAGGTCGTCGATGGAATCGGGCGGCGCGTCGGGATGGATCCCGCCATGCATGAAGATGCTGTCGCCAATTTGTGCTGCCGCCGGCAGCCGGCGCAGCCACTTGCCGTAGGGCCCATCCGGCCCGATGGCGTCCCGGTACTCGAGAAAGCCGGGTGGATGTGCCGCCATCCAGGCATCGCGCGACAGTGCGGCCGGCGCGGTGCCCAGGCGCGCGGCACGCGCAGCCTGGAATTTTTCGTACGCCTTCCACGCCTCCTCGCGCCGCGCCTCGGCATTGGCCCCCGCAAAGCTGGCGAATATCTCGGGCGTCACGTCCTTCGTTTCGCCGATCAGGTTCATGCCTTCGTGATTGCCGAAGACGACCTGGACCCTGCCGCCCGCGGACGCCGCCTGGCCTTCGAGCGCCATCAGCAGGTCCATGACGGCGCGGACGCCCGCTCCACGATCGGTGAAATCGCCCGTCTGCACGAACGTGGCGTCGCCCCCGCTCCACTTCTGATTGCCGTCTGTCAGCCCGGCCGTCCGAAGCATTTCCTGAAACCCGTCGATCGCGCCGTGGATGTCGCCGATGGCGACGACGCGGCTGCCAACGGGCGGTTCGTCGCCCGTCAGGGGGACGGCAGCCCAGATTGCGATGAGGAGCGCGGCTGTGACGGCCGCCCGGAGCCGCCTCATTGGACCAGTACCGCGCGCTCGCCCTGCGCCGCGATCATGTCGGCGATCGTTCGTGACATCCGGTCCCGCCTGTCGAGGATGCTCTGGATTTCTCTGCCGGTCAGCCACTGTCCGAGCGCGCGCTTCAACGTTGGTTCGTCGAGCGCCTCTATGCGGCTCCAGAGATCTCGACAGATCCGGCTCATGCGAACGGGAAGATCCTTGCTCGTGATGAACGCGCGTGAGTGATCGATAAGATACATATTCCAAGATTCATCAATCAGCAGATTGCCGAGGTTGCGATCCCTGTTGCAGATCAGATTATCGAACATCCGCATCCGATTCACCTGATCTCTCCAGTCGCCGTCCCTAGGCTGTAACGCCTTGTCGATGTCCTTCCACATCCGCGTGGGGCTCACCCACATGATGAGCGCGCCCAGCTTGCCGTTGACGCGGCGCTCGACCGACGGCGGCACCATCCCGAGCGAGAGCAGCTTGTCGAGCTCGTAGGCGGCGATCTCTGCCTTGTAACTGTCCCAGTGCCCCTGGTGGACGGCGGGGGGCAGTGCCTTGAACGCTGCGCTCTCGACCTGGCCGCCCGCCGGAAAGTACGCGCGCATCGGCCTGCTGACGCCGATCGGTACCGCCTCGATCCGCACGATCTCGGCGTCGCGCATGTACGTCTCGACTTGCGCTTCCTGTCCGATCCACGTCTTGAGCGATGCCCCGCGGTCCGGATGATTCTGACTCGAAGCAGCTGCGGTCCAGCCGTACACGAGCGCCGCGCACAGAAGCCATCCCGCCAACCGACCGGACTGCATCGTCATCGCTCTTCAAAATTCTATCAGGATGAGCTGGCTTGCGCAGATCGCGAGTGTATAATCGCCGCCCGCTCTCTCACCCCCCGGAGAACTCCTATGAAGGCCAGCAACGAAGATCTCCGCGTCACATGAGAGACCTGTACCGGAAGGCGTTCGGCAACTCAGCTGCGCCTCGACTTCCGGGCGGCGCGGTCAGCCGCAGGCGGTTCATTCAGCTTGGCGCTGCGGCGGGCGCGGGCGCCTCGGTCGTGGGCAGGGCGCCGCCGCTGGCGCGGCCGAACGGGACTGGGACGAACACTCCTCGTCATCGCATGGCAGGTTCAACGAGGCGACGATCGCGCAGTTGAAGGCGGCGATGGCGTCGGACGCGTCAGCGCGGTCGAGTTGACGCTTTTTTACCTGAACCGCATTCGTGCGCTCGATGAGAACGGGCCGCGGGTCAACTCGGTGATCGAGCTCAATCCCGACGCGCTGTCGATGGCGCGCGCCGCCGATTCGCGTCGCCGGAGCGGGACAGTCCGCGGGCCGCTGCACGGCATTCCGATCATGCTCAAGGACAACATCGACACCGGCGATCGCATGCAGACGACGGCCGGCTCGTTCGCGCTCGCCGGCCAGCCGGCCCCGACCGACTCCACGGTTGCCGCGAAGCTGCGCGACGGAGGCGCGGTGATCCTCGGCAAGCTGAATCTCAGCGAGTGGGCGAACTTCCGCTCGTTCTATTCGTCGAGCGGCTGGAGCGGGCGCGGCGGACAGTGCAACAACCCGTACGCGATCGATCGAAATCCATGCGGCTCCAGCTCCGGATCGGGGGCTCCGTCTCGGCGAATCTGTGCGCGGTATCGCTCGGCAGCGAGACCGACGGCAGCATCGTCTGCCCCTCGAGCCTGTGCGGCGTCGTCGGCATCAAGCCGACCGTTGGACTGACGAGCCGTGCCGGCGTCGTGCCGATCTCTCACACGCAGGACACGGTCGGCCCGCATGCGCACACGGTGGCGGATGCCGCAGCGGTCCTGAGCGTCATCGCGAGCCAGACGTCCGACGGGCGCGACCCGGCCACCGACGACGTCCCGCTCGGATGGCGCGGGCTCAGGCCGCGACCGGTCCTGCCGACGAATTACCTTCCGTTCGTCAATCCGAACGGTCTCGCCGGCAGGCGGATCGGCGTGACGCGCCAGGGCGTCGACTCGGCCAGTCCCGACGTCGCGGCGATCTTCGACGTCGCGCTCACGACGATGACCGCGGCCGGCGCGATTCTCGTCGACCTCGACGCCGGGGGATTCGCTTTCCCGCCGGGCAACGGCGAGCTGCTCGTCCTGCTTTTCGACTTCGTGGGCGATCTGAAGGCGTACTTCGCCACGCGGACCGGCGTGCCGCTGGCCGGCGGGACGCTCGAAGATGCGATCGCGTTCAACGCGGCGAATGCGGACCGCGAGATGCCGTTCTTCGGCCAGGAGATCTTCGAGCTCGCGGCGGCGCTAGAGCCCGGCGAGGATACGCCGCAGCCGCTCTTCGGCGGCCTCACCTACAACGAGGCGCTTCAAATCGACCAGGACGCGACCGTCGACGGCATCGACGCGGCCCTCAGTCAGTTCAACATCGAGGCGATCGCGACGCCCACCGGCACGCCCGCCTGGACGACGGATCTCATCGACGGCGACCATTTCATCTTCGCGACATCGGGCCTGGCTGCGGTGGGCGGCTTTCCGATCATCAACGTGCCCATGGGCAATTACTTCGGGCTGCCGGTCGGCCTCAGTTTCATCGGCACGGCGTTCAGCGAGCCGACGCTCATCACGCTCGCGTCAGGCTTCGAGAACGCCTCGCGCGCGCGCATCGTGCCGAAGTTCTTCAAGACGCTTCCGCTTCGGAACGTGAAGGGCATTCCGCTCAAGCGCCGCCGCGGCGGGCGGGGCCGAGGGAAGCATCACTCGATGTGAGCCACGGATTACACGGATTACACGGATTACGCGTAGACGGTCTACCGGATCACGCGCAGATTGCGCGGCGTCGACACCGTGGCCCCCGTTGTAAACGACCATGTCGGCGACGCGGCAATGAGTGCCGGGTTGACATCGGTCGCAAACGTCCGCGAGACGACGCGCCAGTAGTACCGCGTGCGAGGGAGGAGTCCGCCTGGTGGCGTGAACGAGTACCTCGTGGGCGGATCCTCGACCTGCAGTGCGTCGACGCGTCCCGCAAACTGGAGGGTTGCGGGTGACGTTCCGAAGTACACGTCGAACGCGACGGCCCAGGGCGCGCGCGTCCAGTTGACCGTCGGGACGAGGACGTTCGTGGCGCCGTTCGACGGCGCGACGAGCGTGGGCACGCGAGGCGGCTTCGGCTGGAACGCCGTGTAGTTCGCTGTGTCCGCCCACATCTGGGCGAAGCGGTTCACGAGCTCCGCGTGCAGCTGCGGCTTCGCCGCGGCCTGAATGAAGTAGTTGTGATCGCGTTCCCAGTTCTTGGTGAAGTTCGACGAGCCCAGCATGGCGACCGTGGAGGTGATCAGCACCTTCATGTGCGTAAGCCCCTGGTGGGTGCGCTGCTTGATCTGAGCTCCCGCGCGCCACAGCTGATCGACCCGTGAGGCCGTCAGCCAGTACTCGGGAAAGTCGGGGTTCCGGTACTGCTCCGGCTCGATGAAGATCCGCACGGGGATCCTCGCCTGCAGCTTCCGGATGAGCGCGTCCGTGACGTTCGGAACCGTAAGGCGGTACAAGACAAGGTCGACCGCGCGCGTCTCGGCGTCAATGGCGGCCGCGAGCGGGTTGTTCAATTCGGGCCCCTGGCTCCAGATCAGGCCGGGCGGCGTCGGGTGGTCCGGCTCGAGCCGCGCGCGCGAGATTGCCATCGGCTGCGTCCAGGGCGTGCCGGTCTCGCGCAGGTAGGCGGCAGGCCAGTCCAGGAAGGTCGTCGTATCGGCCCACATCTGATCGAAGCGCGCCTTGAACGCGTTCACGAGCGCGGCGTCGCTCGTGAACATGGCGGTCTCGTCCTTGAAGTTGGTCGGCGATACCGGGACGAGCTCGAACGGGGTCCAGTTCGCAGAGCCGAACTCCACGGTGTTCAGTCCGACGAAGATGCCGCACTTCCAGTGCATGATGGAAGGAAACGACGTCGGGTGGTATCTCAAGCGGATGGGCACGCCGTTTGTCGCGAGGAACTCGAACTCGCGCCGCGTGACTGGATCGATCTCGAAGATCGAGACCCGGTCGCCGATGATTCTGACCGGTAGTCCGGCGCGGAACCGCTGAACGATCGCGGCGGTGATATGTCGATCCGTCAGATACCAGGTCGCAATGTCGAGCCGAACGGGTTCGGTTTTGACGCGGTTGACGATCGGTGTCCGCGCGTCCTGAATCGCCGGAAAGAGGATGGTCTCCTGTGCCTCGGCCGCGCTTCCGAGGAGCGTAAGCATCGCGCCCGCCAGAACGAGGCGGGTATGCGCCATCAAGTGGAAGAGGTTGTCACTTCGCATGGTGCCGCCATGCCGCGGCCATGCGATGTTGCAATCCGTATTCCTCAAAGCGTCCGAGCCCAACCGTTTTCGCCGCGGACTTACAACTGTGACAAGTGCCCGGTCCTCGCGCGCCATGCCCGAGGCCGCCAGACGGCCCGCGAAGCCAGAAGGGGCCGTGGCACTGTTTGTGATGCCGGTGGGTCTTCATGCGATTTCACCGGCTTGCGGTCGGCGTGTGCCTGGCGGCGTCGATTGCCGCGGCTGCGCCCGCTGCCGCGCAAGTGCCGGCGGGCTACCGCGATCTCGATGGCGTGCTGGCGCGCATGCAGGAAATCGCGGACGCGCATCCGGCGATCGCGCGGGTCGTCGACATCACCGACACGTACGGCACGCCTCCGACGTTCGAAGGGCGGCACCTGTTCGCGCTCAAGATCTCCGACAACGTGGCGGCGGACGAGGACGAACCGGCCGTGCTGATCGTCGGCACGCACCACGCCAGAGAACTCGTCGCGCCGGTCATCGTCCTCGGTGCGGCCGAGCGGATCACGGCGGGATATGGAACAGACCCGCGGCTCACGTCGGCGGTGAACAATCAGGAGATCTGGATCGCGCCGGTGTGGAATCCCGACGGCTACAACTACGTTTTCACCACGGACAACCTCTGGAGGAAGAACCGCCACGTGTTCGGCGGCGGCGTCGGCGTGGATCAGAACCGCAACTATTCACAGGGATGGGGCGCGTCGTGCTCGGGGAGTACGAGCGTGACGTCAGAGACCTACAAGGGGCCTTCGGCCGCGTCCGAGGCTGAAACCCAGACGATGATGACGTGGTCGCTCCGCGAACGTTTCGCCAAGGTCCTCGACTATCACTCGACCGGCCGTGAGGTCCTGTATTCGTACCTGTGCCTCAGCCACCCTTTCACGAGCTGGATGCAACAGGAAGCGTCCGCGATCTCGCAGGCATCCGGCTACGGCGGCGCGACGCGCGCGCCGAGCGCGGAGGGCGAGCACCAGCAATGGCAGTTCGCGCGCATGGGAGCGTACGCGTTCCTGATAGAGACGCACACGCAGTTTCAGCCTACGCACGCCAGCGCGCTGAACGAGGCTGCGCTCGTGTGGCCCGGCGTGCTCGCCGTACTGGAGCGGTCGATTCCGATCTGGGGCCACGTCACGGACGCCATGACCGGCGAGCCCACCGCCGCAAACGTCGAGCTCCTGAACGTCGCCTTTCCGAACGGCGAGGAGAACTCGAGCGGCGGCGCCTTCGGCGTCTACCACCTCTTCGTCCCGCCGGGGACCTACGACGTTCGTTTCTCGGCAGGGGGATACGCGCCGGCGATCCGGAGGGTCACGGTGACCGCGACGTCGTCGACGAGGATCGACGTGCAGCTCGCGCCGCCGACGCTGACGGCGCCGGCGGGCCTCAGGGTCGTCCGCTGAGAGCCGTCATTCCCGCAGGCCAACCATCCTGAGAAGCGCGAGCGCGTTCCCGCGCGTCGCGGGACCAGGGCGCAGGCGGTAATCGAACTTCATCTCGCCCTCGTCGAACCGATCCTCGAAGTGCATGTTCATGGCGCCCTCCAGTTCGTCCGCGATCCGGGTAAGCGCCAGATCGTGCGTGGTGACGAGGCCGATCGCGCGCCGCTCGACGAAGGTCCGCAGCACGCCGGCGGCCGCCGCCGCGCGGTCGTTGGAGTTCGTCCCCTGGAACAGCTCGTCGAACAGGAAGAGCAGCGGCTGGTCGCCGCCCGCCAGGTCGAGGACCTCGCGAATCCGCGCGATCTCGGCGTAGAAGCGCGATCGCCCGGCCCGGAGCGAGTCCTCGATCCGAAGCGTGGCGCCGATTCGCAGAAACGTGAGCTCGAGACTCGCCGCGCGCACGGGCGCGCCCGCAAGCGCGAGGACGGCGTTCGTCCCGACCGTTCTGAGCAGCGTGCTCTTCCCCGACATGTTCGAGCCGCTCACGACGGTCAGCCGCACAGCCTGATCGAGCCGCACGTCGTTCGGGACGGCGTTCGGCCCGACCACTGGATGCGCGAGCCCAGCGCCGCGGAAAACGCCTGGCCCCTCGTCGATGAACGTGGGGAACGGATCGGCCGGATGCTCGTACGCGTATGCGGCGATCGAGATCAGCGCTTCGTATTCGCCAAGCGTCCGGATCCAGATCGGAACGTCGCGGCCGAACCGGCGCCGCCACCGCTCGAGCGCCCACGCGACGTGCATGGACCAGAGCAGCATGAACGCGACGGGCGCGAAGAACTGGTTGTGCTGCCAGTCGTGGAGCTCGACGAGGCGATGCAGGCGCGAGATCGCCGCCGACGCCTCGACCCGTTGATCCGTCATCGCCGATCGCAAGGCCGCCAGGCGCTCCGAAGTGACAGGCTCTCGTTCAATCCGGACGAGCGCGCCAGCCAGGACGTCGAGCGCGCGGGCCGGCGCGTCCACGCCATGGAGTACCTGCTCGACACGGCTGCGAAGAGCTGCCGAGAAGAACGTGACGACGAGGACGATCGCCAGGAACGGCGCCGGCTGACCTGCGACGGCCCACAAGATGGCGGTGGCCACCGAGCCGGCGGCGATGGCGCCGGCGGCACGCCGGGTCCAGCCGTCGCGCAGGATTGCCGGTGAGCTCGCCCACGTCGTCAGCGATGTCGTATCGACGCTGCGGACGGGCGCTCCGGCAAGCGCCATCGCTTCGCGAAAATCGATTCGGCCCCGGAGCTCGTCAACCGCCCGCTGCCGGGTCCTCAGATCACCTGGATGCGACGGCGTTTTCAACCAGTCCGCGAGCGCCTCTTCGCCGGCATGCGTGCGTGCGGACGAGAGCAGCTCGAAGAGCGACCCGGGTCCGAACAGGTCGAGGTCGCGCGCGTAGAGGTGACTGTCGTCGAGGAAGCGCAGTCCTGGCTCGCCTCCGCCCATCCAGCGCCCTTCGATTCGTGCGATTCCCCGATCGTAGAACTCGACGGATCGGGCACTCAGGTCGCGCGCTCGGATGACGCGTTCATGCCAGACGGCGAGCGCGAGGAAGACGGCCACTGGAGGCGCGAGCCACCCGACGGAGAAGTCCCGGAAGTAGACGAGCCAGCCGAGCAGGAGCGCGGACACGACCACTCCGAGCCTCGCCTGACTGACGCGAAGATCCAGACGGGACCAGCGTTCGTGCGCCGCCGCGCGCGCCGCACGGCGGACCGTATATTCGTGAAGAGGCGCAACCGGCTCCGGCACGGAGCGCCAGTATAATCGCCGCGTGATTCCGCCCGGCACCATCCTGGACAACCGGTACGAGATCCTCGATCTCATCGCCGAAGGGGGGATGGGCGCCGTGTATCGCGCGAGGCGCACGCGGCTGGGAGACGAAGTCGCGGTCAAGGTTGTCCTGCCGTCGGACGACTCGATGTCGCTGCGCGAGCGCTTCCTGCGCGAGAGCCGTGCGTCCGCCAGCCTGCACCATCCGAATATCGTCTCCATCCTCGACTACAGCGTCGACGGCGAGGGCCGTCCGTTTCTCGTCATGGAGCTTTTGACCGGGCCCAGCCTGCGCGAGGAGATCCACTCGATGGGCGCGCTCGGTGCCGCGTCGGTCCGGCGGTACATTCCGCCGATCTGCGCGGCGCTTCAGACGGCGCACGACGCGGGAATTCTTCACCGCGACATCAAGCCGGCCAACATCGTCGCGCACCAGTTCGGCGCGGGTGAGCGGGCCTACAAGCTGGTCGACTTCGGCCTCGCCGCGCTGAAAGACCCCAAGAACGACGAGACGCGGCTGACCGCCGCGTTCATGTTCATCGGGACGGTCGCCTACGCCGCACCGGAGCAGGTCGAAGGGCAACCCACCGACGCCAGAACCGACGTCTACAGCCTCGCCGCAGTCGTCTACGAGATGCTGACCGGCCGCGCGCCGTACGGCACCGGCGGCGTGTACGCCACGCTCGCGCAGCAGGCGACGTCCTCACTGGTCGCGCCGTCGAAAGCGCGGCCTGACGTGCCGCCGGAGCTCGACGAGATCGTCCTGCGCGGCCTCGCGCGCGATCCTTCGGCGCGCTGGCCTTCGGCGATCGAGTTCGGCCTCGCGCTCACCGCGACGGAGGCATCCACGACGACGAGCACGCATCTGGTGACGGGGGGCGGCGGCTTCACGTCGCGTTACGACGTGGGCAAGATGATCGCGCGCGGGCGGCTGGGCAGCTCCGTCTACGCCGGCGTGCATCGCGCCCTCGGCCATCCGGTCGCGATCCGCACGCGGCACCGCGGAGCGGAGCCGCACTGGGACGCGATCCGGTCGCGGTTCCTGAAGGAGGCGAAGGCGCTCCAGGTCACGCATCCCGCGGTTCTGCAGGTGCGCGACTTCGGCGAGGAAGGTGACGTGCTCTACGTCGTGACGGAGCTCGTCGAAGGCGAGAGCCTCCGCGAGACGATCGCCGCGGGCCCTCTGCCGTGGAACAGGCTGCGGCAGCTCGTCGCCCAGCTCGCCGACGCGGCCGCCACGCTGGCGCGCCGGGGAGCGATCATCTGCGGCCTGAGCCCGGAGATCATCCGCATGTCACGCGAAGGCAACGAGGAGCGCATTCTGATTTCTGCTCCGGGCATCCATCAGCTCGGCGACATCCTCGCCACGGCTGACGAGGCGACGCTCCGCGGGACGTCGCTCGACCCCGAGCTGCGATACGTGCCGCTGGAAGTTCTGACCGGCGGCGCGCCGGATCCGCGAAGCGACGTATTCACGCTCGGCGTGCTCGCATACGAGATGGCCACCGGCTCGCCGCCATTCGACGCGGCGACGCTGCCGGCGCTCATCGGACAGATCCTCCGGTCCGATGCGCCCGATCCGCGCCTCCTGGCGCCGTCGCTCCCGGAAAAAGCCGCGGCGATCATTCGCACGAGCCTGGCCCGCGAGCCCGGCGATCGTTTCGAGAGCACGGCGGCGTTGCGTCAGGCGTGGGCGCAGGTCTACGAGCGGAGAACCGTGAACAGAAACGAGTAGATATCGGCCTCCTCTTCGATCACTTTCGTGATCGGCTTTCCCGCGCCGTGTCCCGCCTTCGTCTCGACTCGAATGAGAATGGGTTCCGGTCCCGCCGCAGCGGCCTGCAGACGCGCGGCGAACTTCTTGGCCATGCCCGGCGCCACGCGGTCGTCTGTATCGGCCGTCGTGATGAGCGTCGCAGGATAGCGGACGCCCTCCTTGACGTTGTGCAGCGGCGAGTACTTGATCAGATACGGGAACTGCTTCGGATCGTCCGCCGATCCGTACTCTGAGATCCAGAACCGCCCCACCGTGAACTTGTGGTAGCGGAGCATGTCCACAACGGGCACGCGGCAGATGACGGCGCCGAATAGATCGGGGCGTTGCACCAGTGCCGCGCCGACGAGCAGGCCGCCATTGCTGCCGCCTTCGATCGCGAGCCGTTTCGCGGTCGTGTACTTGTTTGCGATCAGCCATTCGGCGGCGGCGATGAAGTCATCGAAGACGTTCTGCTTCTTCTCGAACATCCCGGCCTCGTGCCAGGCCTCGCCATATTCGCCGCCCCCACGCAGGTTGACGCGCGCGTAGACGCCGTCGCGATCGAGCCAGACGAAGTTGGCCGGGTCGAACGCCGGCGTCACGCTCACGTTGAAGCCGCCGTAGCCGCTCAGGAACACGGGCCGGCTGCCGTCGAGCGTCAATCCCTTCCGGTGAACGAGAAACATCGAGACTCTGGTCCCGTCCTTCGACGGATACCAGACCTGCTTCGTCTCGTACGCGGCCGGGTCGATCCTGGACGCGCCCTTGGCGAAGTCCGTGACCTGCCTGGCCTTGAAGTCGTAGCGATAGCTGGCGGGCGGATACGTGAATGAGGTGAATCCGAAGAAGAGCTCGTCATCCTCCGTGCGGCCCGAGATGCCGGTCACAGATCCGATCGCCGGCAGAGCGATATCGCCAGCCGGTTTGCCCGCCAGATCGAACAGCTTGAGCGTGCTGCTCGCGTTCTCGAGGTACGAGAGCACGAGCGTCTTGTGGATCACGCCGGTCGCGTTGAGCTTGTTTCTGGACTCGGGGATCACAGGGATCGGCGTCGGCGTCGTCGCCGGCAGATCGACGGCAACCACGCGTCCGAGCGGCGCGCCCTGATCCGTCTGAAAGAAGAGCCGCGACCCGACCGCGTCGGCGAACTGGTACGACGCGCCGAAGCCGGTGAAGATCGGCGACGGCGTCGAGCCGGGCTGCGTGGCGTCCATCCAGTAGACCTCGCTCTTGTCGCTGGAGCCCTGGAACGCCGTTATCACCAGCGTCTGGCCATCGTCCGTGATGCTCGACACGAGCACGATCTCGCCGTCGTCGGGCCGCTCGTAGACCAGCCGATCCTTCGCCTGATCGTCCCCCAGCCGGTGGAAGTACAGCTTGCCGAAGTAGTTTTCCTCGCCCGTGGGAACCGTGCCCGGTTCGGGAAAGCGCGTGTAGTAGAAGCCGGCGCCGTCCTTCAGCCAGGAAATCGTCGTGAATTTCGCCCACTTGAGATGGTCGGGATGATCCTTCGCCGTGGCGACGTCGCGAACGAACAGCTCCTGCCGATCGCTTCCACTTTTCGACAGGCCATACGCGATGCGCGTCCCGTCGTCTGTGATCGCGAGCGCGGTGAGCGCGACCGTGCCGTCCGGCGCCAGCGCGTTCGGGTCGAGGAGCGCTCGGCGTTCACCTTTCAGCCCCTCCTGCACGTACAGCACCGACTGGTTCTGCAGCCCCGTGTTGTGCGTGAAGAAGTATTGTGAGCCCCGCTTCGTCGGGATGCCGGTGCGCGGATAGTTATAAAGATCGGTCAGCCGTGTTTCCAGCGCTTCGCGATCGGGGCCGTCGACGAACGAGCGGGTGAGCGCGTTCTGCGCGTCGACCCACTTGACGGTTTCGGGCGCGTCCGCATCCTCGAGCCATCGATAGGGGTCCGGCACTTTCGTGCCGTGATACGTGTCGACGACGTCGCCGAGCGGCGCGGGCGGATATTTCGTTTGCCGTGTCTGCATCTGGGACTGATTGAGTGACATACACACGGCCAGGATCGAGCCGAGCGCGATCGCGGCGGACGACCGACATGGCCTCATTCCGAGGATTATAATTTGAAGATGAAGCGCCTTCTGCTCGTCGCCGCCGCGCTCGCGATCTGGTCCGGTTCGCCCGAGACGCTTGTCCGCCGTAGCCTTGGCGAAGGCGGAAGGCCGCTTTTCACCAGCATCTTCCCGCCGGAGGAGTTCGCCGCTCGCCGGATCCGCGTGATGCAGGAAATCGGCGACGGCGTGGCGGTGCTGCAGGGCGCCGCGGAGCGTCCCGGCTACCTGAAATTCCGTCAGAACAACCAGTTTTTCTACCTCACCGGCGTCGAGGTGTCGCGCGCGCTCGTCATCATCGACGGTCGTGCAAAGACGACGACGCTCTTCCTCCGGAGTCGGGACGAGCGGGCCGAACGGTCCGAAGGACCCGTGCTCGTGCCGGGCGCCGAAGCGGAGAAGCTGACGGGCATTCAACGCGTGTTGCCGAGAGAGGAGTTCGGTGGGGCGCTCGCCGCGCTCGCGCAGGAAGGCCGCGTGCTGTACCTGCCGCACAGGGCCGAGGCGCTTGGCGCCGCCACCCCCGGCAACGTGACCGCCCACACGGAGAAGACGCTCGCCGATCCCTGGGACGGCCGTCTCTCGCGCGAGGCAGCGTTCATTGATCACGTGAGGAAGAAGGCGTCCCGCCCCGAGCGGGCCGCGGCGATCAGGGATCTCGATCCGATCCTGGATGCCATGCGGCTCGTCAAGAGTCCGCGCGAGATCGCCATTGTCCGCGAGGCAACGCGGATCTCGGGCCTCGCGATCATGGAAGCGATTCGCTCGGCGAAGCCTGGCATGTACGAGTACGAGCTCGAAGCGGTCGGCGATTACGTCTTCAAGAAGCACAACGCCCAGGGCATTGCATACTTCGGCCTCGTGGCGGCCGGGAAGAACGCCGCGTGGCCGCACTATCACGGGGCGCAGTCGCGGCTGGAGCCCGGCGACCTCGTCCTTTACGACTATGCGCCAGACTTTCACTACTACACCTCGGACGTCACGCGCATGTTTCCGGCGAGCGGCCGGTTTACTCCGGAGCAGCGGGAGATGTACACGGTGTATCTGCGCTTGTATCAGGCGCTGATGACCTCGATCCGTCCCAACGTCACGCCGGCGGTCGTCCTGCGCGACGCGCTGCGAAAGATGGAAGAGGTCACGGCGTCCTTCGATTTTCGAGAGCCGAAGGTTCGCTCCGCCGCGGAGAGGTTCGTCGAGAGTTACCGGAAGGCGGATCGAAACAGCCTGGGGCACTGGATCGGGATGGAAGTGCACGACGTCACCGCGCCGTACGACGCGCTCAAGCCGGGCATGATGTTCACCATCGAACCTGCGCTCACGATTCCCGAGGAGCGCATTTACGTACGCCTTGAGGATGCGATCCTCATCACGGCGGACGGCTACGAAAATATGTCGGGGTTCGTGCCGGTCGAACCGGACGCGATCGAGCGGCTCGCCGCAGAGGAGGGGATGTTCGAGCGCGGCGATCGGCCGAAGAGCACGCCGTGATTACGCGTTGTTTGCGTGCACGGCGGCGCCGAGCAGCCCGGGCCACGGCTGGATGATGACCGACACGGGAATCGTGGCCATCAGATCGGTCATGGGCCCTTTCGAGCGGAAGGCCTCCATGAACCGGCCGTCCTCGAGCGCCGGCAGGATCTTCGGCGCAATTCCGCCGCCGACGTAGATGCCGGCGGTGGCCACCGATCGCAGCGCCAGGTTGCCCGCCTCGGCGCCGTACACACCGACGAAGAGATCCAGCACTTCGACGCAGTGACAGCAGCGCTTCGCGAGCGCCGACCGCGTCACGAGCGATGGGAGCGTCGTGGCGTCCGCCCCTTCGAGCTGCGCGCAGAGCTTGCCGGCGTGCGTGAACCGCGCCAGGTTGGACAGACCTTGTCCCGAGATCACCTGCTCGTACTCGGCGCGGCCGAACGTGCGCGTCAGCTCCTGGAGCAGCTCGATCTCTCTCGGCGTTCGAGCCGCAAAGTCCGTATGTCCTGCCTCGGTGGGCGATGGAATAAACCGGCCGTCGATGTTGTGCAGCAGCGCTTCGCCGAGACCGGTGCCCGCGGCGATGACCGCCGCATTGCCATCGGGCTGCGCCGTCCCTTCCTGGAGCACGGCCAGCTCGTCCGGCTCGAGCACGGGGACCGCCGTTGCCATCGCTTCCAGATCGTTCAGGAGCGTCAGGCGACGGATGCCGAGCCGCTCCGCCACGGCGCCCGCGTCGACCACCCACGGCACGTTGGTCAGGCGCGCCACGTCGCGCGTGACGACGCCCGCGACGCCGAGCGCGACTTCGTCGATGCGGTGCTCGTCCGCTTCCGTGAGAATCGCGTCGATCTTGTCCTCGATCGACTCGTAACTGAGCGTGGTGAACTCCGCAACGCTGACGGGAGTAGGCCGCTCAGTCCCGCGCGCGAACAACCCGAGCCGTGTCCTCGTTCCGCCGACGTCGCCCGCCAGGAGCATGGCCTATAAGATACCCTTGACAGCAGCCCCGGAGTCTCGCATCTTTTTTCCACCGGAATCGCCATTGCCGCTCGAGATCGAGCACGCGTCCCCTCCGTTCGCCGGCC
>DATAFJ010000103.1:0-5268 GCA_036257535.1 Vicinamibacterales bacterium | reverse complement strand
CGGACGGGCCGGTGCCGTCGCCGGCGCTGTCGCGGGCGGACTGAAATTCAAGGAAGCGCAGACGAGCATGCTCCTCGCCGATGCGCGCAGCGGCGTGCAGGTCGCCGCGGCCGAAGGGAGCACGAAAAAAGCGGATCTGGCTCTGGGCGGCGCGCTCTGGGGCGGCGGAGGCTTCGGCGCCCTCGGCGGCTACGGGAACACGAACGAAGGCAAGATCATCGCGGCCGCGCTCCTCGACAACTACAACAACATCGTCGGCGCCGTCCGGGGCGATCCGAGCCTGCAGCGCGACGTCGGCAGCCTGAGACAGGAAGCGGCAGCGGGGGGCACGACCAAGGCAGGCGCCGTGTTCTCAGAGGGCGACGTGCTCCTGCCGAAGATAGCAAACGTGAAGATGCTCGAGTCGCCGGCCGACGACGCGAAGGTGATTGCGACGCTTCCGAGAACCGAAGAGCTCGTGGTGGTGGGCGCGCAACAGAACGGTTACATCAACGTCCAGAGCGCCACGGCGAACGGATGGGTCAAGGTTGTGCTGGTGACGAGGCCGTAATCGTGGAGGGGCCGGTTTTGAGACCGGCCCCTCCAATACTCATGACTGCTCGCCCGAGAGCGTCATCCCCTTCAGCTTCATTTCGTTCTGACCCCGCAGAATCGAGCACCATTCCTTGTGCTCGGCCACCGGCATCCCGCACTCAACGCATATCCGGATGCGCTTGGGTGGTTCGCTGTTCTTCGAGAAAAGACGTTTCAGCAGTGACATTCGGACCTCCGCCAGAGTCCTCAATAACGATACGTTAGACGGGCGGGACGGGTTCCTGGTTTACTTCCGCACGTAGCCATGGAGGGCGCTCCGTTTGGCCCCCTCCCGGTGGGCCTGGTCCGACAGCGCGTGCACGCCGCTGGCGTCAACCCACCGGTTGTAGAAGTTGAACAGCGCGCAGACGGTGATGGTGAAGTAGAGCTCCTCGTCCGTCCACCGGAGCTCGCGCAGCGGCGCCATGTCCTCCGGCGTGATCCGCGGCGAATCGTGATTGACCTTGTCGATGAACCGGAAGAGCGCCTTGTGCCTGTCGTCGAGGCGTGAGGTCTCGAGGTTCTCGATCACGCTCGCGACGAGCGGTTCATCCCCCAGCAGCTCCGCCGCAACTGCGGCGTGAGACTTCAGTCAAAACGGGCAATGGTTGCGCGCCGACGTGTACGCCGCGATCAGCTCGCGCATCCCCGGGCTGAGAGGCGCCGGGCCGCGCAGGATCTCCTGCGTGAACCGCGCCAGGTGCTCGGTCGCGGCCGGCAGATACGCGAACAGATGCCAGATCTGCGGGTACTCGGCGCCCGCGTTCTGTATCATGCGGATGGCGTCGAGATACGGACTGGTCTTCGGATCCTGCTCCACGCCCGGCAGGAACATCGGCTTCATTCACCTATAATATTCGGCAATGGCCCAGTCACGGCTCCTGCGCTACATCGGACGCCTCGTCGCGACGCTCGCCGTCGTCTACGTGTTGTTTCTTGCCGGCATCTTCGCCGCCATGTGCCAGCGCCCTGAGCGATTCGGGCAGATCATGGCGCGGATCCCGATGATCACCATGATCGCCGTGCCGTTCGAGCCGATGTGGAACATCGCGCGCGGCGGCGGGCTCCAGGTCGGCGATCCGGCCCCGGACTTCACGCTCTCGACCGTCGACCGCAAGTCGCGGGTCACGCTGTCGTCGTTCCGCGGCAAACAGCCCGTCGCGCTGATATTCGGCAGCTACACCTGACCACCGTTCAGACGGGAGGTTCCCGTCCTGAACGAGATGTATCAGCGCTACAAGGATCGCGCGGCGTTCTACGTCGTGTATATCGGTGAAGCGCACGCGAGCGACGCGTGGCAGCTGCCGAGCAACGTTCGCGACAAGGTCGTCTACGCGAGCCCGACGAGCCTCGACGAGCGTACCGACCTCGCTGGAATCTGCGTCACCCGGCTAGGGATCAAGGTCCCGTCGATCGTCGACGGCTTTGACGATGCGACCGAGAAGGCGTACTCAGGGTGGCCGGACCGGCTGTACCTCGTCGATCGCGAAGGAAGGATCGCGTACAAGAGCAAGCCAGGCCCGTTCGGCTTCAAGCCGGAGGAGCTCGAAAGCGCACTCAAGGGACTGCTCTAAACCGGTTCCCGACCGCAGAACACTCGGTTGGCGCCGAGGCGGACTGCGGCTGGCGGGGCCGACACCCGCAGCCCGCCTCGCGCCGAAGCTCGAGGGCGAGGTGGTCGGCGACCGCCGACTCGGGGTCGCGCCGCAGCAGTGCGCAGCCGGAACGCGCGCGGAGTGAGTCTTCCGCGTTGACTTCGGTCACCACGATCCGTGCCGTGCGCATCAGCGATGACGGTACTGGCCGTGTACGGGCCCTCGCCGTCGGCAATCTCAACGATCAGCAGCGATTCGCGCCGCCCAGCCGCCGCCTGGCGCGAGCGCGATCTTGATCTTTGTCGCGCTCGTCACGCGGCTCCTGACTTTCCTGCAGTCCTCACCGCGACGATTGGCGTTGACGCCGTCCTGGTAAGCCACCATCTGAAAGCTGCCGGCGGGTAAGAACGACAGGTCAATCTCGAGCTCGCGCGGCTCCCAATCGGTGATCGCGCCGATGTACCAGTCCGAGCCGCTCCGCCGCGCAACGACGACGTAGTCGCCGATGCGGGCGTGAAGCACACGCGTCTCGTCCCACACGACAGGGACGCGGGCGAGCCACTCCATGGCCTCCGGCTCCCGGGCATAGTTCGACGGCGAGTCGGCCAGCATCTGCAGCGGGCTCTCGAAGATCACGTACAGCGCGAGCTGGTGCGCGCGCGTGCCCTGGCTCATCGGCCGCTCGAACACGTCAACGAAGCTTTGCTTCGGCGCGTTCACCATGGCGCCCGGCGTGTAATCCATCGGCCCGAGGAACATGCGCGTGAACGGCAGCGTCGCGTCGTGCTCTGGATGCGTGTGCGTGCTCCACTTGCACCATTCGAGCCCGCGCACGCCTTCGGCCGTCATCAGGTTGGGCCAGGTCCGGGTCATCAGCGCCGGCCGTATCGCGCCGTGGAAATCCACGAGCATGCGGCGCTTCGCAGCCTCGCGGCTGATGCGATGGTAGAAGTCGACCACCGGTTGATCGTCGCGCTGCATGAAGTCCACCTTGATGCCCCGGATGCCCCACTTCTCGAAGCGGTCGAGCGCCGGCTGGAGCTGATCGTCGAACGTCTTCCAGATCACCCAGAGAATCAGGCCGACGTTCCGCTGCTTCGCGTAGGCCGTCAGCTCGTTCATGTCGATCTCGGGCACGACGTCGAGCACATTGCCGAGCCGGTACCAGCCCTCGTCCAGGATCACGTATTCGATGCCGTGCTTCGATGCGAAGTCGATGTAGTGCTTGTAGGTCGCGGTATTGACGCCCGCCTTGAAGTCCACGCCCCAGATGTTGTTCGCGTTCCACCAGTCCCATGCCACCTTGCCCGGCCTGATCCAGGACGTATCCAGGACCTGCGACGGCTTTGCAAGAAGGTACACGAGTGGATTGGTGAGGAGCTCCGCGTCACTCCGCGCGACGCCGAGGACGCGCCAGGGATAGCTGCGCGTGCCGCTCGTCCTGGCGATGTAGTCAGCCGTCTTGACAACGCGGAGATCGCGGTCCCGCTCGAGTTTCTCTTCGAGCGGGTACGGTGGAAACAGTGCCGAAAGCCCGTCGCCGCTCGTCCCGCGCAGCCACAGACCCGGATAACCCTCGACGTCGGACTCGGCGATCGCAACCTTGATTCCATTCGCGTCGACGACGGCCGGAAGCGAGGCGATGTTCTTCGGTGCGAGATCGCCGAGCGCGCGCGGCAGGAAGTGCCGCTCGTTGTGCGAGAAGAAACTCTCTTCTTCCGGGTAGTAGACCGTGTGGTTGCCGGTGAAGTTGAACGACGCCTCCTCCGCGTTCACTGTCACATCCGTCGCGGGCAAAGCGGAATCGAAGCGATACGCAACGCCCTCGTCATACGCCCGGAAGGTCACCGCGTAGTTGCCGTCCATGTCCAGGCGCAGCTCGTTGTAGCGCTCGCGGATCGCCGCCGCCTTCTGCCGGACCGGCGGCTCCACGGTGCCGTCGTGGCTTCGAGGCGTGGCCTTCGCCAGCCGCGGAGCGCGCCCCAGCGTCACACCGTCGATGGTGATCGAGAGCGTCGCGGCTTTCAGGAGAGGCCTGTCGTCGGACAGAAGGTCGTACGTGATTCGCTCGCCCAGCGATACGTTGACGACCAGGCGTCCGTCTGGCGAGCGGAGAGTGTGGGCCGGTTGCGCGAAGGCCGCACGTTCTGCAACGCCGACGAAGAGCAGCAGAAGAAACGCATGACGCATGCGCGGAGATTCTATTTGGTATCGAGGTCGCAGAGGGAGCGGAGGGCGCAGAGAAGATCGTGGACGAGATCTTCTCTGCGTCTCGACGTAACGCGGCGTCTCAGCCGACCGTAAACGGCACGCTGGCGCTCGTCCCGCCCCACTCGACCTTGAGCGTCCCGCCGGCGGGCGTATCGTCTACCGAGAGCGTGAGCTGTTCCACCGGCGCCGCCGTCTTCCCGGCCTTCATCGGCACGCGCCCGAGGTCCTCTCCCGCGGGATACGGTACGCCCCACTGCCCCGTCTTCTTGCTGACGATGAGCTGCCACTCGGCGCCCGGCACCGTGTAGAGCGTGTAGGTCCCCGCTGGCACGGACAGCGTCCCGAATTTCAGGGGCTTGTCCGTCTTGAGCGTCGTCGCCTCGTCTGCGCCGGTGCGCCACGGCTGACCTGGCGGCATCACCTGGGCTTCGGGCCGGCCCTTCAGCGACGGACGCCCGTACTCGATCGAAATGTTGGCGCCGTCCACGGTCCATTCGGTTCGAACGTGCGGGCTCCCGCCCTTGCCGGGATGCACGGGGGTCGTCTTCTGGGCGCTCAGCGTGATGCCGAGCGAGGCCACCACGGCGGCCGATGCGATCGCAAGTACGCCTCGTCTCATGAGTCCACCTTTCGCGGACAGATCTGTCCGACTGCCATCCGGTGATGCTAGCACGCGGCGCGGCCGCAGGAGTGATGCCCCCGGCACATGCGCCGCGCGCGGAAGGTTAGACTAGGCGGATGCACAGGCGCTCGATTCGTACGCATCTTCTATTGATTGCTAGCGCGGCCGTGCTGTCGATTGCCGCGCTCGTCGCGCAGGCGAAGCTCTCCGACTATCGGCACGAGAAGCCGGGCGCGAAATACAGGATTGCCCTCGCGGATCTGCCCG
>DATAFJ010000224.1:0-9009 GCA_036257535.1 Vicinamibacterales bacterium | reverse complement strand
CTATCTGACGCCACCGAAAACAATCGTCGAGGTTCTGGATGCCGAGCCGCTGCCGACCACGTTGCTCAGCCCGGACGCGAAGACGATCGCGCTCGCCCGCCGAAAGCCGATGCCGACGATCGCCGAAGTCGCGCAGCCCATGCTCCGTCTGGCCGGACACCGCATCAACCCGAAGACGAACGGGCCGCACCTGCTCAAGATTCAGACGGGACTCACGCTGAAGACGATCGCCGGCGGTGCCGAGCGCGCGGTCGTGCTCCCGGCCGGCGCCAACGTCTTCCGGATGGAATTCTCGCCGGACGGGAAGCGGCTCGCGCTCACCGTTGCCCGTGCGTCCGGCGTCGAGTTGTGGGTCGTTGACGTCGCATCCGGACGAGGACGCGCGCTGACGTCGCCAGCGCTGAACTCGACGTTCGGCGATTCGTGTTCGTGGCTGCAGTCTGGCGTTGAGCTCGTGTGCGCGTTCGTGCCCGACGGCAGGCCGCCGGCGCCGGTCGCCGCCAGAGTCCCGGCCGGTCCGAACGTCCAAGAGTCCTCCGGAAAGCCGGCGCCCGCTGCGACGTACCAGGACCTGCTCGAGACCGATCTGGACGAACTGCTCTTCGAGCACTACTTCACGAGTCAGCTCGCATACGTGGACGCGTCGAGCGGCCGGCGGACGAACGTGGGGCGGCCGGGGATCTTCGATAAGGCCAGCCCGTCACCCGACGGAAGGTACCTGCTCGTCTCGCGCATCGAACGGCCGTTCTCGCGACTGCGTCCCTCGGAATCGTTCGCCAAGGATGTCGAGATCTGGACGCGCGCGGGCGAGGCGGCAAAGAAGATCGCCGACCTTCCGCTTGCCGACGACATTCCCATCAACGGCGTTCGTCAGGGACCCCGTGCCTTCGAGTGGCAGCCCACTGCTCCATCGACGCTCGTGTGGGCCGAGGCACAGGACGACGGCGATCTCAGGAAGCAGGTACCGCACCGCGACCGTGTCGTCTCCCTCGAGGCGCCGTTTTCGGCAGAACCGTCGGAGCTGACGAAGACGGAGTTCCGGTTTCAGAGCATCGGGTGGACAGACACCGGAGTTGCGCTGGTTTCGGAGTTCGATCGCCAGCGGCGCCGGAGCCGCACATGGGTCATCGATTCGGCCGGCGCGCAGCCGCGTAAACTGTGGGATGTCAGCTCTGAGGATCGGTACAGCAACCCTGGAACGCCCGTCGGCCGAATCCACGGCCAGGATCCCGCGCCGGGCGGCGTCGGCGAGTCCAGCAGGATCCCCGTCCGCGTGATCCAGCACGGCGAGTGGATTTACGCCAAAGGGGCTGGCGCGTCGGCGGCAGGCGATCGGCCGTTTCTCGATCGCGTGAGCCTGAAGACGCTGGCCAGCGAGCGGCTGTTCAGGAGCGACGACAAGAGCTACGAGTCGGTCGAGGCGCTGCTCTCGGACGGCGCACAGCGGATCCTGACGATGTACGAGACGCGAACGGAGCCGCCAAATTCATGCGTCAGATATCTGTCCACGGGTGAACGGCAGGCGATCACGACGTTTCGAGATCCCTATCCGCAAATCACGGCGTCCACGAAGAACCGGCAGTTCGTCACTTACAAGCGCAACGACGGCGTGCTCCTCTCGGGCACGATCTATCTGCCCGCCGGTTACGACCCGGGCAAGGGTCGTCTACCGATGGTCGTCTGGGCTTATCCGCGCGAGTTCACGACGGCGGACGCGGCCAGCCAGGTCGTCGGATCGCCGAATCGCTTCACCACCGTCAGCGGCGCGTCGCACCTTCTCCTGCTGTCGCAGGGCTACGCGATCTTCGACGGCCCGTCGATGCCCATCGTCGGCGAGGGCGAAACCGCGAACGACAACTACGTGGGTCAGCTCGTGGCGAGCGCGCAGGCTGCGGTCGACAAGGCGGTCGAAATGGGGTTCGCGGATCGCGACCGCGTCGGCGTCGGCGGGCACAGCTACGGCGCGTTCATGACCGCAAACCTGCTTGCCCACGCCGACATCTTCCGGGCCGGTATCGCGCGCAGCGGCGCCTACAACCGGACGCTGACGCCGTTCGGGTTCCAGAACGAGCGCCGGACGTTCTGGGAAGCGCGGAGCGTCTACGCGAACATGTCGCCGTTCTTCTTCGCCGACAAGATCAACGAGCCGATCCTCCTGATCCACGGCGAGGCGGACAACAACTCCGGAACGTTCCCGGTTCAAACCGAGCGGCTCTACATGGCGCTCAAGGGTCACGGCGCGATCGTCCGCTACGTCACGCTCCCGCTCGAGTCGCACGGATATTCCGCGCGCGAGTCGGTTCTGCACACGGTCGCCGAGATGCTGAACTGGATGGACCGTTGGGTGAAAGAGGCGCGGCCGAGGGAAACGACCGCGTCACGCTAGCTTGGCAGGTCTGACCACCTTCGCCAAGCCTACGGTGGTCCGCCGTAGCTTCAGCGAAGGCGGAAGGCCTGCGCTACTCGATTCTTTTCGAACCCGTTCGAACCTCCTCTATCCATTTGTCGACGTGCGTCTCGAGCGTCTTCATCGGCATCGAGCCGCTCATGAGGATGGTGTCGTGAAAGCGCCGCACGTCGAAGGCTGATCCGAGCGCGCTCTGGGCCTTCGCGCGGAGGTTGCGGAATCCGCGGCTACCCATCTTGTACGCGAGCGCCTGACCGGGCATGTCGACCGAGTACCGCAGCGTCTCGGTGTGAATCTGCTCCTCCGACTCCAGCGTGTTCTCGCGCATGTAGTCCATCGCGCGCTCGCGGCTCCAGCCGAGCGCGTTCATCCCCGTATCGACGACCAGCCTCACCGACAGGAACATGTCCATCATCAGCCGGCCGTACTGATCGTAAGGATCAGCGAAGAGGCCGGCCTCGTCTCCCAGGCTCGAGGCATACTCGCCCCATCCTTCTATGTAGGCGGTATGGGTCGACTCGCGACGCAGCGGCGGAAGCGAATGGTTCTCGTTCTGGAGACTGATCTGGAAGTGATGCCCGGGCGCGAGCTCGTGAAGCGACAGCGCGCGCACGTTCAGCAGGTTGCGCGTCTCGAGCTTCGAGCCGTTGTAGTTGTAGTAGCCCTTTGGATCGCGCGTGGTCGGCCTCTGATAGTAGCCGTACGTCATCGAGCCTTCGAGCCGCGGGTCGAGACGCTTCACGCCGTACGGCGCCTTCGGCCGGCGCAGGAAGAGCGAGTCGAGCCGAGGCTCCATGGCTTCCATCGCGGCCATGAGCTTCGTGCCGATCTCATCCGGCGTTTTCGGGAAGAACCTGGGATCGGTACGGATGAACCGGTGGAAGTCCGCTTTCGTGCCCGTGAAGTTGAGCCGCTCCCGCACACGCGCCATCTCGGCGTTGATGCGATCGACTTCCGCCAGGCCGATCTTGTGGACCTCGTCGGCCGTCACGTCGAACGTCGTATGGCGCTTCACGAGCCAGGCGTAGTACTCGCGGCCGCCGGGATACTGCGACAGGCCGACTGTCGACGGTGCGGCCCGCCGGTACTCGCCGCCGTAGTCCGCTGCGAGCGCTTTCACGGTAGGGCGGATGCCGTTGTCGATCATGTTGGCGACCGCCGAGCGGAACGCCTTCGCCTCAGCCTCGCTCACGCCTTCGAGCCGGGCTGCGTCGACGCCGAACGTGCGATCGAAAGCTTCGAGATCCGATGCGAGAAACGCGTCCACGAGATCGAGCTCGCCCTTCGGCACGCGGACGCCGGCGCGGGCCTGATCCGCGGTTCGGGCGCGAATCTGCTCGATGAAGCGCGGGTACTGCCGCAGCAGCGTCAGGTAACGCTCGCGTTCCACCGGCTGTCGAACGGGCAGCAGGGAAAACACCTGCTGCATGCCGCGAATCGGAGTGGAGTACGGCAGCACGTAAAATCGAGCGCGTCGAATTTCGCGTCACCCGCCAGGCCGGCCGCGTCCCATCGCAAGACCTCGAGCGTGATCCAGTCCTGGTGGCTCAGCGCCTTCTCGTCAATCTTCGCGAGTCGTTCGAGAATCGAACGCCCGAACGCCGCTGCCTTTTCGGTCTGTGCCGGCGACACGTCGGGCAGGCGATCGACGGGCAGTCCCTCGCGCAGCCGCTGCACGGGGCTCTGTTCGAGCCGGAACCTGGCGAGCTCCCCAGCCAGCTGGTCCAGAGGTGATTCGGCCGCGCGGAGGACCACGGCGGCTGCAAGAAGGATGACGGCCGATTTCATGGATTGAACCTCGCGAGGGCAAACATCTCGTCGGTCCGACGGTCGCCGAGAACGATCGCCGAGATGCGCTCGCCGAGCGCCGGCCCGAACTTGAACCCATGCCCGGAACCGCCGCCGGCGATCCACGTGTTCGACAGCTCTGAATGGCGATCGATGATGAAGTGCTCGTCCGGCGAGTTCTCGTACTGGCACACGCGCGCCTCGACGAGCGGCGCGTCCTTCAACCCCGGGAACCTGCGCGCCAGCAGCACCCGTGCGGCCGCCAACCCTTCCGTCGACGGCAACCGCTCCATCGTCGTCGGCTCGACGACGGCGCCGCGCGTGTCGTCCGCGACCTTGAAGCCACGGTGCTGATTGCCGGGGATCCCGTAGAACAGGCGCGCGCCGTGCTCGATCCAGACTGGCATCTGCGAGTCGCTGAAGCGCTCTCCAGGCGGCGCACCGAAGAAGTACACCTCCTGGCGCGTGGCTCGAATCTTCGAACCGAGGAGGTCGGGAAATACCTGACCGAGCCACGGGCCGCATGCGAAGACGAACGTGTCGGCCTCGATCGGTTCCCGGCCTTCGACGATCAGCGAGCCCAGTCCGCCGCCCTTCGGCGTTCCGGGCCGGGCATGCCCCTGGATGAACGTGCCCCCTTCCGCGCGAAACACCTCGACCACGGTCTCACAGGCACGGCGAGCGAGCAGGTAGCCGGCCCTGAGCTCCAGGAGCGCCCAGCGGATTCCGTCGAACGCGATCTGCGGATAACGCTTCGCTGCCTCGGCGGTGGTCAGCTCTCGGAATGGCAATCCGGCGTCGCGGAGGAGTGGCATCGACGAGCGCTCGAGCGCGTCGTCTTCCGACGCCACGAGCCACAGCGCGCCGGTCTCGGTGTAGAGTCGCTGGCCCACTGCCTGTTCGTGCTCGCGCCAGAGCACGAACGCGCGGCCCGCGAGCTCGACGTAGGTCCGGTTCGATCCGTACACGCCCCGGATGACGCGCGTCTCGCCGCCCGAGCTCGCGCGTGAATTGCCCGGCCCCCAGCTGTCGACCAGCGTGACTCGCGCACCACGCCGCAGAAGGCTCAGCGCCGTCCATCCTCCGAACGCTCCGGCGCCGACGACGATGACGTGGCTCTTCAGACGCGGAGCCGGCTGCATCGCCAGCGGCAACGCGGCAGAGAGGTGAAGGAAGGTACGTCGGCGCATTAACGGCTGTTCGCGCGATCCTTGTCGATGGTGACGACCTGCCCGGGCTTCGCTGCCGTGTGCTTCCCCTGTTTCACGACCGGAATGCCGTTGACGACGACGTGGGGAATGCCGGCGGCATAGGCGTGCGGCCGCTCGAATGTGGCGGCGTCGGTGACGCGCGCCGGATCGAAGATGACGAGATCCGCGGCCCAGCCCTCGCGGATCACACCGCGGCGGCCGAACCGGAAGTGCGACGCGGGAAGCGACGTCATCTTCCGAATCGCCTCCTCGAGCGTGATGACGCGCCGCTCGCGGACGTATCGGCCCAGCACGCGCGCGTTGTTGCCGTAGCCGCGCGGATGCGGCACGCCGTCGCCCATCGTCAACACGGACGCGTCGGAGGCCACGCCCACCTCCGGGTGGCGCATGATGCGATCGACGTCCTCGTCCGACATGAAGTGATAGACCATCGTGGCGCCGCCGGCCAGCAGCATGTCGCGCGCCTGCTCGAACTGCGCGTCGGCCGAATCGCTGCCCTTCTGCTTCGCCGCCGCTTCCTTGATCGTGAGGCCGTTGAGCGACGGATCAGCCGCATGCGACGCGACCGTCGCAAACGACAGATCGCTGAGCCCGCGGTCCGCGAGCGTCTGCTTCATCTCGCTCCTGACGCGCTGCCAGGTCGCCGCATCCGTCAACCGTTCGCGGATCTTTTCCTGTCCGCCCTCGAGCACCCAGGAGGGAAACCGAATGCCGAGGTTGGAACTGGCGGCTGTGTAGGCGTACTGATCGGCGCGCACGTCGACGCCGCGCTTGCGTGCTGCATCGATCAGATCCAGAGCGCGTGCGCTCGCGCCCCATCGGCTCGGCGCATCGACCTTGAGATGTGAGACCTGCACGCGGCACATCGCCGTCTCTCCGACCGCGATGGTCTCTCGGACCGCCTCCTCGAGCGCCGTTCCTTCGTTCCGCATGTGGGAGGCATAGATCCCGCCGGCCGAACCGGCCACCTTCGCAAGCTCGATGATCTCCGGCGTCTCGGCGTAGGTGCCTGGCACGTACTGCAGGCCGGTCGAGAATCCGACGGCCCCATCCGCCATCGCCTTCCAGACGAGCGACTTCATCTTGTCGAGCTCCCCGAGCCGGGGCGGCCTGCGCTCGGTACCCATCACGGCGCTCCGGACCGTGTTGTGCCCGATGAGGGTGGCGAAGTTCACGGACGCGCCGGAGCTGCGAATCCGCGTGAACGCCTCCGCGATGTCGAGCGACGAACTGCCGCAGTTGCCGGCGACGATCGTGGTCACGCCCATCCGCACGAAGTTCTCCGCGAGCGGATGCTCGGCGAGGTCGTCAGCATGGGTGTGGACATCGACGAAGCCGGGAGCCACCACCAACCCTGTAGCTTCGATCGTGTCTTTGGCCGATGCGCCGCTCAGGTCGCCAATGACGGCGACCGTGCCGTCGCGGATGCCGACGTCGGCCCGTCGCGCGGGCGCGCCCGTCCCGTCGATGACCCGGCCACCGCGCACGAGTAGCTCGAATGAAGGGTTCTGGGCGCTCAACGTGCTCATAGCGCCAACAAGGAGTGCGATGACAGTCGGCCGCATCATCGTCAGCATAGAATGCCACACATGTACCGCGCGACCTCTGCACTCGCCCTCGCATTGGGTTTCAGCACCCTAAGCGCCTTGAGCACCGTGAGCACCAGCACCCTGAGCACCGAGGTTTTGTGGGACCGCTACGGCGTCCCGCACATCTTCGCTCCCGATGCCGGGATGCTCTTCTATGCGTTCGGCTGGACGCAGATGGAGGCGCACGGCGATTTGATCCTGCGGTTGTATGGCGAGGCGCGCGGGCGGAGCGCCGAGTACTGGGGCGATCGAAATCTCGACACGGATCGATGGGTCCGCCGCATGGGCGTCCCGGGCAGAGCGCGTGAATGGTATGCCGCTCAGTCCGCCTCGACGAAGCGCCGGCTCGACGCCTTCGTCGACGGCGTGAACGCCTACGCGCGCGCGCACGCCGACCGCATTGCCGATGACGTCGAGGTCGTGCTGCCGATCACGGGACCGGACGTGATCGCGCACGGCCAGCGCGTGATCCTGTTCGAGTTCGTGGCATGGCGAGGCGAGGTCAACCAGATCACGAAGCCGTGGAGTGAACAACAGACCAACGGGTCGAACGCGTGGGCAGTGGGGCCGTCCCGATCGGCCTCGGGCCACGCGATGCTGGTGGCGAATCCGCATCTGCCCTGGTCCGGCTTCTTCCGCTGGTTCGAGGCGCAGCTCGTGGCGCCCGGCATCGATACGACCGGCGCCGCCCTCGTCGGCAACCAGCTTCTCGGCATCGCCTTCAACGACTCGCTCGGCTGGACGCACACGAACAATACGCTCGACGGTTACGACCTGTACGAGCTGTCGCTCGAAGGTGACGGCTACCGGTGGGATGGCAAGCAGGTCCCGTTCGAGAAGGAAGTCGAGACGATCAAGATCAGGCGCCGCGATGGATCGATGAGCGAGGAGAAGCTGGAAATCCGGCGCTCGATCCACGGCCCGGTCGTGGCGGAAAAGCCGGGGAAGGCGATCGCGCTCCGCATCGTCGGGCTCGATCAGCCGTACATCGCCGAACAGTACTGGGACATGGCGAGCGCGACGTCTTTCGCGGAGTTCGAGACGGCGGTGCGGCGGCTGCAGAACCCCTTCTACACCGTCATGTACGCCGATCGAACGGGCCGCATCATGCATCTCTTCGGAGGTCGAACACCGAAACGTCCCGCGGGCGACTACGACTGGAGCGGAATCGTCAGGGGTGACACCGCCGCGACGCTCTGGAACGACACGCACGCATACAACGAGCTGCCGCGCGTGGTCGATCCGCCGAGCGGCTGGCTGCAGAACGCCAACGATCCGCCGTGGACGACGACGTTTCCGCCGGCGATCGACGCCGACGCCTTCCCGCGCTACATGGCGCCGAGGTTCATGCACTTCAGGGCGCAGCGCTCGGCGCGGATGCTCGCCGACGACGACCGCATCACGTTCGACGAGCTCGTCGCCTACAAGCACTCGACGCGCATGGAGCTCGCCGATCGCATTCTCGACGACCTGCTTCCAGCCGCACGAAGCGCGGGCGGCGCCCCGGCCAAGGCAGCGGAGGTGCTCGCCGCCTGGGACCGCTCCGCCGACGCAACGAGCCGCGGCGCAGTCCTCTTCCAGCGGTTCTACGGCGAGCTGGCGAAAGCGAGCGGCAAGGAGGAGCCGTTCGCGACGAAATGGGACGCGCGCAATCCAATGACGACGCCGGACGGTCTTCGGGATCCCTCGGCCGCGGTTGCGGCGCTCGACCGGGCGGCGGCCGCCATGACGAAAGAGGGCCTCGCTCTCGACGTGCCGTGGGGTGACGTGTATCGCCTTCGTCGCGGCGGCGTGAACCTGCCGGCGAACGGTGGGCCGAACGAGCTCGGGATCTTCCGCGTCGTCGGCTACCGGAAAGCGGATGACGGCGTGTTCGAAGCGGCGGGCGGTGACTCGTTCATGTTCGTCGCCGAGTTCGCCAAACCCGTCCGCGCGCTCTCGAGCGTGGCGCCCGGAAACTGGTCCCAGCCAGGATCGCCGCATGTCGCCGATCAGCTGCCGCTCTTCGCCGACA
>DATAFJ010000219.1:0-8146 GCA_036257535.1 Vicinamibacterales bacterium | reverse complement strand
CCTGGTCTTCGACCAGCACCACATCACGAGCGGCAACGAGCAGCGCGCCCGGCTCGCCGCGGAACGGTTCCTGCGCGCGCGCGTGGGCCCCGGCGACCGTGTGGCACTCTACGCGCTGCCCGGCCCCGGTCCGCAGATCGGCTTCACGAGCAACGTCGAGCGCGCCGCGTCGGAGCTCGTAAAAATCCGCGGCAGCTTGGAACGCATGACGCAAGGCGGTCTGGGAGCTATTCGGATTTCCGAGGCGTACGAGATAGGCCGGGGCAACCAGGAGATCCTGACGCGGGTCGTGGAACGTCTGGCGGCGCAGCAGGCGGGCACCGACACGCTGCCAAGCGGCCGAGGCCGATCCGGAGTTATCGCCAGCGGCGGTAGCGATCCGCGATTCTTCGAAGCGCTCGTCAAGGAGGACGCCCGAACGGTCGCCACGCGCGCGGACGAGACGGCGCGGCAACTGCTGCTGAGGCTCGCCGACGTCGTGCGCGATCTTGCGCCAATCGAGGGGCGCAAAACGCTGGCGCTATTCTCGGAAGGCTTCTACACCGATCACGTCACGCGCGAGCTCGAGCAGGTCGCCGCCGCCGCGGCGCAAGCGTACGCCGTCATCTACGCGATAGACCTGAACAAGCGCGAGAACGATCTGAGAGAGCCGGAGCCGGTAGGCGCCGATCAACATACCGAGATCGAGAGCCGGCTCGCGTCGCTTGGAAGTCTTGCGGTAGAGACCGACGGGCTGCTGCTCAAAGACGCCGGGTCCGATCCAGCGGCCGCGCTCGCGAGGATTGCAGACATCTCGCAGGACTACTATCTCGTGGGCTTCGAACCGGTGGACCCGTCCAAACGCGGCGAGTACCGCCGCGTGGCAGTGCGGGTCACGCGCCCTGGAGCGCGGGTGAGTACCCGCACCGGGTACTCCTTGCTCGAGGCTGCGGCGACACCGGCGGATCGACGGCGTGCCATCGATCTCGCCATTGCCGCGCCGTTCGCGCAACAGGGCTTGCCGATCAGGTATACGACCTACGTGCTCGGCGCTGAATCGCCTGGAGCACATCGCGTCTTCGTCAGCCTCGCGGCCGATCTCCCCCTCGCCTCGGGCGGATCGACACAGCGGCCAGCAGACGTCGTATTCGTCGTCCGGAGGGTGCGAGACGGGCGCGTCGTTGCGAGCGGGACCGACACGATGCCGATGCCGACCGCGCCGTCGGGCGGCGGGACAATCGGCACGGCCGCGTTCAAAGTACAGTTCGAAACACCGCCCGGGGAATACCTGATGCGGATCGTCGTTCGCGAGCCGGGCGGATTGATCGGCACCGCCGATCGACGCTTCGACGTGCGGCGGCTCGACACGCCGGGTGTGGCGGCAAGCGATCTCGTTCTTGGCGGCGCCGCCGGCAGCCTGCCAGTCCGCGCCGTCGCGTACACCGGCGACGCGCTCGCGGGACTCGTCGAACTTTACGGCCGGCGCGCCCAGGATCTGGAGACGGTGACGGTGACTGCGCAGCTCGAAAGCGCAAGCACGCGCGCCGATCTCGGCGAGGTCCGTACGCGCCGCAATGGATCAGTCAGCCGCGAAGCGCGGATCGCGCTGCCGCTGGGGGGTGTCGTCCCGGGCGACTACGTCGTGCGCGCGACCGTCCGCGAAGGCGGAGAGACCATCGCCGAGCTCGCACGCGAGGTCCGTGTTCTTCCGGGCTCGGCGCCAGATTCGCCGACCGACCCGGGAGCGACGAAAGCGGCGACGCTGTCGACGATGACGATTGCGCCTGCGGATGTGCTCGGCGGCGAGATTGCGCGACGGTACGTCCGAGAATTGATCGAGACCGCGCGAGGGACGGGCCTGGAGGAGGCTGCCGGCCATGCGGCGCGAGGCGCCTGGACCTCGGTGGAGACCGCACTTGGCTCCCAGCCGGCTCCTGTGGTGAGCACACGAGGTGCGACCCGGCAATCAGGCGGATCGCCGTACTACGGCTTGCGCGGCCTCGCGCGGTTCTCCAGCGGTCGGCTCGATGTCGCGGTTGACGATCTGCGGCTGGCAGCCGGCGATCCGCCCTGCGCGCTACCGTCGTTCATCCTGGGCTGGGTGCACTCGGCCGCAGGTGAGCGGCGCGATGCGATCAACGCATGGCGCGCGGCGGCGTTTGCCGATCCGACGCTGGTGCCGGCTCATCTGGCGATCGCCGAGGCATACGTGCGCGCCGCCGAACCCGAGCTCGCGATTCAGGCGCTGAAGGCCGGTCTGCGCGCGCTCCCCGGATCTCCCGAGCTGCGCGAGCGCCTCGCCGCACTCGAGTCGCGATAAGAACAATGCGGCGGTTTTGGCGCTGGGGGTGGGGCCCCAGCGCAAACGAAAGAAATTGACATGCTTCTTCTAGTGATGACGTTACTCGCGTCGCAGAGTGGATCGGTTACATCCGCCGAAGCCTTGAAGGTCGGGACTCCGGTCGCGGTCGCCGAGCTCGACATGGGCAAGCTGAAAGGCGACCCGTTCCGGCTCGCATGGTCACCCGACACAAAGGAGTTCTACCTTCAGACGGTCGAACTCGACAGCGTCGGCGCCGTGAAGAAAGCGCGCCACTACGTCGTGGCGGCCACCGGCGGCGCTCCGAAGGAGGTGGATGGAGAACCTGGCTGGGCGGCGAAGTACTGGGCGTGGAAATCGTGGAAAGCCGCGCCGGGTTCGCCTGGGTTCGCGATCAGCGTCGACGAGCGGCGCGAGATCATCAAATCAGGTCAGGCGCCCACCGGCGGCACGATTGCCGGAATGGGTGGAGACGCCAGCGCCGGCGCGACGGTCGGAGGCGGGGGTCCCGCAGGTGCTGGGACGATGGTCCTCCCCGAGGGCCAGAACGCGAACATCCGGACGATGCGGCTCAAGGGTGAAGTGATTGGCGAATGGATCAACAGCGTCATCGTCCCCGGTCTGACGTTCGGCTGGTCCCCTGCCGGACTGAACCTGATTGCGTTCTCCGCGAAGACTGAAGACGTCGTCATCATGGACGAGCGAGGTCGAAAGCAGAGGATCGATACGGCGAAAGTGACACGCCTCCCTGCCTGGTCCGACGACGGGAAGAAGCTGGCGTACCTGGAACAGAAGGACCGGAAGAAATTCGTACTCCACGTCGTCGATATTCAGTAAATGCCGAAAGCCGAAGGCCGAATGCCGAAATGGACCGCGCTCGCCGTTGCAGCGGTTTTGAGCGCAGCCATCTTCGGCATTCGGCCTTCGGCATTCGGCATTGCTGATTCTCAACAACCCGTCTACAGATCTGGCGCCGAGCTCGTCGAGGTGGACGCGATCGTCACGGACCGCGGGGGACGATTCGTCAAAGACCTTCGGCTCGACGAGATAGAGATCCTCGAGGACGGCAGGCCGCAGCGGCTTCAGGCGTTGTACCTCGTCGAGCGCGGGATCGCGACGCTCGCATCGACCGGGCCGGGGTTCGAGGCCCCTCTTACGGCGAGCACACCGGTCCAACGGGCCTTTTTCTTCCTGGTCGACCACGAGCATTTGACGCCGGGATCGCTCAATCGCGTGCGCACGGGCGTCGAGCAGTTCTTCTCGATTGAGTTCCGCGACGGCCAGGACCTCGCGGCCTTGTACGCGATCGGGGCTAGCAGTCAGGTGCGGATGACGACCTCGCGAGAGGAGCTTCTGAGCGCCGTCCGGCGCGTCAAGCCGCGCGGCGACCTCGTCGCGCGTGCGGGCGACATGCGGGACTGGCCGCGCATCATCAACGACGTCGAAGCGCTCAGGATCGATCAAGGGGACGAGGCGGTCCTGAGATCCGCGGTCATGCGGGCGTGCGCTGAAGAGCAGTCTCGCAATTGCGCCGAGCAGGCAGATTTGCTTCTCAGAGAAAAGTCGAAGCGGCTGGTGCGCGACGCGGACGCGGCAACCAATCGCACCCTCCAAGCTCTGTCGGTGGCGGCGAAGGGCCTGGCCGCGCTCAAGGGGCGGAAGACTCTGATATTCCTCACCGAGGGGTTCTCCGCGGACTCGCACCGCGGCCAGCTGGGTATCGTCACCGGCGATGCGGGTCGCGCCGGTGTTGCGATTTACGTCGTTGACGCGCGCGGGCTCGACAAAGGCGGACGTTCGATCCAGGAGGGCGCGCCGCCCAACCTCGACGGCCTCCTTTCGAGCGCGTTCGATACGCGCGAGGATCCCGGCGATCAGCTCGCAAACGGCACGGGTGGGCGCGTCATCCGCAATGTCAACGACGGCGCGAAAGCCATCGCGGCTATCGCGGCCGACACCGGCACCTACTACGTCATCGGGTATGCGCCGGACGCCGCGGCGATGGACGGGAAGTACCGGGCGATTCAGGTCCTCGTCAAGCGTGAGGGCGTCGTGGTCCGCGCGCGCCGTGGCTACGTCGCGGGCCCGCCGGCTGCGCCGCTGATCGCTGCCACGCGCAGCACCAACCCGGCACCAGGCTCCAACCCGGCACCAGGCACCCCTGCGCACGAGGCACCAGGCACCACGCACCAGGCACCCGGGCCGCTGTCCGCGACCTCAATGGTCTCGTCCGCCTCGCTGCCGGCCGTCCGGCCAAACGCGAGCGCGCGAGTTCGTGAACTGATCGAGATTCCCAACCGCGTCGCACCGTCGGAGGCAGCAGGCGCCGCCGCGTCACGCGGCTGGTCGCATTACGAGAAAGGAGATCTCGAAGGCGCGGCGCGCGAACTGACCGAGGCGACCGCGATACCCGGCGCTCCGGCGTGGGCCTTCTACGCGCTCGGACAGGCGGAGTTCGGGCGGCGCCGGTTCGCGGACGCGGTCGCGCGGTGGGAGCACGTGCGCTCGATGGTGCCTGAGTTCGAACCGGTGTACTTCGATCTCGTCGACGGCTACCTGCAGCTCGATCGCTCGCGCGACGCGATCGCCGTTCTCCGCGCCGCCGAGCGGCGCTGGCCGGCGGACGCCGAGGTGTACAACGCGCTCGGCGTCGTCCAGGTCCGGCGCGGGGCGCTCGACGATGCCGTCGAGTCCTTTGCGAAGGCCATCAAGGCGCAGCCAGAAAGCGCGCTCGGATATTTCAATCTCGGTCGCGCCCGCGAGATGCGATATGTCCGGTCCCGCCGCTACGTGCCCACAACGGGCGGCTGGGTCGGCAACGCCGGCGATCGCCGCGACGCCATCGCCAGCTACAAGCGGTATCTCGAGATCGGCGGTCCATTCGAACAGTCCGCGCGCGAGGGGCTCGCGAGACTCGAATGGAAAAACTGATCGTTACGAGGGCGGCCTGAGCCTCGTTTCCGTGGTCATCCGTCCATTCGTCGCCTGGCTGAAAAAGTTCAGCCACTGCCGCCTGATGTTGTCCAGCTTGGCGACCTCCGCCTGATTCGTTGCCGCGCTCGTCGTGACGTAGATGAACGCCTGCCGATGGACGCGGGACGATTCGAGGGCTGACGGCTGCCTGGCGCCTTCGACGGCGATGACGTCCTGGATCACGACCGTGCGTCGCGTGCCGTTGAACGTCACGCCGGTCTGCGGGCCGTCCTCGGTCACGCGGTTCGGGACGATGTTGGTCGGGCTCTCGACCCAGAAGAACGGCGGCACGTCGGAATCGCGCAGCAGCCCCATCGCGTATTGGTCGAGCGCGCTGTAGCGCTGCACGGTGGCAACGGTGCGGAACGAACCGCCGCCGAGATCCTCGATGTCGTTGCCCTCCATCACCGAAGCGTCGGAGTCGAAGAAGAAGCTCCAGTGCGCCTGACCGCGGCCGAGCAGCGCCTCAGAGGTCCGGCCGTTGTGGTCGCGGAAGTTCAGGAACGCCAGCCAACGGTGGCCCACCTCCTGGCCCAGCACGCTCAGCGTCGAGTTCTCGCCGATGCCGGGCACTCGTACGGTCGGGTCGTCCGGGTACTTCGAGAGCGCGTCCATGACGGCGATGCTGCGCAGCCGGCCGGCGCTTCCGAAATCGCGCGCGAGGTCGAACGTGTCGATGCCAATGCCGCGGATCTCGTTGGCGACCGTCGTCTCGAAGGCGAACGCGTCTCTCAACAGCCGCTGATCGGTCCAGATGACGAGCTGATCGAAGAAGTCGCCGTGCGTCCGATAAAACTTCTGTGCGACAGCAGATGTATCGAGCGATCCGCGCTCGGCGAATCGTTCCCCGGCGGCCGCTCCGCCGCCACCTGTTGGGCCGTCGAGGCTCAGATCAATCGCCGCGAACGTCCCCGTCCGTCCCGGAGACAAGGCGACGATCCCATCCAGCAGGTTGACCGACTCCGCGAACTTCATCTCGATCACTCCGTCGGGCAGGAGGGTCACCTGGCTCGTCACGGTCCGCTGCGACTCGAAGCCGCGGACATTGCACCACGTGACCGTGAATTGATCGGCTGCAGCAAGGACGAACACCCGGCCGGTGCCGGTCGTGGGATCGAGATCGGCGAAGAAGGGCGCGATGCGCGGCGGGCCGGTCAGCACACGCGTGAGATTCCGTTCGGTGCTCGCCCGATCGTCCTGCTCGAAGGTCACGTTGCCGTCGGAGTTTATGAAAGCCTGCGACTGCGTCCGTCCGTAGTAGTTGAAGTTGAACCGCAGCGTCGCCGGCTCGCTGTCGTCATCGTCCAAGGTGAACCGGCTGCCGAGGTTCGTCCGGAACGCCGCGTCGATCTTCCGGACGTCGTAGCCGCCGGCGCCGTTCCGCGTCCAGCGCAACCCGATGTTTCGGATGTCGAGCTGGTTCGGCCGAAGGACGAGGTCACCTTCGTCCTGGAGGACCGCAATCTCACCGATGTCTTCTGTCGCCGCGTTGGGACCGATCTCGAGCTGCCGGATGGGCGACAGAAGACCGAAGGTCAAGCCGGCGCGATGCATCCAGACGTCGTCGAGCACGCGCCACCGAACGTCGCCGTCCGGGACGTTCTTTCCGTACGGTCCCCAGGTTCTGCCTGACCCTTGCCCTTCGATGCCGAATTCCTGAGCGTCGGCCTCGACGGCGGCCGTCGCGCATGGATCAGTGGCCGGCGGCGGCGTGTTTCCGCCGCCATTGTTGTCCCCCCCGCTGCCGTTACCGCCGCCGCAAGCGAAGAGTGTCGCCAGTATCGATGCCGTGATGAACGCATTCCACAATCTCGTGCGATCGGACGATCGGATCATCGGGCCATCTCATCGGGCAGGCGGGGCATCGCGATATCGGGATAGGGGATCTGATTATCGGGCTATTTGAGCTGCTCGAGTATCTTCTTCGCCATCTGGAGCTCGGGCGCATCCGGCGCGGCAAGCCCGACGAACTTCTCCAGATCGGCCTTCGCTTCGGCGGTCTTCTGCAGCTGCAGGTTGGCGACGCCGCGATAGTAGTAGCCGTCGGCGTGCGCCGGGAACCGCGTCACTACCTGGTCGAAGTACGTGAATGCGTCGGCCGCTTTGCCCTGGTTGATCAGCGTAATCCCGACGTTGAGCAGCACCGTGGGATCCGTGATCTTCGAGGAATCGATCGCCGAGAGGATCTGCTTCCCCTCATCGGTCTTGCCGGCTTCGATCAGCGTGTTACCGAGCAGCAGCTTCGCCTCGACGTTGTCCGGCATCTTCTCCACCGCCACGCGCAGGTGCTCGATCGCCTTGTCGAGGTTCTTTTCCGCGTGATAGGTCCGCGCGACCATCGGGTGGAGCTGGTGGACGTTGGGGTACTTCGCGAGCAGCGATTCGTAGATCGCGCGGGCGTCGGCGTATTTGCGCGCGTTCAGCAGCGATGCCGCCTTTTCCAGCTCGACCTTGAGTTCGACGTTGGGATCCGTTCGCGCGACGGCAGGTTTCAATTTGACCTGCATCGGCGGATTCATTGTCAGCTCGACCACCGGTACGGAGATCTTGCTCGGCTCCCATCCGGCCTTCTCGAAATCGATGTTCCAGGTCCCTGGTGCGATGCCCGCGAGCACCCAGTCACCTTTCGAGTTGCTCTTGGCGGTGACGGGTGAGCCGCCGGCCGCGATCGTTCCCCGCACGGTGACCCCTTCGATGGGCTTCCCGTTCTCGTCGGTCACCTTGCCTGCGATGCGACCCATGCCGCGGGTCTGAGAAGCTGCGGAGAACCCCAGCGCGGCAACAAGCGACAGCATCGCGACCGCCGCGGATGCTCTTCGAACCATGGACGACTCCAAGAAAAAACCCCGGGGCTCCTGATGGAGCCCCGGGGGC
>DATAFJ010000202.1:0-4472 GCA_036257535.1 Vicinamibacterales bacterium | reverse complement strand
ACCTTCCTGGTGGTAATGCTCGGCGACGTCCGCCGGGATCGAGGTCGTGTTGACGAGCACGTAGTCCAGTGGCTTTCCCGGAACATGCCTGAGGATCGCGTCGAGGTGATCCTCGACGGTGTAGCCATCGGTCTCGCCCGGCTGTGTCATCAGGTTGGCGACGTAGATGCGGGTGGCAGTCAGCCCGGACAGCGTAGCGCCGATCCCGGTCACGAGAAGGTTGCAGATCACACTCGTGTAGAGGCTGCCGGGACCGAGCACGACTACGCTGGCGTTGACGAGCGCTCGAATCGCGTCCGGAATGGGCTGCGCCTGCGGCACGATCTCGAGCCGCTCGATCGGCTGCCGCGCGTCGACGATCGCCGTTTCGCCGATGATGGTGCGGCCGTCGCGAAGCACGGCGCGCAAGTGAACGTCCGCGGCGGAACAGGGGATGACGCGTCCGCGCAGTCGCAGCATCCGCGAGAGTTCCGCAACGGCGGATTCGACGCTGCCTGTCCGTTCAAGAAGCGCCGCGAGCAGGATGTTCCCGACCGGGTGACCGCCCAGAATGCTGTCCTCGCCGAATCGGTGCTGCAGCACCGACGCGAGCGGCAGGTCGTTGGCGGCCAGTGCCGCGAGGCAATTCCGGATGTCTCCTGGGGGGATTATTCCCAGGCCTCGTCGAAGCTGACCCGAGCTGCCGCCATCGTCCATGACGGTCACGATTGCCGTCAGGGAATCCGGCCGGTCGGTGAGGCCATCGAGCGTGGCGGAGAGTCCGGACAGAACGACCGGCAGCCCCGTACCGCCACCGATAGCCACGACGCGTGGGCTCGGTTCGGCTAACGGCGGAGGTATGGGCTGAACAGCACTCCGGGCCGCAGGGTGCATCAACATGCCGCGTACCCCTGCCGCAAGCTCGGTGCCAGCACTCAGTTGCGGGACGTGTGGACGAATTTTGGCGGCAGCCCGCCCGGAAGTCTCCTCGGGGAAGTACTAAAGGCGCCTCCGCGACGATCCGTCCAGCTAGGCCAGGCGCGCCACGATCGCATAGTCCAGATGGGTAAAAATGCGATCGTTCAGCCGTTCCATATTCAAGTTGAACGCTTCAATGAGGTCGTAGAGACGGCGCGCCTCGCTGCCAGCCGACGGCGCCGGCATCGAGGCGACGCGTCGGAGCCGATCTCCCTCGGGAATCGGCGTGCGGAAACGCGTTTCCACATCTGTGAAACCCGCGGCAATAACCAGAAACTTCAGCGTATCGGGATGAAGCGGACGCACGTGCGTCAAGTCCTTGATGAAACTCTCGAAGAAAGCCACCCAGCAGGACGGGTTGATCGTTTCGACGACGAGACGGGAGCCCGGGCGAAGCGCTCGTCCCGCGGCGCGCAAGAACCTGAGAAGCCGATCCGGCGGCAGATGCTCGACGACCTGCGCCGCGAACAGTCCTCCGATGCTTTCATCGGGGAGACCCTCGATGTACTCCACGACGTCGCCGTGATCCGCCGTCAGGCCGCGTGACCGGCAGGCCTCCACCATCTCGATGTTCAGATCGACGCCACGCGCCGTGACGCCGGCCTCGCGAAGCAACGACAGAAACTCGCCCCGGCCGCACCCCGCGTCGAGGACGTCGGATGCTCCCTGAAACAGCGCCACATAGTCCGACTGCCGGGAGCGAATCTCGTCTTCCGTTCCGCGAAAGCAATCCTCGAAGCCGACGTAGATGGCGTCAGCCGCGCCGAAGAGCGGCGATCCGGCATCCGTGGCAGCCCGCGCTACAGGCTGTGCTGCGCGTGTCGGCGCGGCTGACTGGGTCGCCCGTTCCGCGGCGACTGCGGCGCGCTGCGCCATCGTGGCCGTCATGGCGGCGTCGGCCGCCGACTGCTCGACGACGCGCACCTTCGAGTCGATGTAGGGCGTAATCTGCTGGAGAAACTGCACGAGGAGCGACTGAAACGTCGCGAGCTGTTCGGCGGGCGCGCTTACACCCTCGACGACCGCCCGATCCAGCGCGGCAAAGGCTTCATGGTACCGCCGGTGTGCCTCGTCGCGCTCGCGCTCGAGCCGGTCGGTTCCTCCTGGAATGGTGTTGGCGGATTTCATTTTTTCGTTTGCGCCGGGGCCCCACCCCCGGCGCCTGCCGCCGCTCGCCTAGCTCGCGGCGATGATGCAACCACTTTGGTTTTTAGCGCGTAATGAGACCTTCTGCAGGGCTGCTCGCCGAGGCGTGCATCTTCTTCGCGATGCGACCGGCGCTGTACGCGAGTCGGCCGGCTTCGACCGCCAGACGCATGGCTTTCGCCATGGCTACGGGATCCTGCGCTCCGGCGATCGCGGTGTTCATCAGCACGCCGTCGGCTCCGAGCTCCATCGCGATCGCGGCGTCGGACGCGGTGCCGACGCCGGCGTCGACGATGAGCGGGACGCGCGTCTGCTCGCGGATGATGCGCAGCGTGTTGGCGTTCTGCACACCAAGGCCGGAGCCGATCGGCGCCGCGAGCGGCATGACGGCGGCGGCGCCAGCTTCTTCGAGCTTCCGGCAGACGATCGGGTCGTCGCTCGTATATGGGAGGACGACGAAGCCTTCGGCAACGAGGACGCGGGTTGCTTCCAGGAGCGCTTCGTTGTCTGGAAAAAGCGTCCGCTCGTCTCCGATCACCTCGAGCTTGATCCAGTTCGACAGGCCGGCCTCGCGGGCAAGCCGGGCGGTGCGGATGGCCTCGTCGGCCGTATAGCAGCCGGCCGTATTCGGCAGGAGGAAGTATCGGCCGCGATCGACGTAGTCGAGCAGGGATTCTTTTGATCGGTCCTGGATATTGACGCGCCGCACGGCGACGGTGACTATTTCGGCGCCGGAGGCCTCGTGCGCCTCGGCCATCACGGAAAAGGAACTGTATTTGCCGGTGCCGACGATCAGCCGCGACTGGAAGCGGCGGCCGGCGATTTCGAGATAATCAGGCATGTCCACCACCGACGAAGTTGACTATTTCGACCTCGTCCCCTTCCTCGACCATCGTCTTGTCGTAGTCGGCGCGTCTGACAACGGTGAGGTTTCGCTCGACGGCCACCCGGCGCGCGTCGATGCCGAGGCTACTTAGGAGCGCGGTTATCGTGAGCGGGGCGGCGAGCTCGTGCGGATCGCCATTCAAGCGAATGCGCACAAACCGAGGGTATCACAAAAAAAAAGCCCGCCGCGCGAAGGCGCGAGCGGCCTCGAAAACCGTTTTCTGAAAGTCAGGAGGAGCGACGACGCCGGAGCAGGAGGGTGCCTAAGCCGACCACGGACAAGAACGTGAGCGTGGCTGGCTCGGGAACCGGCGTGCCGACGATTATCGCGCCGGACGTGCCGTTTGGGCCGAGGCCGCCAATCTGGGCTACCGCGCCCGTAAGGAGCGCGAGATTGACGAACCCGCTGGTGGCCACGAGAATCTGGATCCTCTCGTCGGGCATCATGGCCTGAAACCCACCCGGCCCGCTATTCTGGAAGTTGAATCCGAAGCCGACGTAAAGGCCCGAAAGGTTGTAGAACGATGGCTGGGTGACGGCTCCGCTGAGAACGGTAAAACTCTGGATGGTCGCCCCCGCGAGCGGCGCGTGGTACAGAAACCCGAGCCAGTCGACATACGGCGGTCGTTGGTTGCCGCGCTATTCAGAGAATTCGTCAGCGTGATCAGGAAATCATTGCCGTTGACGATCTCGAGGGTCGCCTCGATCGAGCCGCCGCCGGAGGCGCCGAATGCGCCGCAGCCAAACAGGCAGGTGTTCAGACTGAGCGGGAGGGCCTGGGCGGGGTTCGCCTCGAGCAGCCCAAAGGCAACAACCACGGCCAGCGTAACCTTGGTGAGTCGATGCACCGATTCCCTCCGCTGCACGGGGAGCAATTGTCGCGCCAGTCTGTCGTATTGAGATTCAGCAGGACTTGCACGTGCGCGTATCAAATCATCGCGGCCGACGCCGACTTTCGTCGCGGCCCGGCCTATTGGCAGACGTCGTAGCCTTTGGTCTGATTGACTTTGCGGCGAGCCGTTGACTAGCATGAAGATTGGTCTTGCGAAAAAGTTCACAAGCTGATGCAGGGCTGGTTTCCCATCCTCTTAATGATCGCGCTGGGCGCCGCGTTTGGCGCCGGATCGGTCCTGTTGTCTCGTCTCGTCGGACCGAAGAAGCCGACTCCGGAAAAACTCGCGCCGTACGAGTGCGGCGTGCCGGCCGTCGGCGATGCGCGCGAGCGCCACTCGGTGAAGTTCTACCTCGTGGCGATGATTTTCCTGCTCCTCGATATCGAGGTCGCCTTCCTTTATCCGTGGGCGATGGCGCTCCGCGACCTGCGCTGGGCAGGCTACGTCCAGGTCGTGGTGTTTCTCGCGATCCTGCTCGCCGGCTACATCTATGTGTGGCGGAAGGGCGTCCTCGACTGGGGAGAACAACAAGTACGAAGTGCGGAGTACGAAGTCTGAAGGGATGGGCGAACTGAAGGACGAAGAACTGCC
>DATAFJ010000190.1:0-43579 GCA_036257535.1 Vicinamibacterales bacterium | reverse complement strand
CCGCTGAGCTTGCGCACGAACTGAAGTGCCGACGCCCTGATCTCGTCTTCGGTCGCCGGTGGTTCGAAATTGGCGAGCGTCTTGATGTTTCGACACATGTCTCTATTTTATTGTGCTTTGCTCGCCAACCAGCGTGCCCGGAACGTCCGCTGGGCCGGCGTGATCGTCCCGCCGGTCGCCTCGAGCATCAGGACGTCCAGCGATGGATCCTGCACCGCCGCTATCGTCGTTCGCGTCGACTGGCCGCGCCGGAGGAACGTGACGGGAATGCGGCTGCCGGCGCGCACTTCGCGAAGCGCGAACTCGACGTCCGCGGTCGATACGACCGGCCTGCCATTGACCGCCGTGAGCACGTCGTCCTGCTCGAGGCCGGCCGCGTAGGCCGGCGAGCCGGGCGACACCAGCCGTCCAACCCGTACGCCCTTGCCTTCGCTGTCGAGGCCGAGATCGCCGATCCAGCCGCGCGACGACTGCCGCCGGCGCAGGACGAACCCGGCCCTCGACAAGAGCGCCGCGTAATCGACGACGTCACGGCCTTCGATGTAGCGGTCGAAGAATCGATCGGCGAATGCTTGGTCGCCGGCCACCTGGGCGAGCGTGTCGCGCAGGTCCTGCATCGTGTAAGGCACGGCGACGAAGCCGGGCGCCGGCGCGCCCGGCTTGCCGTACTTGTGCCAGAGGGCGCGCAGGTAATCGTCCAGCGTGACCTTGTTGTCGCTGCGATCACGCAGCGTCAAGTCGAGGCCGAGGCCGATGACTGCGCCGTACGTGTAGTAGGAGATGTAAGTCGCGCTCAGATTCGTACGGTCCGCGTATCGAGCGCCGTCTGCGAACGCGGCCGTGCGACTCGACTCGGCCGCCGATCGAAACCTGCGGCCCGAGCCGTTGATCACGGCCTCGAGGCCGAAGCCAACATCCCTCAGCAGGTCGTTCAGGTCTGACAGGCCGGCGCGATGAATCGCGAGCGGCCCGTAGTAGCTCGTAAAGCCCTCCGCGAACCACAGCTCCGAGGAGATGTTCACCTGCGTGTAGTCGAACGGTTCGAGCGACCGCGGCCTGATCCGTTCGACGTTCCAGCCGTGGAAGAACTCGTGAGAGATCGTCTGAAGCGCGGCCCGCCGCTGCGTGGGGTTGGCGGTAGAGAGCGGCGCGGTAATGACCGAGCTGTTCCGGTGCTCCATGCCGTCGCCCATCACCCATGGAAGGTAGTCGAGCAGGAACGTGTAGGCGCCTGTTTCGTATTCCGGAAATTCACCGAAGACGGCCACCTGCTCGCGGACGATCTTCTGGACGTCTGACGCAAGCGCGTCAGCGTCGCCGTCCGATCCGTCGTGATGCAGGGCGATACGAATCCTCGCGTCGCGGCCGTCCGGTCCCCTGACCGTGAACTCCCGCATCGTCAGTGCGGAAAGCTCCGCGGGGCTGTCCATGAGGTACTGCAGGTTCGGAGCGGTGAACGTCATCGCCTGCGACGTCGGGTAGAGCTGTGTCGCTACGCGCCAGCCGGAGTTGCGCGGCGGCTCGAAGGTGACGCGGACCGGCCGATCGTCGAGACCGCGCGCCCACATCAGCGATGCGGGCATGTTCACGTGGGCGTGCGACGAATCGACGGCCAGATACGTACCGTCCGCGTAATCGCCGTATATGCGATACACCAGGCGGACCGAGCCGTCGTGCCCCGCAACGGTCCACTGGTGCGGACCCTGACGCGTCGCGTTCAGCTCGGTTCCCTTCGAGTCGTGTGCGCGCAGCTCGAAGATGTTCTTCGCGAAATCGTGCTGCGCGTAGCGGCCGGGTGATGAGCGGCTCATGAGCACGTCGAGCGGTTGGTTGGCGCCGACCTCCGGGAACATGGCCTCCACCTGCATCCAGCGATGCTCTGCCTCCGGAAACGACAGGCGATAGGTGACGGGCGAGGGACCCTGAGCCGGTTGCTGCGCGGTGAGGCCGATCGCGATCAGGCAGATTGCCAGCCGTGTCATGCGGTCCCCTCCTGGAGGCGTCTCCGGCGCCGCGCGGCAAAGACGAGCGCAGCCGCGAGAAGGATGACGTTCGGCCAGAAAATCCGCGGGTCGCCCCACGTCAGCCCTTCGAAGCTCCACGACGACAGCGGCCAAAACGGCTGCGTTTGATATCTCTCGTGCGTCGGAATATCCATGAGGACGTGGAGTCCGTACGGAACCGCCAGCCACGACCACTTGCGCTTGCCGGTCAGAATCAGCAGCACGACGGCAACGCCAAGCAGCAAAAGACTGTGCGTTTTGACGTAGTAACGGTAATAGGCCTCCACGAGTTCCGGCGGCAGCGGTGGCCCGTCCGCCCGCCACACGCCCGGCTCGGAGCCGGCCGTGAGCCCGGCCCGCCCTTTCTCGATGAAGCCTTCAACGCGCGAAGGAATGAAAAACAGGAGATCGGGCATCGCGCCGGCCAGCGCTCCCCACCAGGCGAGACTTCGCCTGGCATGCAGCGCCGCAAATCCCCAGCCGGCGTGCGAGAACGTGTCCATCAGGCGCGCGAACCGGCGACGACGCAGAGGAGCTCGAACAGGAGGTTGGCGGCGAGCAGCGACGTAATGTGCGACGGGCCGTCGAACTGCGGAGCGACTTCCACCACATCGCAACCGACGATCGGGAGGCCTGCGAGGCCGCGAATCAGCCGCTGCGCTTCGTGGCTCGTAAGGCCGCCGACCTCCGGCGTGCCGGTGCCCGGCGCGAACGCGGGATCGATGCCGTCGATGTCGAATGTGACAAAGATTCCCTGGCTTCCCCCGAGCACGCTCCTCATGGTCGCGATCACGTTGTCGACGCCTTCCGCCTTCACGCGGTCGATGTCGATCATCGTGATGTCGTGCTCGCGGTGGAAGTCAAAGTCTTCCTCGCCGTACATCGGACCGCGTATGCCGACCTGCACGAAACGTCCGCGCGCGATAAGTCCTTCCTCGATCGCGCGCCTGAACGGCGTTCCATGGAAGTACTTGCCCCCGAAGTACTCGTCCCACGTATCGATGTGGGCGTCGAACTGCACGAGGCCGACAGGGCCGTGCTTGCGCGCGATCGATCGCAGGATGGGGAGCGAGATCGAGTGGTCGCCTCCGACCGCCAGCGGGATCACGCCGGCGCCGAGGATGCGATCCATGGCCTGCTCGATCGCGGCGTAGGCCTTCTCGATGCTCGTCGGCGGCGCATCCACGTCGCCGACGTCCGCGACCCTGAGCGCGTCGAACGGCGCAACTTTCTGGAAGTAGCTGTAAGGCCGGATGAGCGACGACTGCGCGCGAATCTCACGCGGGCCGAGCCGGGCACCCGTCCTGTAGGACGTGCCTCCATCGAACGGAACGCCGACGATCGCGACGTCGAGCCCTGCCGGATCCTCCACGTGCGGCAGCCGCATGAACGTCGCGGGCTGCGCGAAGCGCGGGGACTTGAACGACTCTCGGGGGTACGGACGATTCATGCCTCTCAGTATTGCCCAATTGAGGGAATGGCAATTGCCAGATTTATTGCGGATTGAAGAGTGAGGATTGGTGATCCGATTGTGGGATGGTCGATTCTCGATCAATTGGCGATTGTCGATGGGTCATCAATCCTCAATCAGCAGTTCCACGACTAATCCGGCAATCTCCAATCCCCAAGTCCGAAATTGCCGTGACTCGACTCAGCCCGTCGTGATCCATCGCAGCATCTCGCGCGGGGTGGCGGCCTTGCCGTGGAGCAGGAGGCCGGCGCGGAAGATGCGGCCCGCGGCCCAGACAGCCAGGACGACCGTGACGCCGACCAGGATGGCCGAGAGCAGGATCTGCCAAAGCGGCGGCGGAGGCTGAAGCGCGATCCGGAGCAGCATGATGAACGGCGTCGACGGCGGGAAGAGCGAGATCGCGAGTGCCAGGCCGCTGTCGGGCGCGCGCAGGACGGCGACCCACATGAAGAGCGGGAACATGACGAGGATCATCGCCGGCGTCATCATGTTCTGCGCGTCCTTCAGGTCGGTGCAGGCGGCGCCGATCGCGATGAACATCGACCCGAACAGGAGCACCGCCAGCACGAGATAAAAGAGGAACGCGATCACGAGTCCAGGCGTCAGGACGCCGCCGTAGCCCCAGTACGCGGCGAGCGCATAACCGCCCGACAGATAGATGAATCCGAGGAGGAGCGACACGGCGACGCTGCCGAGCAGCTTTCCCATCATCAGTTGAAACGGCGTGACCGACGCGACGAGCACTTCACTGATGCGGCTCATCTTCTCTTCGATGACGCTGTTGAGGAGCTGCGGCGAGCTGGTCATGACGAGCAGGAACATCGCGAGCATGAACGCGCCCGGAATCGCGAACGTCCGCAGCTTGTCGACGCCTGCCGCCTGCGTGATGCCCGTGCCGCTCCGCTCAACGAGGCCGAGGGAGTCGACGGGCGGCGTCCTCGTGAGCTGATCCACCATGGCGCGATCGAGAGACGCGGCCTCGAACCGGCGGTTGACGATCTCGCGAGCGAGCATCTCCTCGAGGAATCTCGGCAGCGCCTCGTGCGCCGGGTGGTTGGAGTAGTACCGAATCGGCGCGTCGACCTGCGGATCGAGCACGGACGCCGGTATCTCGACGAAGGCGAAGATCTCTCCACGCCGGACACGGTCGGACAGCTCGAGCCGGACCACTTCGGCCGGCCGTCCGGCGAGATCGACACGTGAAGGGTCGAACGTGCCCGCCACCGGCGTCCCAGCGGGCGACGTCGCGACGCGGTTCCAGACCTCCGCCGCCCGCGCGAGCGGTTCGTACAGCACGCCCGTCATGTCGATCACGGCAAACGACCGCCGCTCGGTGTCAGGCCTCTCCATCGTGATCTTCTGCAGCGCGATCGAGCCGCCGACGAAGACCGGCATCATGAACACGCCGATGAGAAACGCCTTCGTGCGGACCAGCGTGAGGAACTCGGACGTCGCGACGATGAAGATTCTGTGCATGGTGACCCGCCGAATCGTGCGCTATCCGAACAGGCTGGGCTCGCCCTCGCCGGTCGGCCGCGCGATCCGGATGAAGATGTCGTGGAGCGACGGACGCGTCACCTCGAAATGATGAACCGTCGTCTCGGATGTCAGCCGCGCGAGAAACTGCTGAGGGTCGCCCGTCAGCCGGACTTCCTGCAGACGACCGTGGTCGTTCACCGACTCCACGTAAGGCAGCCGCCGCAGGAGCGCCGCGCCGCCGTCGATTCTGACGCGCACCGTATCGAGCGCGTAAAATGCCTGAATCTCTTCGATCGCGCCGTCCAGGACCTTGCGCCCGCGGAAGATCATGAAGATGCGGTCGCACATCCGCTCGGCGGCAGCCATATCGTGCGTGCTGAAGACGATCGTCTTTCCCGAAGCGCGAAGCTGAAGCACCGCATCCTTCAGCACATCCGCGTTGACCGGATCGAGGCCGGAGAACGGCTCGTCGAGGATCACGAGCTCCGGATTCGACACGACAGAGGCAATGAATTGAACCTTCTGCGCCATCCCTTTCGACAACGCCTCGACCCTCCGATCCGCCCAGGCTGACAGGTCAAACGTTTTCAGCCACCGATTGGCTTCTCGATCCACCTCTGCGGCGCCACGGCCTTTCAGGCGCCCGTAGTAGCGGAGCAATCGGCGCACGGTCATCTTCTTGTAGAGGCCGCGTTCCTCGGGCAGGTATCCGACGCGGTCGCGGGCGGCGCGAGTCTCGCGGCTTCCGAGCACTTCGATCACGCCCTCGTCTGGCAGCAGGATGTTGAGGATCATCCGGATCGTCGTCGTCTTGCCGGATCCGTTCGGACCGATGAACCCGTAGATCGAGCCGGCCGGCACCTCGAGCGACAGGCAATCGACGGCGACGACGCTGCCGAAGCGTTTGGTGACGTCGGTGATACGAATCGCGCAGGCAGTCTGCATGGGATCTACGACTAAGGGCCAACAGGCCGAAAAGCGCCGACATTGTATGCTGCACGTGGCCGGTTGACAGATTGTGAAAAGTTTCACATTATGGGCGCCAGGCCATCGTCCGTCCGATGAGTCAGATCTTTCACCGCAGCACGAACACGCTCTCGCGGCTGAGCATCTTCGGCGGCCTGATCATCTTCGGCCTGACGCTGTGGATCGTCGCCGGCGTGAACCGATCCGGCTACGTGACGCAGGCAGGCATCGCGCGCGAACAGCCGATTCAGTTCAGCCACGCGCATCACGCGGGCGGCATGGGGATTGACTGCCGCTACTGCCACACATCGGTCGAGGACTCCGCGTTCGCGAACGTACCGCCCACGAAAACGTGCATGAACTGCCACTCGCAGATCTGGTCCGACAGCCCGATGCTCGAGCCCGTCCGGAGCAGCTTCCGCTCGGGCGAGGCGCTGAGCTGGACGCGCGTCCACGACCTGCCCGACTTCGTGTATTTCAACCACTCGATCCACGTGCGGCAGGGCGTCGGCTGCGCGACGTGCCACGGGCCCGTCGACCAGATGCCACTCGTGTATCAGTACTCGTCGCTGCAGATGGAGTGGTGCCTCGAGTGTCATCGCAAGCCGGGGCGGTTCATCCGGCCGCGCGATCAGGTGTTCAACATGGAATGGGAGCCGCCGGCGGACGATCCGGGCCTGGGCGCCCGACTCGTCAAGGAATACGGCATCGCCGACGTCGAGCACCTGACGAGCTGCTCGGTGTGTCATCGATAGGTGAAGCGCAGTGAAGGCTGAATTCTGGCGGAGTATGGAGGAATACGCGGCCTCCAGGGAAATCGAGGAACTCGTGCATCGCGAGTTCCCCGCGCTCGCCTCGGAGTTTACGGATCCCGTCGGACGCCGCCGGTTCCTCCAGCTGATGAGCGCATCGCTCGCGCTCGCAGGTGCGGGCGCGTGCACGCGCCAGCCGCGCGAAACGATCGTTCCTTACGTCCGTCAGCCGGAAGAGATCATTCCGGGGAGGCCGCTGTTCTTCGCGACTGCGCTCGTCGAGAACGGCGTCGCGATGCCGGTGCTCGTCGAGAGCCACATGGGCCGACCGACGAAGATCGAGGGAAATCCCGAGCATCAGGCCAGCCTCGGCGCGACCGACGCGCGGAGCCAGGCAGCCATCCTCACACTCTACGACCCCGATCGCGCGCAGACGATCAGCAACCGGGGCGAGGTGCGGCCGTGGGGCAGCTTCCTCGCGGCCATGCAGCTCGCCATGACCGGGCAGCGCGCTGCGCAGGGCGCTGGCCTGCGGATTCTTACCGGAACGGTGACCTCGCCAACGCTCGCCGCTCAGTTCGACAGCCTGCTGAAAGAACTGCCGCGGGCGAGATGGCATCGGTGGGAACCATCCGGCCGTCTCGCGCCGCGTCAGGATTTCATCTACCACTTCGATCGCGCCGACGTCGTCCTGTCGCTCGACGACGACTTTCTGAGCTGCGGTCCCGGTCATATCCGGTACGCACGCGACTTCGCGTCGCGACGCCGGGGTGCCGCCGCGTCCAAACAGCCGTTCCGCTTCTACGCGGTCGAGAGCTGCCCGTCGATCACGGGCTCGAAAGCCGATCACCGGCTGCCGCTCAAGCCATCCGAGATCGCCGCGTTCGCCCGAGCGCTCAATGGAGGCGCACGCCTGTCCGAACAACAGGCGGCGTTCACGGACGCGGTGCTGCGCGACCTTCGCGCGCACCGCGGGCGATCGATCGTCACGGCAGGCGACACGCAGCCGCCCGAAGTCCACGAAGAGGTCCGACGCCTCAACGCGGCGCTCGGAAACATCGGCACCACTGTCGTCGCCGCGCAGCCGGTCGAGGCGCGTCCGGTCGATCACGCGGCCTCCATTGCGGAGCTCGCCGCCGACATGGCCGCGGGCCGCGTGAGCCTCCTCCTGATCGTCGGTGGGAACCCCGCGTTCGACGCGCCGGCCGACGTGAACTTCGCGGAAGCCCTGAAGAAGGTCGGTCTCGCGGTCCACGCATCGCTCTTCGAGGACGAGACGTCGGCGTTCTGCCACTGGAACATTCCGTTGTCCCACTCGCTCGAATCGTGGAGCGACGCGCGCGCCTACGACGGGACCGAGTCGATCATCCAGCCGCTCATCGCACCGCTCTACAACAGCCGCACCGCTCACGAAGTCGTCGCGGCACTGACCGCTCGCCCGGAGCGCTCCTCGTACGACATCGTCCGCGAGCACTGGTTGAAGACGCGCGGTCTCGACGAGCAGGCATGGCGGCGCGCGCTGCACGACGGCTTCGTTGCCGCGAGTTCTGGGGGCGCCACGCACCAGGCACCCGGCACCTACCAGGCACCCGGCACCTACCAGGCACCCGGCACCAGGACCGAGGCACCCGGCACCGTGGAGATTCTGTTCCGACCCGATCCGGCGATCGGCGACGGCCAGCTGGCCAACAACGGATGGCTCCAGGAGCTGCCGAAGCCTCTCACCAAGCTGACGTGGGATGCCGCGGTCTATGTCGGACCGCAGACGGCGGACCGGCTCGGCCTCGCGGCCGGGGATCTCGTCGAGGTGCGCGCCGCGACGCGATCGATCCGGATGCCGCTCGTGATCGTGCCGGGCCACGCTCCCGACTCGGCGACGGTCCACTTCGGCTACGGACGACGGCGCGCCGGACGCGTCGGTTCGCGGGTCGGCTTCGACGCCTATCCACTCAGGACGTCGGCCGCGCCCTGGCACACGCGCGGCGAGATCGTCAGGACCGGCGAGACGTATCCGCTTGCGACGACGCAGAACCACTTCCTGATGGAGAACCGCAACCCCGTGCGCGTCGCGACGCACGAGGCGTACCAGCGCGAGCCGGAGATCTTCCGGCACATGGGGCACACACCGCCGAAGACGCTCACGCTGTATCCCGACTACCAGTACACGGGCAACAAGTGGGGCATGACGATCGATCTCGACGCGTGCACCGGCTGCAACGCCTGCGTCGTCGCCTGCCAGGCCGAGAACAACGTCCCGGTCGTCGGCAAGGATCAGGTGATCGTCAGCCGCGAGATGCACTGGCTGCGCGTCGACACGTACTACCGCGGCCACCTCGACAATCCCGAAACGTACCACCAGCCGGTGCCGTGCATGCAGTGCGAGACGGCCCCGTGCGAAACGGTCTGCCCGGTGGCGGCGACGGCGCACAGCGCCGAAGGTCTCAACGACATGGTCTACAACCGGTGCGTGGGGACGCGGTACTGCTCGAACAACTGTCCCTACAAGGTGCGCCGGTTCAACTTCCTTCTGTACGCCGACTTCACCACGCCCTCGCTGCAGTTGATGCGCAACCCGGACGTCACCGTGCGCAGCCGGGGTGTCATGGAGAAGTGCACCTACTGCGTGCAGCGAATCAACGCCGCGCGGATCGAGTCCAAGAAGGACGGACGCGAGATTCGCGATGGGGAGATTCAGACAGCGTGCGCGCAGACGTGCCCGGCGCAGGCGATCGTGTTCGGCAACATGAACGACCTGGGAAGCCGCGTGGCGACGCTCAAGGCGGAACCGCGCAACTACGGGCTTCTCGAGGACCTCAACACGCGGCCCAGGACGACATATCTCGGAGCGCTGAGAAACCCGAATTCCGAACTCGAGAAGAGAGATCTGAGCCGTGATCGACACGAAGGCTGATCTTGCGAGGACCGCGCCGAGCGTGAGCGAGGCGCCCGCCTACGCTCTTCGAGCTTCGGCGAGGTCTCGCCGGAGCCTTGGCGAAGGCGGATGGCAGGCGTTGGGGGTGGGGCCCCAACACAAACGAGAAGATGACTGACTACCCACACGAGCGGGTCGTCGACGCGACCGAGTACGCGCCGGCGCCGGTCATCGGCCCCGGGCATACGTTCGGTTCGCTGACCGACAAGATCAGCGCGATCGTTCTCACGCGCCGCCCACCGCTCTGGTGGTTCGTCGGGGCGGCCGTCAGCTTCGCGCTGACGCTCATGCTCCTCGTGTCGCTCACGCACCTCGTGCTGACGGGTGTCGGCATCTGGGGCAACAACATTCCTGTCGCGTGGGCGTTCGACATCATCAATCTCGTCTGGTGGATCGGCATCGGTCACGCCGGCACGCTCATCTCGGCGATTCTCCTGCTGCTGCGCCAGAGCTGGCGGACGTCGATCAACCGCTTTGCGGAGGCGATGACGCTCTTCGCCGTCTCGTGCGCCGTCATCTTCCCGCTCTTTCACACGGGTCGTCCGTGGCTCGCGGCGTACTGGCTGTTCCCGTACCCGAACACGATGGGGCTCTGGCCGCAGTTCCGCAGCCCGCTGATCTGGGACGTCTTCGCGATCACGACCTACGGCCTCGTCTCGCTCGCGTTCTGGTTCGTCGGCCTCATCCCGGATCTCGCAACGCTGCGCGACCGTTCGACCAACCGTTGGATGCAGATGGTCTATGGGATGCTTGCCATGGGCTGGCGCGGGTCGGCGATCCACTGGCAGCGCTACGAGACCGCCTACCTGCTTCTCGCGGGCCTCGCGACACCGCTCGTCCTCTCGGTCCACACGGTCGTCAGCTTCGACTTCGCGGTCGGGATCGTGCCGGGCTGGCACGCGACGATCTTCCCGCCGTACTTCGTCGCCGGCGCCATCTACGCCGGCTTCGCGATGGTGCTGGCGCTCGCCATCCCGCTTCGCGCGCTCTACGGTCTCGAGGACTTCATCACCAACCGTCACCTCGAGAACATGGCAAAGATCACGCTCGTCACCGGCCTGATCGTCGTCTATGGCTACGCGATGGAGGCGTTCTTCGGCTGGTACAGCGCGAACCAGTACGAGCGCTTCATGATCCTGAACCGGGCCACCGGGCCGTACGCCTGGTCGTACTGGGCGCTGATCTTCTGCAACGCGATCGCGCCGCAGATCCTCTGGATCAAGCACCTGCGGACGAACCTCCTAGTGCTCTTCATCGTCGCGCTCATCGTGAGCGTCGGGATGTGGCTCGAGCGTTTCGTGATCATCGTCACGAGCCTGCACCGCGACTTCCTGCCCTCTTCCTGGGGCATGTATTACCCGACGGTCTGGGACTTCTCGACGTTCTTCGGAACGATCGGGCTGTTCCTCATGCTCATGTTCCTGTTCATCCGCGTGCTGCCGATGATCTCGATCTTCGAGATGCGCACGCTGCTGCCGGAGGCGCAGGTCAAGGAAGTGGAGGACCTTCGTGTTCTCTGAGGAGCGAAGCCAGTCGTGAGACCGAGGACGCGCATCTACGGGCTGCTCGCGGAGTTCGGCGACGCGAACGCGCTGCTGGAGGCGGCCGCGCGGACGCACGCGGAAGGCTACCGCCGGATCGACGCGTTCACGCCCTTTCCCGTCGAAGGGCTCGCGGACGTGATCGGCTTCCGCGAGCGCAAGCTGCCCATGCTCGTGCTCGGCGGCGGCATCGTCGGCGCGTTGACCGGCTACGGGCTGCAGTACTGGTCGTCGGTCATCGCCTATCCGCTGAATATCGGGGGCCGGCCCTACAACAGCTGGCCGTCGTTCGTGCCGGTGACCTTCGAGATGACGATTCTCTTCGCGGCGTTCACGGCGGTCCTCGGGATGCTGGCGCTCAACGGACTGCCGACACCGTACCACCCCGTGTTCAACGTCGAACGTTTCGCGCTCGCGAGCCGTGACCGCTTCTTCCTGCTCGTGGAAGCGCGCGACAAGCAGTTCGATCCGGAGCGCACGGCGGATTTTCTCCGGAGCCTGGAGCCGCGAGAGGTGGTGGAAGTTGCGCACTAGATTCCGGGGCTTAAGGCCTGGGGCCTGGAGCCTGTTTCTGCTGCTCGTAACCGCCGCGTGCCGCCAGGACATGCACGACCAGCCGAAGTACGAGCCGCTCGAATCGAGCGCGTTCTTCCAGGACGGACGGGCCTCGCGGCCGATCGTCGAGGGCACCGTCGCGCGCGGGCAGCTGCAGGCTGACGAGCATCTGTACACCGGCAAGATCAACGGCCAGCCCGTGACGACGTTTCCGTTTCAGATCACCGGGGCAATGATGGACCGCGGTCAGCAGCGGTACAACGTGTACTGCGCGCCGTGTCACGACCGGGTGGGCAACGGCCTGGGCATGATCGTGCGCCGCGGTTACCGGCAGCCGCAGTCGCTCCACATCGACCGCCTCCGCGCGGCACCGCCCGGTTATTTCTACGACGTCATCACGAATGGGTTCGGCGCGATGCCCGACTACCGCGCGCAGATTCAGCCCGAGGATCGCTGGGCCGTCGCGGCCTACATCCGGGCGCTGCAGCTCAGCCAGCACGCTACAGAAAAATGAGTCTTCCAGCCGACCGCGTCGACCGGCTTCAGCGAGGCGCGCTGATCGTGGGCGCCGCGGCGGCGGCCGTGTCGATCCTGGGCGCGTTTGCGTTCGCCGGCGCCGAACAGTTCTTCCGCTCGTACCTCGCCGCGTTCATGCTCTGGCTCGGCGTGGCGCTCGGCTCGCTGGCGATCCTGATGCTCCACCATCTGACGGGCGGAGCGTGGGGCATGGTGATCCGTCGCCATCTCGAGGCCGCGACACGTACGCTCCCGTTCCTGACGGCCGCCTTCCTGCCGATCCTCGGCGCGCTGCCGGTGCTCTACATCTGGGCACGGCCGGACCTCGTTGCCGCCGATCCAGTGCTTCAGACCAAGCGGCCGTACCTCAACGTGCCGTTCTTCATCGCGCGCGCCGTCATCTACTTTGCGATCTGGAACGCGCTCGCCTATGTGCTGAACCGATGGTCGCGCGAGCAGGACGCCGGCGGGCCACGGCCGATCGGATCGGAGCGGAAGTTCCGTCAGCTCAGCGCGCCGGGGTTGATGGCGTACGGGCTGACGATCACGTTCGCCTCTGTCGACTGGGTCATGTCGCTCGATCCGCACTGGTTCTCGACGATCTTCGGCGTGCTGTTCATGGGCGGCCAGGGCCTGTCGGCGCTGGCGTTCGCGATCCTCGCGCTCGCCGTCACGTCGAACCACGAGCCGCTTTCACAAGTCGTCGAGCCATCGCACTTCCACGACCTTGGCAAGCTGCTCTTCGCCTTCGTCATGCTGTGGGCCTACTTCGCGTTTTCGCAGTTCCTGATCATCTGGTCCGGAAACCTGCCGGAAGAAATCCCCTGGTACATCGAGCGACTGCACGGCGGCTGGGGAGCCATTGCGCTCGTTATCGCCATCGGGCACTTCGTGGCGCCGTTTCTCTTCCTGCTGTCGCGCGAGGTGAAGCGCAACCGCGGGACGGTCGCGATGGTCGCGGGGGCACTGATCGTCATGCGGCTCATCGACCTCGTGTGGATGATCGCGCCGCGCCCGGGCCATCACGGGTTTCCCATCCACTGGCTGGACGTCACGCTCCCTGTTGCGCTCGGCGGCATCTGGATCGCGCTCTTCACGCGGGAGCTGACCAGACGCCAGCTGCTCGCTGTCAACGACCCGTACTTCGAGGAAGTGTTCGCACATGGCCACCACTGATCACAACCCTGACGTCGCCCACGAGCGCAGCGACGTCAACGTCCGCGCGATCCTCTGGTTCTGCGCCGGCCTGGTAGTGGTCGCGGCGGTGATCCATGTCGCCATGTGGGGCCTGTTCGAGTTCTTCGAGACCCGGACGGCGGCGGCGGACCCGGCGCCGGCGCCGCTCGCGGCCCCGGCCGGCCAGTTGCCGCCGAATCCGCGTCTGCAGACGCGGCCGGTGAACGACCTGAAGTCCATGCGCGTCGACGAAGACACGCTGCTCAACGCCGACGGCCCTGTCGACGGCCAGGAAGGCGTCACCCGCATTCCGATCGAGCGCGCCAAGCGGCTCATCGTCGAAAGGGGCCTGCCAGTTCGATGAAACGCGCGTCACTCGTGTGCGCGGCGCTCGTGCTGCTGCTTGCCGGGTACGGGCGGGCACAAGGGCCGATACCGAACCGGACGGCCGGGCCGCCAGCATCAGAAAAGCCACCGATGCTGCGCGACGTCGGAATCGATCAGCTTCTCGACCAGCCTTTGCCGCTCGACGTCACGTTTCGTGACGAGGATGGGCGCAGCGTCCGGCTCGGCCAGTACTTCGGCGCCCGTCCGGTCGTGGTCGCGCTCGTGTACTACGAGTGCCCGATGCTCTGCACGCAAGTGCTGAACGGCCTCGTCAGTGCGCTGAGCGTCGTGTCGCTCGACGCGGGTGGCGATTTCGACGTCGTCGCCGTCAGCTTCGATCCGCGCGAAAGTCCCGAGCTCGCGCGCGCGAAGAAGCACGCCTACCTCGAACGCTACGGCCGACCGCACACTGCCGCCGGCTGGCACTTTCTGACCGGCGCGCCCGACTCAATCGAACGCCTCACGAAGGCGGTCGGGTTCCGCTACCGGTACGACCAGGATCAAAATCAGTTCGCGCACGCCGCCGCGATTGCGGTCGCAACACCGGAGGGCGTGATCTCGCGCTACTTCTACGGAATCGAGTATCCGCCTCGTGACCTGCGTCTCGGGATCGTCGAGGCCTCCGCCGGTCGCGTCGGCTCGCTCGCGGACCAGATGCTGCTGCTCTGCTATCACTACGACCCGTCGACCGGGCGGTACGGTTTCATCGCGCTGACGCTGGTCCGTATCGGCGGCCTGCTGACCGTCGGGGCGTTCGGCCTGTTTCTCTGGTTCGAGCGGCGACGCACGAGATAGATGTTTCAGAACCTCCCGCTCTTTCCGGCACAGGCATCGGGCTTCGCAGGCGACGTCGACGCCCTGTACTTCTTTCTCATCGCCGTCAGCGCATTCTTTTCGCTCCTGATCGCCCTGCTCGTCATCGTCTTTGCGATCCGATACCGCCGGCGCACGCCAGGCGAGGTCGGCGCCGGCATCACGGGGTCGATCCAGCTCGAGCTGCTCTGGACGATCGTTCCGTTCGGGATCACGATGGTGATGTTCGTCTGGGGCGCCTGGGTCTACTTCGACCTCAGTCGGCCGCCTCGGGCCGCGATGGAAATCTACGTCGTCGGCAAGCAGTGGATGTGGAAGGTCCAGCACCCGGACGGCCGGCGCGAGATAAACGAGCTGCACGTTCCGGTGGGACGGCCCGTCAAGCTGCTCATGGGGACCGAGGACGTCATCCACAGCTTTTTCATTCCCGCGTTCCGCACCAAGTTCGACGTGGTCCCGGGCAAGCTGACAACGATGTGGTTCGAGGCGAGCCGGCCGGGGCGGTACCACCTGTTCTGCGCGGAATATTGCGGAACCAAGCACTCGGCGATGATCGGCTGGATTGAGGTGATGGAGCCGGCTGCGTTCCAGGCCTGGTTGAGCGGCGGCACCGAAGAGGGATCGCTCGCCTCCCGCGGCCAGAAGCTGTTCAACGACCTCGCCTGCCAGACGTGTCACATGCCCGACTCGAAGGGCCGCGGGCCAGTGCTCGACGGGCTGTTCGGCAAGAAAGTCCCGCTCCGGGACGGACAGACGGTCGTGGCGGACGAAAACTACCTCCGCGAGTCGATCGTGAACCCACAGGCGAAGATCGTCGACGGGTACGAGCCGCTCATGCCGACGTTCCAGGGTTTGATCAACGAGGAGGGGCTCCTGCAGCTCATCGCCTACATCCGGACGCTCGGGCCGCAGGCGCCTGCCACGAAAACGGCGCCCGCGCAGCCAGAAAGTCAGCGGTAACCATGCTGCAACCGGCCAGGCCCCGCAATTACATCAACGCCGAGTACGGCGTCATGTCGTGGCTGCTCACGCGCGACCACAAGCGCATCGCCCTGCTCTATCTCGGGGCGGTCACGCTGTTCTTCGCGCTCGGCGGGCTCTTTGCGGTCCTGATCCGCCTGGAGCTGCTGACGCCGGCCGGTGATCTGGTCCAGTCCCAGACCTACAACAAGCTCTTCACGATGCACGGCGTGGTGATGGTGTTCTTCTTCCTGATTCCCGCGATCCCGGCCGTGCTGGGCAACTTCCTGCTGCCGATCATGATCGGCGCCAAGGATCTCGCCTTCCCGAAGTTGAACCTCGCGAGCTGGTACATCTTCATGGCGGGAGGCTTCTTCACGCTGTGGGCGATGATCGCGGGCGGCGTCGACACCGGCTGGACGTTCTACACGCCGTACAGCAGCGTGTACTCCAATACCAATGTCGCGCTGACGGGCATCGGGATCTTCATCACCGGCTTCTCGTCCATCCTCACGGGCCTCAACTTCATCGTAACCGTGCACCGGATGCGGGCGCCGGGCATGACGTGGTTCCGGTTGCCGCTGTTCGTCTGGTCGCACTACGCAGCCAGCCTGATCATGATCCTCGGAACGCCCGTCATCGCGATCACGGTCCTGCTTGTCTTCGCCGACCGCGTGCTGAAGTTGTGCATCTTCGATCCGGCGTGCGGCGGCGACCCGGTGCTGTTTCAGCATCTCTTCTGGTTCTATTCGCACCCCGCCGTCTACATCATGATCCTGCCGTCGATGGGCGTGATCAGCGAGCTCGTAGCCGCCTTCGCGCGGAAGAATGTCTTCGGGTACACCTTCGTGGCGTTCGCGAGCCTGGGCATCGCCGTGCTCGGCTTCCTCGTCTGGGGCCACCACATGTTCGTGAGCAGCCAGTCGGTCTACGCGGGGATGATCTTCTCGATCCTGAGCTTCCTCGTCGCGATCCCGTCCGCCGTGAAGGTATTCAACTGGACCGCCACGCTCTATAAGGGATCGATTTCCTGGGACGCCCCGATGCTCTACGCGTTCGGGTTCATCGGGCTTTTCACGATCGGCGGGTTGACCGGCCTGTTTCTGGCGACGCTCGGGCTCAACGTCCACGTGCACGACACGTACTTCATCGTCGCGCACTTCCACTACATCATGGTCGGCGGGACGATCATGGGCTACCTCGGTGGGCTGCATTACTGGTGGCCGAAGATCAGCGGCAAGCTCTATCCGGAGGGCTGGGCCAAGTTCGCCGCGCTAGTCGTCTTCGTGGGGTTCAACCTGACGTTCTTCCCGCAGTTCATCGTCGGCTACCTGGGCATGCCGCGGCGCTACCACGCGTACCCGGAGGAGTTCCAGGTGCTGAACGTCATGTCGTCGGCCGGCGCGTCGATCCTCGGCGTCGGGTATCTGATCCCGCTCGTCTATTTCGTCTGGTCGATGCGCTACGGCCGCAACGCCGGAGCCAATCCCTGGGGCGCGAAGGGCCTCGAGTGGGACATCCAGTCGCCACCGATCACCGAGAACTTCCACGAGACGCCGGTCGTGACGGAGGGCGCGTACGCCTACACGCGAGGGAGGATGGACGTTGTCTGAGCCGAAGATCTCCGCGTATTCCGCGGCCCATCATCCGGCGCTTGCGCACCACTTCGACGACCTCGAGCAGCAGCAGGAAGCGTCGACGCTCGGGATGTGGGTGTTCCTGGTCACCGAAGTCATGTTCTTCGGGGGCCTCTTCATGGCCTACATCGTCTATCGGACCTGGCACTCCGACGCGTTCGCGGCCGGCAGCAGCCACCTCGACGTGTTTCTCGGCGGCGTGAACACAGTCGTTCTCATCTGCAGCTCGCTCACCATGGCGCTCGCCGTGCACGCGGCGCAAACGAGCTGGCGCCGCGGTCAGATCGTGTTTCTCCTTCTGACGATGGCGCTCGGGGCCACCTTTCTCGTGATCAAGGCCTTCGAGTACGCCGACAAGTTCGAGCATCACCTCGTGCCGGGTCCGCATTTCGAATGGCCCGACGAGACGCTCAGGGCGCCCGTGCAGATGTTCTACTCGCTCTACTTCGCGATGACCGGCCTCCACGCGCTGCACATGGTCATCGGCCTCGGGATCATGCTGTGGCTTCTCTGGCATGCATACCGGGGCCGCTTCGACGCCGAGTACTTCTCGCCGGTAGAGGTCTCTGGTCTGTACTGGCACTTCGTCGACATCGTGTGGATTTTCCTGTTCCCGCTTCTCTATCTGATCGGCGCACATCTCGCGCATACTTGACAAAAATCATGAACGGTTCTGGGTTCAGGGTGCAGGATTCAAGGTGGGTTCTGGGTTCGGGGTCGAGGTTCGAGGTTCAAAGCCGGGTTCGGGGTTCTGGAGAACCTCGAACCGCGAACCCATCTCGAACCGTTGAACCAAGTCCATACCTTGAACCCTGAACCTTGAACCCCGAACCGTGAGAAATCATGTCTGAACACATCGTTCCCCGATCGGTCTACTACGCGGTCTTCGTGACACTCATGGTGCTGACCGGGCTGACCGTCTGGGTCGCCTACCTCGACCTCGGTTTCCTGAACGTCGCGGTGGCGCTGGGGATCGCGGTCACGAAGGCCGCGCTCGTCGTCCTGTATTTCATGCACGTGCGCTACAGCACGCGGCTGACGTGGGTCGTGGTGTCCTCCGGATTCTTCTGGCTCGGCATCCTGATCGTGCTGGGTTTGAGCGACTACCTCAGCCGTGGCTGGTTGCCACAGCCGGGCGTTCCTCGAATCTGAGCGCATCGGACCTTAGGCCAGCTTGCGCGCTGCCGGTGCGAGTCCTATCCTCGCAACAGAATCACAGCTGTACCCGAGGAGGAACGCCATGCGCTCACATTCAACGCTGCCAGGGTTGATCGCCGCCGTCGTCGGCTCGCTGTTCCTGGCGGTCGCGTGCAACCAGCCTTCGTCCTCGAACAATGCGCCGGCGCCAGAACAACCGGCTTCATCGCAGGCGCCTCCGGCTGCTGAACCCACCGCGCCCGCACAGGCGGCACCGCCGCCGTCGCAGGCCGCTCAGACGCCTCCACGTCAGCCAGCCGCGAAACCGACAGCGGCCGCGCCGGAGACCGCGCCGCCAGTCGCGCAGTCGGCTCCCGCTCCTGAGCCGCAACCGGAAGCGAAGCCCGAGCTGCCGCCTCCACCTCCGCCTCGCGTTTACACGCTCAGGGTGGGCAGAACGCTCCGCGTGTGGACGACATCGACGCTGTCGACGAAGAGCAACAAGACGGGCGAAACATTCTCCGCGACGCTCGCGGAGCCGATCGCGCACGACGGCTGGGTGATCGCTGAAAAAGGCGCGCACGTGCGCGGCGTGATCGTCGACTCCGATCAAGGCGGCCGCGTGAAAGGCACCGCATCGCTCGCGGTCACGATCAACCGCCTGACGCTGGCGGACGGGCGGACGGTCACCCTCGCAGTCGATGCGGTCGGACAGGAGGCGAAGTCGACGAAGGGCAAGGATGCCAAGAAGATCGGCATCGCGACCGGTGTCGGCGCCGCAATCGGCGCGATTGCCGGTGGCGGCTCGGGCGCCGCGATCGGAGCCGGCATCGGCGGCGGCGCGGGCGCTGCACACACGATGGCCACCCGCGGCGCACCAGCCGTCATTCCGGCCGAAACCGAGCTGATGTTCGTGCTGGCGGAACCGATTACGGTCAAAGAGCGCCGCTGAAACTGGCCTCTTCTCTGAGCTCCGAGTGCTTTAGCCGCCCCCTGGATCCATCAGATCTGGAAACGGCGCCGTCAGAAGCGGATCTAAAGATCGTGACAGCCGCAGGAGTCAGAACTCACGGCTCACAGCTCACAGCTCAAAGCTAAAAGCTCAGAGCTCAGAGCCGCCCGCTCCACCGCTCACCGGCCCTTTTCCGCCGTTCACCGATAGCCGCGACCTTCGGCCCGCCCGTTACGTAACATTCTTCTGGACGCGATAAAATCGGGGTTTCGCCACTCCGAGGAGACCTTGGCTGATCTCAAGACCGACCTGGCGTCGCTCAAAATCGACCGCAGCGCCCGCGATCGCGGCGGGCGGCTCGGCCTCTGGATCGGTGCGGCTGCCGCTGTCCTCGTCCTGGCCGCCGGTGCGTGGTACTGGGCCACGCAGGCGCAGGCCGCGACTGTTCGGACCGCGGCCGTCGAGGCGCGGACCGAAGGCGCGGCCGGCATTTCGGGCGCCGTGCTGAATGCGTCGGGCTACGTCACCGCGCGGCGGCGGGCGACGGTCTCGTCGAAAGTCACCGGGAAGGTCATCGAGATCAACGTCGAAGAAGGCATGAAGGTCAGGCGCGGACAGGTGCTCGCGCGTCTCGACGACACGCAGGTTCGCGCGGCGCTCGCGCTCGCCGTGTCGCAGCTCGCCCAGGCGCGGCGCGCCGTCACCGAGACCGAAGTGCGGCTGCGCGAGGCGGAGCTCAACCTGAAGCGCCAGCGACAGCTCGCGAAGGAAGGCGTGATCGGCCAGGCGGATCTCGACACGGCTGAAGCGCAGTTCGACTCGCTCAAGGCACGAATCGACGTCGGCCGCCAGGAGGTCGAGGTCGCGGATCGCAACGTCGCCATCCACCAGACCGATCTCAACGACATGGTCGTGCGCGCGCCGTTCGACGGCGTCGCGATCTCGAAGGACGCGCAGCCGGGCGAGATGGTCTCGCCCGTCTCCGCCGGCGGCGGCTTCACGCGCACGGGCATCTCGACCATCGTCGACATGTCCTCGCTCGAGATCGAGGTCGACGTCAACGAGAGCTACATCAACCGCGTGAGCGAGGACCAGCCGGTGACCGCGGTTCTCGACGCGTATCCGGACTGGCGGATCCCGGCGCACGTCATCACGACGATCCCGACGGCGGATCGGCAGAAAGCGACGGTACTCGTCCGGATCGGATTTGAAAAACTGGACCCGCGGATTCTGCCCGACATGGGCGTCAAGGTGGCCTTTCACGCGCCGAACGAGGCGCGTGCCGGCGGCGCCGACGCGGCGCCGGCGCCGCAGGCGCGGCTCCTGGTTCCGAAGACGGCAGTCAGGAAATCGAACGGGCAGGATGTCGTGTTCGTGCTCAAGGAGAGCCGGGTCGAGCGCCGCGCCGTGCGCGTCGGAACGGCGGACGGCGATCGAGTGGAAATCGTGTCAGGGGTCACCGCCGGCGAGTTCGTCGTCATCGACGGGCCGCCAGAGCTGGCCGACGGCACGCGCGTGCGTGTGCAGGGAGACTAAAACATGTCCGAGCCGCTGGTGAAGATTCGCGACTTGCACAAGGTATTCAAGCGGGGCGGGGAGCGCATCGACGTCCTGCAAGGCGTGCACCTCGACATTCCGCAGGGAGACTATCTCGCGCTGATGGGGCCGTCCGGCTCCGGCAAGACCACGCTGCTGAACCTGATGGGAGGCCTGGACACGCCGACCGAAGGATCGGTGGAGGTCGGCGGAGACCGGATCGACAAGATGTCGGGCGGCAAGCTGTCGCGGTGGCGCTCGCGCCACATCGGTTTCATTTTTCAGCTCTACAACCTGCTCCCGGTTCTCACCGCCGAGCGGAACGTCGAGCTGCCACTCCTTCTGACCGGGCTGTCACGAGCCGAGCGGCGCCGCCGTGTCGCCGTCGCGCTGTCCGTCGTCGGCCTCGAGGAACGCGCGAAGCACTATCCGCGTCAGCTCTCGGGCGGACAGGAGCAGCGCGTCGGCATCGCGCGCGCGATCGTGACGGACCCGACGCTGCTCCTCTGCGACGAGCCGACGGGCGACCTCGATCGCAAGTCGGGAGACGAGATTCTCGAGCTCCTGCAGACGCTCAATCGTGAGCACGGCAAGACGATCGTGATGGTCACGCACGACCCGCATGCGGCGGCTCGCGCGCAGCGAACGCTGCATCTCGAGAAAGGCCGGTTGATGGAGGCGGTGCCTGCATGAAATACCTGCACCTCGTCTGGCGCAACCTGCTCCGGCGCAAGATCCGGACGACGTTCACGCTGCTGTCGATTTTCGTGGCGTTCGTGCTCTTCGGCGTGCTCGTCGGCATTCGCTCCGCGTTCACGCTCGGCGTCGAGCTGGCCGGCGCCGATCGCCTCGTCCTGCTGCACAGGATCGGCTTCATGATGTTCGTGCCCGAAAGCTACGGGTCGCGCATGCGATCCGTACAGGGCGTGTCGGATGTTACGCACTCGACCTGGTTCGGGGCGTATTACCAGACGCCGACGAGCTTTTTCGCGAACATGGCGGTCGAACCCGAGCCGTTCCTGAAGATGTACCCCGAGTACATCGTCCCTGAGGACCAGAAGAAAGCCTGGTTCGACGATCGCACCGGCGCGATCGTAGGCAAGCCCACCGCCGAGCGGTTCGGCTGGAAGATCGGTGACCGCGTTCCGCTCATCAGCCCGATCTTCAACCGCCCGGACGGGACGCCCTGGACGTTCACGATCCGCGGAATCTACACGGCGGAAAAGAAGGGCGTGGACGACACGCAGTTCTTCTTCAACCGTCAGTACCTGTCGGAGACGTTCCGCGGGGTGAGCTTCATCGAGGGCAACGTCGGCTGGTTCATCATCCGCGTGAACGATCCGGCGAACGCCGACCAGATCGCCCAGCGCATCGACGGACTGTTCGCGAACTCGGCGAACGAGACGAAGACGGCGACGGAAGCGCAGTTCGTCCAGAACTTCGCGAAGCAGATCGGCGACATCGGGAGCATCGTTACCGCGATCACCGGCGCCGTGCTGTTCACCATCCTGCTCGTGGCGGGCAATACGATGGCGCAGTCCATCCGCGAGCGCATCGGCGAGCTCGCGGTGCTGAAGACGCTCGGCTTCACCGATGGCAAAGTGCTCGGGCTCGTCCTGCTGGAGTCGATCTTCATCGCGGTGCTCGGCGGCGGCGCCGGGCTCCTCGTCGGCTGGCTGCTGGTTTCCGCGGGCGACCCGACGGGAGGGTTCCTGCCCGCGTTCTACTACCCGCCCCGCCAGCTCGTCGTCGGCGCGGTGATCGTCCTGGGCCTGGGCGTCGCGGCCGGCATCCTGCCGGGGCTCAAAGCCAACAGGCTTCGAATCGTGGACGCGTTGCGGAGGAACTGACGTGGGCTGGATCTCGCAGGTCGTCGCAGTCACGGCGCTCAACATCCGCACCATTCGCCAGCGGCTCGGCTCTTCCGCCGTCGCTGTCGTGGGGATCGCGGGCGTGGTCATCGTCTTTATTGCGGTGCTGTCGATTGGCGAGGGCTTCAGAAAGGTCCTGATCGACACCGCATACCCTGATACGGCGCTCGTGCTCCGCGCCGGCGCCGACACCGAGATGACGAGCGGCCTCTCCGGAGACGAAGCGAAGGTCGCCGTGGAAGGGGCAGGAATCCGGCGCGGGCCCAACGGGCCGATTGCCTCGCCCGAACTGCTCGTCATCGCCGACGTGCCGAAGCGATCGACAGGAACCCCCGCCAACGTGCCGCTGCGTGGTGTGCAGCCACAGGCGTTCGAGGCCCGGCCCGAGTTGTCGATCGTCGAAGGCCGCCGCTTCGAGCCAGGCCGCAACGAGCTCATCGTGGGCCGCGCGGCGATGCGCGAGTTCGAGCTCCAGCCCGGCATGTCGGTCAGGTGGGGCGAGCACACCTGGGCGATCGTCGGCGTGTTCGAGGCGGACGGCGCGGCGGCCGAGTCGGAGATCTGGGCCGACGCCCGAGTCCTGCAGCCCGCCTACCGGCGCGGCAATTCGTTTCAGTCGGTTCGCGCGAAGCTCGAGTCAGTTGACTCCTTCGACAAGTTCAAGGACGCGCTGACGACCGATCCGCGGCTCAAGGTGACCGTCGTCCGTGAGAGCGACTATTACGCCGAGCAGTCCACCGTCCTGCACAGCATCGTACGGACGATCGGATACGGCATCGCCGTGCTGATGGGCATCGGTGCGGTATTTGGCGCCATCAACACGATGTATTCGGCGGTAGCCGCTCGCACGCGTGAAATCGCCACGCTCCGGGCACTGGGGTTCGGGGCAAGCGCTGTCATGGTGTCGGTGCTCGTCGAGGCGATCCTCCTGAGCCTGATCGGGGGCATCCTCGGCGGGGCGCTTGCGTATGCCGCGTTCGACGGCTTCACGACCGCGACAATGAACTGGCAGAGCTTCAGCCAGGTCGCTTTCGCCTTTGCAGTCACACCGGCGTTGCTCATCCAGGGGATCGTATCGGCCGCGACGATGGGGCTCCTCGGCGGGCTTTTCCCGGCAATCCGCGCGGCTCGGCTCCCGATCGTTACCGCGCTGCGCGAGCTCTAGGGCAACGTAGCCTTTCCCAACAGGCGGCGTACGCGGTGCGTACGCCGCGCACAAAGCCAGCACCCAGCCCGCGCACCGCGTAACGGCGCGTACGGTCCTGCCATCGACAAGCCCTACTAGCTTTTGAAGCGACTAAAACGAAGTCCTGCACCAACATAGTGCAGATGAGCTGTCGCGGTACGCCCGTTGCTTAAACGAGGGTAACCCTTCGGAGAACTTGGAGACGAACCATGCGACTGGAAAGCGTTCTGCAGCGGATCCGCGGCGAGTACCTTGAAATGCCAGGTCTCACGCTGACGACTGCACAGGCGCAACGCCTCTGGGGTCTGGATCGTGACACGTGCGCGTCACTCCTGGCGGCGCTCGTCGACGCGAAGTTCCTGAAGACGACCCGGGACGGCGCATACGTCCGTGTCGATGACACGGCGCCGGCCCGCCCGTCACCGACGCCGCGACGGCGTCGGCTGGAGTCGGTGGCTTGATCGTTTGACTCGAATGCTCCCGCCTAGCCGGCCGGCTTGCTGCCCGCCTCGCAAGCCAACGACCGCCGGCTATGAGCCTCTGATCCCGGGCGTCGCGCCCGCGGCCCAAAAGCGCGTCGAAGGTTGAAGCCGAAACGCTTCAGCCTTCGACCCCGATCCTAGAAGAACGCGTCGGGTGCAATACTTCTAAACGCAGAGGCCACGGAGAACACAGAAAGAACCGCCGGTCGCATCGACCGCGCCGAAGGCGCGGGGTCGTGGCGACAGGCGCACCTGCGTTCTCTGTGCGCTCCGCGTTCTCTGTGTTAGATGCGGCGTTCTCCGTGGCCGACAAAGAGATACCCGTCGGGCGGTTCCGCAAATTCTGCGTATTCCGCTGCTGATTCGTTACCCGAGTTGCTCGAGAACCGTCAGAGGCTCCGCCATATCCGGGAGTTCGCCCAGGTCGTAGCGCTTGGCGAACACCACCGTGCCGTTCTTGTCGACGACGAAGACGGCGCGTTCCGGAAAGCCTTCAGGGCGGAGTACCCCGTACTGCCCGGCGACGGCGCCGTGCGGGAAGAAATCGCTCAGAAGATCGTAGGAGAGACCGCCCAGGCTGTTCGCCCATGCGGCCTTCGGCGGAACCGCGTCGGCGCTGATGCTCAACACCTGCGCGTCGTGGCGCGTCAGGCGCGGCTGCTCGGCTTCGTAGCCGGCCATCTGCCGTTCGCACACAGGCGTCCACGCGAAAGGGTGAAACGCGATGAGGACGTTCTTGCGCCCGCGAAGATCCGACAGCCTGACTTTTCCCCCGCGATGGCTCGCGAGCTCGAAGTCCGGCGCTTCATCACCCAGCTTTACCTTCATCACCGCTGGAGCGGCACGTAGGGCGTGAGCATCCCGCTCCTCGACGGCACGTAGATCATCTTCGCTCCGGCGCGCGGCGAAGCGGGATCGTCGGCGAATACGGGGAAGCCGCGATAGTCGCCGACCACGCGGTACTCCGCCTCGTTGAACGCGACGGCCGGTCCCGCGGGCTGCCACCGGGCCCCTTGAAAAACGATGAACACCGCGTTGAGTCCCGTGGGCCGCTCGAGCGCGGCAAACGCCCGCGCATCGCGCGAGACGCCGCGTGTCGGCCTCGCGATCGTTCCGGCCGTTCCAACGGGGGTGGGCTCCACGAGGGGCTCGATGGAAAGGTCCGGCGGTGTGGCAACCGGCTCGGCTTCGGCCGCGAGGCTCCCGCCCGGCCACCCGGCACGCGTCCGGTCGGTCGACGATTCCGCAGGAATGTCGACCGGGAACGAGGGCGCCTGGCTGCCGGTCGTGCCGGCGAGGTCGCCGTCCCGCCTGCGCTCGTACGGCTGCATCAGCCCTCCCGACACCGGGACGAAGATCTTGCTCAAGGGATCGAGGAAGACGTCTACATAGAACGTCACACTTCCTTTACCCCCAGTGGGAAACATGCGGTTGCCGTTGAAGTGCTGCATCGCACCCACCCGGTAGTACAGGGCGCCGGCGAACGCGATGGGCTCTCCCGAGCGGTACCAGTCCTCGCTGTCGGCGACGACAACGGGTGGAGGCGCAGGTCTCGACATGACCTGTGCGCCGGCAGCGGTCTGAAACGCGACAACGAGCGCCGTGGTGGCTACAAACTGAGCTGTTCTGTGCGTCATCGCCTTCCCTCCGATGCACCGGACCCGCGGGCAAGGGAGCGTGTCTCCAAACCTCGTGCCGGCGGATAATAGGAAGGCTTTGCTCCCCAGAACCGCCGCTCCCGCCCGGTCTCTTCGATCGGCTGCCGTGCTGATCGGCCTGGCGCTGGTGTTTCTGCTCCCGTCCGCGGCCGCATTCTACACGGACTGGCTGTGGTTCACCGAAGTGGGCTACACGGACGTCTTCGCGCGCCGCCTGCGCATTTCGTTTCTCACCGGGGGCGTCGTCTTTGCCGCCGCCTTCGTCGTGCTGTGGGCGAACGCGCTCGTTGCGCTGTCGGTGCTCACGCAGCCGTACGTGGTCATTGCCTCGACGGCGCAGGGTCAGCCGATTCTCTTCAACCGTCCCCAGGTCCGGCGTGCCGCAACGATCGTCGCCACGATCGCCGCGATCGCGATGGCGCTTCCCGCGTCGGCCCGCTGGCTCGACCTGCTCGAGTTCCGGCACGCCGTGCCGTTCGGCCAGACCGACCCGATTTTCGGCCGCGACATCTCGTTCTACGTCTTCAAGCTGCCGGTCTACGACTTCGTCCGCGGGCTCGCCCTGGTCGCCGTCGTCCTGTCGTTCGTGTTTTCCGCCGGCATCTACATTCTCGCGGGCGCGGTCGGCCTCGGCCCCCGCAAGGGCGTGGACACCAGCAGGCTGGCGCGCCAGCAGTTGTCGCTGCTGGCGTCGACGCTCTTCCTCATCATGGCGGCAGGCGCCTGGCTGGACATTCCGCGCCTGCTCATCGGTTCGTCCGGGACGCTCGTGCACGGCGCGTCATACGTCGACATCTACGCGCGACTGCCGTTTCTCCGCGCCACGCTCTTCGTTCTGATCATCGGCGCGGTGCTCGCCGCGTACCATGCCTTTTCACGGCGTGCATGGCCGATCCTGGCAGCGATCGCGCTCTACATCGGCGTGTCGGTGATCGGCGGGGTATATGCCGCGATCGTGCAGCGGGTGGTCGTGGCGCCCAACGAGCAGGTGAAGGAGCTCCCGTTCATCGAGCACAACATCGCGGCCACGCGACGCGCGTTCGCGCTCGACGGCGTCGAGGAGCGCGAGCTTCCGGGCGACGCACTGCTGACGCGCGCGGACGTCGCGCGCAACGCCGAGACGCTCGAGAACGTCCGGCTGTGGGACCATCAGCCGCTCCTCGACACGTTCGGCCAGATTCAGGAGATCCGCAGCTACTACGACTTCGTTTCCGTCGACAACGACCGATACATCATCAACGGGAAGTACCGGCAGATCATGTTGTCGGGACGCGAGCTGAACTCCGACACGCTGCAGAACCCGAGCTGGGTCAACGAACGGCTCACCTTCACGCACGGTTACGGCGTCACGCTGGGACCCGTGAACCAGGTCACGAGCGAAGGGCTGCCGGTGCTTTTCCTGAAGGACATTCCGCCGGTCTCGTCCGTGGATCTGCGCGTCCGCGAGCCGTCGCTCTACTTCGGCGAGCTCTCGAACAGCTACGTCCTCGTGCGAACGCGCGCAAGGGAGTTCCACCATCCGAAGGGAGACGACAACGTCTTCACCGAATACTCAGGGCGCGGAGGCGTACCGCTCGGCGGGTTCTGGCGGCGGCTGATGTTCAGCCTGCGATTCAGGTCAACCGACATCCTGTTGACCGACGTCGTCACGCCGGACAGCCGCGTGCTTTTTCATCGCCGGATCGTCGATCGGATGAACGAGATCGCGCCGTTCCTCAGCTATGACGACGACCCCTACCTGGTGATCGCGGACGGCAAGTTGTACTGGATGTGCGACGCGTACACGACGGCGGGACAGTATCCGTACTCGACCCCCATCCGGCCGGGGCTCAGCTACATCCGCAACTCGGTGAAGATCGTCATCGACGCGTACGACGGCACGACGACGTTCTATCTGGCGGACAGGCGCGACCCGCTCGCGGCAACGCTTGCGCGCGTGTTCCCGACGCTCTTCCGGCCATTCGCGGAGATGCCCGACGCGCTGCGGCGCCACGTGCGCTACCCGGAGGACATCTTCGCGATCCAGGCGGCGGTCTTCTCCACGTATCACATGACCAATCCCGGGGTCTTCTACAACAAGGAAGATCAGTGGGAGATACCGGCGATCGAACGCGAGGGGAATCCCGTTCCGATGCAGCCGTACTACACCATCATGAAGCTCCCCGGCGAGAAGCGCGGGGAATTCATCCAGATGCTGCCTTTCACGCCGCGGCGGAAGGACAACCTGGCGGCGTGGATGGTTGCGCGGAGCGACGGCGACCGGTACGGCACGCTGCTCGTGTTCCAGTTCCCGAAGCAGAAGGTCGTATTCGGCCCGCGGCAGATCGTCGCGCGCATCAACCAGGACCAGGTCATCTCGCCGCAGATCACGCTGTGGAACCAGCAGGGCTCGCAGGTGATTCAGGGCACGCTGCTCGTCATCCCGATCGAGCAGTCGCTGATTTACATCCGGCCGCTGTACCTGCGGGCCTCCGGTGGACGGATACCCGAACTGAAGCGGGTGATCGTCGCGTATCAGAACCAGATCGTGATGGACGAGACGCTGCCCGCGGCGCTGAACCGGATCTTCGGGCCAGGCGCGGCGCGCGTCGAACGTCCTCCCGATGCGCCGGCGCCCGAACCGGCGCCGCTCCCGGCAGGCGCGACGGCGCCGGATGCCTCGAGTCAGCCACCTCCGGCCGTGCCACCCGACACGGAAAGCCTCGAATCGCTCGCGGCGCGCGCGCAGGAGCATTACCAGCGCGCGATCCAGGCGCAGCGCGACGGCAACTGGGCGCTCTACGGCGAGGAGATCAAGAAGCTCGGAGAGGTCCTGGAGAACATGCGCAAGAGGGGTGGGATCTGATGGGCCTACGGCAGAAAAGTCTTCGCGTTAGCGGGCGTGATCCGGACGTTGCGCACGGCGCCTGAGGGGCCGAGCGGCCGTCCGGGCCGGCCGTCGATCGAGTACTGCATCGCGGCGGCGTCGCCGACGCGAAGCCGTACCTCCGAACGCGCGGCGATCGTCTCGCGCTCGCCGGCGTTCATCAGGCGATACACGCGCTGCTGGCCGTCCGCAGTCGCCTCCAGCCAGAGGGGACGCGCCGCGCGAATGGCGACCTCGACGCCGTCGGCGCGCGGCGGCGCGCTTGCGACGCGCGGCGTGGGGCTCGACTTCGCGTTCCTGGCCGCCTCCACCCCAGTCGTTGCAACGGGCCTCGGTACGACGGCATCGCTCGCCGGGTCCGGGCGAACCCTCGCGAGGAAAGAAACAAAGAGCAGGAACGCGACGCCCGCGGCCAGCGGCCGCCAGTAGCGGCGGATCGCGTTCGGTTCAGCGAGCAGGGGATCGGGCTGCGCGAGCGGAGGCGCCGGCGCCGGGTGAACAATAGTTTCCAGGCTGTAGCTCGCGACGACGGCTTCGGGGTCGAGGTTGAGCTCGCGGGCGCAGGCCCGCAGGAAACCGCGCATGAACACGCCGCGCGGCAGGCGGTCGAACTCGCCGCGCTCCATGGCCTCGAGCGTCGAGACCCTGATCTTCGTGCGCGCGGCCAGCTCCTGACGCGACAAGCCAGCGTCCTCGCGGGCGCCTCGCAGCAGTGCGGCCAGCTCGGGCATAGTGCGGCCCCTCAAAAAGTCTAGCAGCAATCCGTCGGCGTTACATCAGCCATGCCCTCCTCGAGGCATCCGTGCGCTCCCTTACGATCTGCTATTTCTTGCTGTGCGGCACGACCACGACCGGCATCGACGTCGCGTCGTTCTGCGACGCGTCGGTGGCCGTAAACGTGAAGGTGTAGATACGGCCCATACCACCGCCGGATCGTTCCGCCCGAAGGCTGACGTCCACGTCCGATGTTCCAAAGTCGGCGTCCTGGATGTCGCCGGTCGTATTCCCGTCTCCCTGGCCGTTGTCCGGCTCGTTACTGGTGACGGACGTCAGCACGAAGCTCGCGCCGGGGCAGTTATCCGTCACGGCAACGGACGCGTGGACGTTGGTGAGCCGATGGTTGGGCGGCCACAACAGCGTCGGGTCGAGGGTGACGTTGATGGCCGGTGGCGTGTCGTCGACGACCTGAACCTCGATCTCGTCCGAGGTCGTCAACCCGCAGTTGTCCTTGCCGGTCGCCTGGAGTTCGAGGATCGCGGGCGAGCCCGAAAGGTTCGAGACGAGGACACTGCCTGTTACCGCCACGTGCGTCGCGTCCGTTTGCATCGCATTGAACTGCACCGGACCCAGATCGAAGTTGTTGGTCTGCTTGATCGCCTGCACGTCGACGTCGCTCGCGCTGACGCCGCAGTCGTCTTCGACGGCCGCCTTGAACTGGACGACGAACTCGCACTGATCGTCGACGGCGCCACCGGTCGCCTGCACGGCAACGGTCGGAGGCTCGGTCGCGATCGAGAAGTTGTTGTTCGAGACATCGAAGAACACATTTCCGACCCCGGAAGCCTTGACGCGAGCCATCCCGGTAGCCGTGCACGGCGCAAGGGGGCTTGCCGCGCCGTCGTTCGCCGTCGCGCCCAGCAGCGGCGCGAACGAAGTGCCGCCGTTGTTCGAGAATCCCAGATCTATCTGCGTCGCGACACTACCGCCCCCGATCGTCCAGGTAACCGGCATCGCGCAGCCCGCGGCGAAGTTCTCACCACCGTTGGGACTCGTGATGAAGAACGGGCTGCCTGCAACCGTCAACACCGCGTCGTCGCTGGCCACGCCACCGCCGCCGCTGCGATTGTCACGAGCGGTCAGGCGAAACGTCATCGTTCGGTTCGTCGTCGGGAGGAACTCACCGTTGCGCACGGTGTTCGACAGAATGTCGGCGAGGTTCGGGAACGTGCGGGACGCATCCGGACCGGGCGGCACCGAGCGGAAGAGTGGCCCTTCGCCCGTGTCGGTGTTGATAGGACGCGGATTGGCGGCCACGTCGTATTGCTCCCATGTGTACGTCAGCGCGTCGCCGTCCGGATCGGACGCAGAGCCCGTCAGCGTGAAAGGCGTGCCCTGCGGGATGGTGTAATCGGCACCGGCATCACGGCTGGCGCGCTGTTTCCGACCGCTGACGAGCTCCCGCACGTTCCGCTGCCGCTGGTAATGTTGCTGATGATCTCTTCGAAGGTCCGCGCGTGATAGTAAAAGCCGGCCGGCACCGCGCCGGTGCTGACGTCGGTGTCGACGTTGTTCGGAGCGCACGCACCGAGGTACGAGGAAATCGTCGAGCCGCTACCCGGCTCGAACGCGCTCGGCTGGTTGAACTCCCCGGGGTTCCCGCAGCTCCCGGTATTGGTGCTGAACGTCTGGCGAGCGCCGAGCTGATGCGCCATCTCGTGCGCCAACAGGCCGGTGGAGCTGCCCGGCGTGAGAGCGGTGTTGATGAGGCCGGCGCCACGCGCCTTGTCGGCCAGGCAGACGACATACCACGCGCAGCCGAATCCGGTTCCCTGGTTGAACGCGAAGCCAATGTCGTAGTCGGCGGCGTCGATCACGTTATTGATGGCTGCGACGTTCTCCTGGCGCGTCGTGCATGCTTCGTCGAAGGCGACCGTGGAGTATGGGTCATTCGAGGGATCGAGGTACAGAATGGCGACCGTCAGCACCATTCGTATCGAGAATTCCGCTTCGAACACCATGTTCGCGTTGTTCACCTCCGCGACGATCGCGTTGAACACGTCGGTCGCGCCGTTCGGCCCAGCCATGGCCTGGTAATACTCGCCGGTCGCGGCTGCCGCGAGGCGAAACTGGCGCAGCGTTCCGCCCACCTGAAGACCGAGGACCTCGAAGAGCGGTGAGCCGGAATGTGACTCGGGATCGTGGCTCTGCGCGTGCGTCGCCGCCGGAACCGGCACCGGCTCGCGCGGGTGGTCGTGTCGATGGCGGAAGTCATCAGCACCGTCCGTACGATCGCGATGGAGAAAGCTGAGATAGAAAGTACCCGTTGAGGTCGTCAGAGGCGTCACGCGCGCGAAGTCCGACGGAGGTCGCAGGATGGCCTGGAAGCTGGTGCCGGTGAGCGTCGCCCGCCCCGAGATCGCTCCGTCCTGCGTGCCGTTGAATGCAAACGTCGTGATGCCCGGATACTGGAGCTCAAGCTCGCCCCCCACGACCGGCGACTGCTTTACGGCGACTGGAGCGAATGTGCCGTCCGGCAGCGGTATGAACATCTGGACGGGATCCGGCGGAGCGCCAGAGCCTGTACTCTCGGGAGGCGCCGTCGCCAGGATCTTCGTCAGCGCGCTCAAATCGAGGCGGTAGGCACGGAACTCCTTCGGGAGCGGGTCTCTCACCTCTCCGAGCGCCGCGCGATCGACTTCCACCCACACGCCGTCCGGGCGAACGATCGCCGGGGGCCGCAATGATCTCTGGCGCGCCGAGTCCGCAACACATCGCCGCTACGATCATCGAAACTGCAGATCGATACATGACCGCCTCCCGGCTCGAGCCGTTATTTGCGAGCGCAGCGAGAGCGTCAGACCCCCGAGGGCCGGCCGGACAGCCGGTTCCGCGCTGGGCGGTTGGTGGGAGAGTGAGGGGCTGGGGAACTCGACAGTACGCCCGCGAGAGAACCCTGTCAAGGTCGAGATCCGTGATTTGCCGCAGATCAGGTCGAAGGTCAGCCAACTAACACTGCTGCTTTTCGTCTAACCGCGGTATGGGCTCCCTCCTGTCCGATCTGCGCCACTCCGTACGGTCGCTCGTCCGTCAGCCCGCCATCCTGATCGCTTCGCTGGCGTCGCTGGCGCTCGGCATCGGTGCGACGGCCGCCATCTTCAGCGTCGCGTACGCGGTCCTCGTACGGCCGTTGCCCTATCCGGACGCGGACCGTCTCGTCACGGTGTGGGAAACGATGCCGGGCAACGACACCAGGCTCGTCGCACCGGGAAATTTTCTCGACTGGCGGGACGGCGCCGCGTCGTTCGACGACCTGGCGGCGTACTTCGGGACGGAGGTCAACGTCGCCGGCGCCGGCACGGCGGAGCGGGTACCGGCGATCGGCGTGACCGCCAGGTTCTTTCCGATGCTCGGCGCCCGCGCGGAAGTCGGCAGGCTCTTCACCGACACCGACGATGCGCGAGCGGGCGGTCTTGTCGTGCTGAGCACCGGCTTCTGGCAGCGAAGGTTCGGCGGCGATCCCAACGTGGTCGGTCGAATCATCCGCATCGGCGACGCGCCTCACACAATAGTTGGCGTGGCCTCAGCCGGATTCCGCTTCCACGATCGAGCGGACGTCTGGTGGCTCGCCGATCGGGGCGTGCCGGTTCGGCTGCGTGACCTCCCCCCGGAGGTCGCGCGCGGGCGGGACATTCATCTCATCGAGGTCCTCGGCCGGCTCAAGGCTGGCGTCACGCTGGAGGAGTCGAACGCCGAGCTGAATACGATCGCCGCGCGGCTCGCAGCCGAGTACCCAAGCACGAACACCGGCCTCGGCGTCAACGTGGTCCCGCTCCATCGAACCGTGGTCGGCGACACGCGGCCCGCCATCCTGCTGTTATCCGGCGCCGTCGGTCTTCTGCTGCTTATCGGCTGCGCGAACGTCGCGAATCTCCTGCTGGCGCGGGCAGCCGGACGCCGGCGGGAGCTGGCCGTCCGCGCGGCGCTCGGCGCGACGCGCGCGCGGCTCGCGCGTCAGCTCCTCGGCGAGAGCCTGGCACTCGCGGCCGCAGGCGGCGCGCTCGGCCTCGTCGTCGCGAAGGCTGCCCTTGCGCTTCTCCTGCGCCTGGCTCCCGAGGACCTGCCTCGCGCCGCGGAGATAGGCATCGATCCTGCGGTGCTGGCCTTCACGGGTCTCGCGTCGATCGTCACGGGCGTCCTCTTCGGCCTCGTTCCGGCGCTCAACGCGTCGCGCCCTCCAGCCGACGCGCTCCACGAATCCTCGCGCGGTGCGGCCGGCGGCCGGCGCGGGAGCCGCCTCCGTCACGCGCTGGTCGTGGCCGAGCTCACGCTCGCGCAGGTCCTGCTAGGCGCGGCCGGATTGCTCATCGCAAGCTTCGTCCGCCTGGAAGCGACCGATGTCGGCTTCCCCGTTGACGGCCTGCTGACGATGCAGATGTCGTTGTCGTCGGACAAGTACGGCGATCCATTACGCCGCGAGCAGTTCTACGATGCGGTGCTGGAGAAGCTGCGTGTGCTGCCGGCGGTTTTGGCCGCCGGGTCGGCGATGGTGCTGCCGATCGAGGGTTCGCGCAACCGCGGCTTCTGGATCGCCGGCCGTCCCGATCCGCCGCCCGGACAGACGCTCAACGTGGACTTTCAGATCGTGAGCGAGGACTACTTCCGCACGGTGGGCGTGCCCGTCGTCCGCGGCCGCACGTTCTCGCGTGAGGATTCGAGAACGTCAACACCGGTCGCCGTGATCAATCTCGCGATGGCCAACCGCTACTGGCCGGGTGAGGACCCAATCGGAAAACAGATCCGCTTTGGTGGAACAGCCACAGCCGCGCGAACGATCGTGGGCATCGTCGGCGACGTCCGCCATCGGGGGCTGCACGTCCCGGGCGATCCGCAGGCGTTCATCTCTTACAGGCAGGACGCGGAGCCGCTGTGGCGCACGATGGCGTTCGCGATACGCACGTCCGGCGATCCCGCGTCGCTGGCCCCGGGCGTGCGTTCGGCTGTGGCGTCGGTCGATGCCGACGTCCCGGTCGCCCGCCTGATGACGTTCGAGGACATCGTGGAGCGATCGATCGCCGCGAGGCGCTTCACGATGACACTGGCGAGCGCCCTGGCCGTGCTTGCCGCGTGCCTCGCCGCCGTCGGCACCTACGGGCTGCTGTCGTGGCTCGTCGCCGCGCGGCGGCGAGAGATTGGAATTCGCATGGCGCTCGGCGCCGCGCCTGGCGCGATGACGCGATCGGTCGTCGGCCAGGCACTGGCGCTTGCCGCGGTTGCGGCCGTGCTCGGTCTGGCCGGAGCGCTCGCGCTGGGAAGACTGATGCGGTCGCTGCTGTTCGCAACGGCGCCCTCCGATCCCGCGACGCTCGGCGCGGTGACGGCCGGCATCGCCCTGCTGGCGCTCACCGCCGCCATCGTCCCCGCGCTTCGCGCCGCCCGCACCGATCCGGTCGTCGTGATGCGCGATGAGTAGCTGAGCTCTCGCGCGCCCGTTACTGTGCCCTGCGAATCGGCACGCCAAGGACCAGCGCGCCGACCCACTGTCCGGGGTTGTTCTCGAAGAGATCCGGCGTGAAGTTGGTGTGACACTCCACGCACGCCTGGTGCATCGTGTTGCTCAGCGGGACCGATCGCCGGTAATACCAGCGGTCGTTCACTTTCTGCACGGATGTGTGCGTCTCCCCGGTGAGTGCACGCCTCAAGGCAGTCCGCTCGAAGGAATCGGCCGGACGGTCGTTGGCGCCGCCCAGCAGCGGCCGGAACGGGCCAATCAGGCGCATGTCGCGATTGAGGTCGTTGAAGATCAGCGAGATCGCCTGCTTGCCGTGCTCGACGTTTTCCGGCGTGGTCTCGTTGAACTCCTGGAACAGGGCGGCCACGACTTCGTTGAGCATCAGATCGCTCACCTGCCGGGCGAAGGCGACCGCACTCTCCGAAGGCCGGTCGTCGTGCCTGGCGTATACCGCGGCACCCAGCCCGAGCCCCATGAGTCCTGCGATGATTGTTCCGACGGTGAAACGGTGCTTGCCTGCCATCGCGATCACTCCTCTTGAAGGGCCGATCCGAGAGAGCCCGATCAGAAGGATCGGATTCGGCGGCGCATGAATCTTCAATCAATCAAATCGATCAGATCGAACATCCGCGAGAACTTGACGACGAACGACCGGTCGGTGCGCTGCGGGGTCGGGTAGAGATCGTAGAGGCCGCGCGTGTCGGTGTAGACGACGAAGAGGCCGGTGTTGGCGGCCTGCAGCCAGCCGAAACGCAGATTGATCGACCAGAGGTCGGCACGGTCGTTGTACTGGACGAGCGCCTGGACGAACCGGCGCGTATCGAACGAGTACGACACACGAGCGCGAGCGAGGTTCGTCGTGAAGTCGCCCCAGGGCAGATCGACGTCGTTCCGCAGGTACGCGAGCTCGGTCGTGAGCGTGTCGCCCGCCCGCATGCGCAGCGTGGGCATGATCGAGACGCGATCCCCGCCGAAGAATCCGCCGATTGTGCTCGTCACGCTGAGGCTTACCGGCGCGCCCTGATTCGTCATGAACACGAGCTGCGCCTCGGCGTGGTCGTACGACCCGGGTGGCACGAAGATGCCCGGGTAGATCTCGAACGGCGTCCGCACGCCTTCTTCGGTGAAGTTGACCCCCGTGTGAACTTCGGCGCTGTTCCTGAACTGCCAGTGGCTGTCGACGTGCCAGAAGCTGCTCTCGAGCAGGCCGTCGAACCCGATGAAGGCGCGATACGAGGTGTGCGGCCGGATCTCCTGCAGCGACAGGAAGTCCTGGGGACGCCAGCGTGTCAGGAGGCGCGCATCAGGTTTCCGGTAGCCGCGGCGGCTCAGGAATCCGACCTCCGGGTTGAACTGCTCGCCAACCTCCTGATACCCGAGCTCGAGATCGAAGCGGGGCACGCTCGTGCGTGATCGGATGTTGTACGCATAATCGTCGCGCTCGACGCCGGGCGTCGCGGTCGCCGACAGGAAGCCGGACACCACTGTGTCCTGCCGGATGCCGAGCTTGCCGTCGACGGCAAACGTGCGGTTGTAGTCCCGTTCGGGTGCGAGATCGCCGACGCCCTGGCGGTTCACGAACAGCACGCCGAGCGACGATCGATTCGGCAGATCGCGGCTGACGCGGACGACCGTGAAGTTGTCGCCGGCGATATTGTCCTTGAAGTCGTCGGTCTGCATGTTGAGCAGCCCGACGTTGAACTTGCCAGCCTTGCCCGAGAGCCGTGCGCCCGCGAGTATCGGCACCGGCTGGCCGTCCGACTCCGGGCTTCCCGTACGGTCGCCGTCCACGATCCCGATCCGCCGGCTGAAGAACAGCTCGATTTCACCTGGGTTGCCCACGGTGAAGAAGCCGGCGTTCTCGAGGAAGAACGGCCGCTTCTCGGGGAAGAACAGGTTGAAGCGGTCGAGGTTCACCTGCTGATCGTCCACTTCGACCTGCGCGAAGTCGGTGTTGACCGTGCCGTCGAGCGCGAGGCTCGGCGTCACGTTGTACTTGACGTCGATGCCGGCATCGCCGAACAGGTCGGCGTCAGCCGGGGCGACGCCGGACTCGATCACGTTTCCGAGGACGTAGGGCGTCGCCGTGAAGTTACGGATGGCCGGCATCTGCAGGCCGGTAAGGGTCCCTGCCAGCGCGAGGCGATACAAGGTGTATTGGCGGGGAATGGGCGACCAGTACGCGCGCTCGTTGCGGCGGCGGATGTTCCGCTGGAAATTCACACCCCAGATCTGATCGGCGCCGGCGGGAAAGCGCAGCGTCCGGAGCGGAATGGCGAACTCCGCCGTCCAGCCGCTGCTATTGATGGCCGTGCGCACTTCCCACGCCGCATCCCAGTTCAGGTTGAACCCGCCGCCCGCGCCTGACTGCTGAAGCTGGCCCGGCCCGAGCCCGCCGCCGCCCTGGCCCTCGTTCGTGACCTGCCCGTCGTACTCGATGCCGGCGGGGTTCGTGCCGAAGACGAACCCGTTCAGGCTGTCGCGGTACGTGTCGAAAATCATCCGGAAGCTGTCGGTCTCGTCGAGCGAGGCGTCGCGCCGCGAGTCGGACACGATGATCGCTTCGGGCTGGCGGTCATAGCACATCACGCCGATGTACAGCGTGTCGGCCGTATAGACGATCCGCACCTCCGTCCGCTCCGTCGACAGCTGCCCCTCGTCGGGCTGCTCCTGCCAGAAATCGGACACTGGAGCAGCCGCCTGCCATGCGGCATCGCCGATTATCTCGCCGTCGAGCGCAGGCGCCTGCGTCACGCGCGTCGCGACGACCGTCGGACGCCCCGCGCGCCCTTCCTGAATCTTTGGAGTGCCTGAAGCGTCGGGACTCTGGGCCCCCGCTGAGTCGACCGACGCGCTCGCGATGACCGCGAGGAGGGCCGCAATCGAAGGAAAGGACGGAGCAGCCTGGCGCCGCCACCAGGAGAAGGTGCGCATGAGCATTGGTGCCGCGGCCGTTAGGATACGACATCACTCGGGAAGCCCTGCCTTCTTCCTCGCTTCGAGCAGCTGCGTCAACGCCTCGTCCACTTCCCTCTTCGCCCGCTCCTCCTGCCGACGGCGGTGTGCCGCGCGAAGCGCCTCGGCAATCTTGTTGACGGCCGGCAGTACGTCGATCGATATCGGAAAGAGGACGCCGGCGCGAAACGTTTCGGGCGTCACCGCCTGGAGAAACTCGTAATGATAAAGGGGCATCTTCGGCCGGATGTAGGCGGGAACGACGGTGTCGTTGGCGGGATCCCAGGGAACCGACATCCGGATGGACCGCGCCTCGATCCGGACCCGAAAGACGGCTGCGGATGATCGGACCGGCTGCGCCGGAAGCGGCCTGGCCAGTTCGCGCTGAATACGGGCTATCGAGCCGGGCGGCTCGGCGCGAGGGGGCTGCGCGAACCACACGAGCAGCACCAGAACCGCGGGGTCGGGACCCACGCTTTTTGGACGCGCCCGCCAGTCCAGCGGCCGTGTCGGCGGACTATCTCATCGTCAGGCTGACGTTGAGCGTCGTCACCTGCCCCGCCCGAATGTACATCGTGGTCGCGTAGGGCTCGAGCCCCTCCCGGCGAATCTCGACGCGATGCGGCCCCTCCGAGATCTCGAGGTCGAGGCGCCGGCCGGACTCGGGGAAACGCCATTGCTCGCCGTCCACGAAGATCTCGGCGTCCGCCGGCTGCACGCGAATCGACAACGTTCCATATTGACTGGACGGTGCAGAGTCGCGCGACGGATATGCTGGCGTCGTGACTTGAATGCGTGGATCGCCCGACCTGTCGTACCCGTACTGCCCATATCCGTACGGTGCGTAGTAGCTCCCCGGGTAGGCTGGATAGCCGGAGCCGTAACCGACGCCGAAACCCAAACCGACGCCGAAGCCGATGCCGACGCCAAAGCTGAGGCCCGGATAGTAGTAGCCCGGGTAATAACCGGGAGAGTAGTAGCGAGGATAGTAGTAGCCAGGATAGTAGTAACGAGGATAGTAATAGCGCGGGTAGTGGTGGTAGCGCGGATAGTAATGGCGCGGATAGTGGGGCCGAGGGTAGTGCGCGCGCGGGACCGCGGTGGAAAGCCTGGCGGACCCGCCCCGGTGACGCTGCGCCTCGGCGCGTGAGGGCAGAAACGCGGCCAGCCCGGCCACGATCACGCAGCCCAGAATGAGTGGCGTCTTGGTCCGCATAGGGCCGTTATTTTAGCTCAATCCTAACGGTTGCCCGAAGGAGTCAGTCATGATCTCCGGCAAGCTCATTGAACTCATCGAAATCCACGCGACCCAGCTTTCGATCGATACGGCCAGGGACCTGATGACCAACGAGCGGACCCCAGGCTTTCGTGCGGTGCCTCGGGACGATCTCGAGCAGCGTCTCTTCCAGATCTTTCACGACCTCGGCAACTGGATTGGCGATCCTGGAAACCTTCGCGTACGGACGGAGTTCGAGGAGTGGGGGAACCGCCGGTTCGATCAGGGAATTCCCTTGAGCCAGGTCGTCTACGCGATCATCGTCATCAAGCAGCACCTCCGGCGCTATATCGCCGATCACGGGCTCGTGGACGCGGCGTTCCCGCGCGTGGAACGTGACTACATCCTCCCGATGCACCTCCACAGTCTGCAGGACCTCAACACGCGCGTCGGTCAGTTCTTCGATGAGGCGCTGTACCACCTCGCGCGCGGGTACGAAGCCAAGGCGGGGAACATCTCCGCCGGATCGCTGTCCTAACGCCGGCCCGCTGTGTCGAGGTACCGCTTCAATCCGTACCACGAGTAGTCGAGGCGTCCCGCCCGTCCGTACGCCTCCGCCGCCGCCTCGGGCATGTGGCGCCGGAGATCGAGCTGTCCGAGCCGGACGAACTCGTCGCAGCGCTGATCGTCGGTGAGATCGGGACGCGCAAGGAGGGCTCGCGCGGTGCGCGCCCAGTCCTCCAGCCGCTCCATCAACTCGCGCAGTTGCCCCGCGACGTCGTCATAGGGCCCGAAGTGAGTGACGAAGAGCGTGGCTGGGCGCCAGTCGAGCAGCTGATCGACGCTCGCGCGCCAGGCCGACAGATCGATATCGGGCGGGGGCGTCGGCGGCATCACATACGGGTGCGGCCCGCGCCGGATACCCGCGGTGTCGCCCGCGAACGCGACGCCGCTCGAGCGATCCAGGTAGGACACGTGATGCGACGCGTGGCCGGGCGTGTACGCGACGTCCAGCTGGCGGCCCGCGGCGCGTACACGCTCGCCCCCTTTCATGACGCGCACCTGGGTCGCGGGGACGGCGCGGAACTCTCCCCACAGCGTGTCCATCGCGTCGCCGTACAACCGTTGCGCGCTCGCAAGGAGCGTCGACGGATCGACCATGTGCGGCGCGCCGCGCTCGTGCACGTAGACGTCGATCGCCGGATTGCGCGCGAGGAGCGATCCCGTCGCGCCGGCGTGGTCGAGATGGATGTGCGTGAGCAGTATCGTGCGCACGTCGGCCACCGACATGCCGCGGCGCTCGAGCTCTGAGACGAGCACCGGCAGCGTGCTCGCCGGACCAGGATCCACGATCGCGACGCCGTCGACGCTGTGAAGAAGTGCGGCGGCGATGATCTGCGGCCGGCCGAGGAACATCAAGTCTACGTAGTCGAGTCCGGCTGAGAGCGTCGGCATCGGGGCCATTATGCTCGAAGCGAGAAGCATGAAGGGTTTATCATTGGTTACAGGTGGCTCAAGGCGAACGGCAGACAGGTGGCGAAGTCGTCGAGCGGACGAGGCAGAAGACCAAGGAGCCCGATGTCTTCCAGGTCGTCCTGCTCAACGACGACTACACGACGATGGAGTTCGTCGTCGAAGTGTTGGAGTCGATCTTCAACAAGCCGCCGGCCGAGGCGTTCCGAATCATGATGCACGTGCACACGCAGGGGAAAGGCATGTGCGGCGTGTACCCGTTCGAGATCGCCGAAACGAAGGTCGAAACCGTTCACGAGCGCGCGCGCGCCAACGGATTTCCGCTCCGCGCGACCATGGAAAAGGCGTAAACGGACGCGAATGTTCAGTACTTCACTCGAAATCGTGCTCACCATCGCCTTCCGCGAGGCGACGTCGCGGCGTCACGCGCACCTGACGCTCGAGCACTTGCTGTATGCGCTCGCGCACGACCCTGAAGGCGAGAAAATTCTCGCTGCGTGCGGGGCCGACCTGCCCAAGCTGCGGCGCGAGCTGGACGAGTACCTGCACAAGTCAGTCGAGCAGTTCGGCCGCGGGCAGCAGCGCGAACCCGACCAGACGCTGGCGTTTCGCCGCGTCCTGCAGACAGCCGTGCTGCACGTCCAGAGCGCGGGCCGGCAGGAAGTGCAGTCGGGCGACGTCCTCGCCGCGATCATGCAGCAGCCGAAATCCTTCGCGGCGCAGGTGCTCGAAGGGCACGGCATCAACCGGCTCGACATCCTCAACTACATCTCGCACGGCGTGACCAAAGTTCCGCTCGGCGGCGGTACGACGCCCGATCCTGAGGGCCCGGCGTCGGCCGGCGAAGGCCTGGAGGGGCCGGCAACCTCGCGCGATCCGCTTGGCGCATACGCGCTGAACCTGACCGAGCGCGCGAGAGCGGGCCAGCTCGACCCGCTCATCGGCCGCGCGACCGAGCTGCAGCGAACGCTCGAGATCCTGTGCCGGCGGCGGAAGAACAATCCCGTGTTCGTCGGCGACGCCGGCGTCGGCAAGACGGCGCTCGCCGAAGGGCTCGCCTCGCGGCTGCTCGAAGAGGACGTGCCGGTCATCCTGAAGGACGCAGAAGTCTTCTCGCTCGACACGGGCGCGCTGCTCGCCGGCACCCGCTTCCGCGGAGACTTCGAAGAACGCTTCAAGGCGGTCATCAACGCGCTGGCCAGGCGTCCGCGGCCCATCCTCTTCATCGACGAGATTCATTCGACGGTCGGCGCCGGCGCCACGACCGGCGGGACGATGGATCTGGCGACGCTCATCAAGCCGGTCCTGACCGCCGGCGATCTTCGAGTCGTGGGCTCGACGACGATCGAGGAGTTCAAGCACATCGAGAAGGACCGCGCACTCGCGAGGCGGCTGCAGAAGGTACAGATCGATGAGCCGTCCATCGAGGAGACCGTCAGGATCCTGAGCGGCCTGCGGTCGCGCTACGAGGGCCACCACAACGTGACGTTCGGCGAGGGCGTGCTCGAGGCGGCGGCCAAGCTCGCGGCGCGCCACCTGCGCGACTACCGGCTGCCCGACAGCGCGATCGATGTCCTGGACGAGGCGGGAGCGATGATCCGGCTGCGCGTATCGAGTGAAGCGCCTGAAAGCGCTGAACAAAGCGACCGGCAGCTCGTGACCGTCGCGGACGTCGAACAGGTCATCGCGCGGATGGCGAAGATCCCCGCGAAGCAGGCGACTTCGTCCGACCGCGAACGGCTGCGCTCGCTCGAAGAGGCGCTCGGGCGCGTCGTCTTCGGTCAGGAGGAGGCCGTCAAGGTCGTCGCGGGGGCGATCAAGCGGTCGCGGGCGGGCCTCGGCCAGCCGGATCGGCCGGCGGGATGCTTCCTCTTTACTGGTCCGACCGGCGTCGGCAAGACGGAGCTCGCGAAGCAACTCGCCATACATCTCGGAAACGAGTTCATCCGGTACGACATGAGCGAGTACATGGAGAAGCATGCGGTGGCGCGCCTGATCGGCGCACCTCCGGGCTACGTCGGCTTCGAGCAGGGCGGCCTGCTCGTCGACGCCGTGCGTCAGCATCCGTACTCCGTCGTACTGCTCGACGAGATCGAGAAGGCGCACCCGGACCTGTTCAACATCCTGCTGCAGGTCATGGATCACGCCACGCTCACCGACAACACGGGCCGGAAGGCGGACTTCCGTCAGACCGTGCTGATCATGACGTCGAACGCCGGATCGCGGGAGCTCAGCTCGCGCGCGTTCGGGTTCGGCGTGGGGGGCGACGCGACGCGTCAGAAGGTCGCGGCCGGTAAGTCGAAGGCGGCGATCGAGCGCGTCTTCAGCCCCGAGTTCAGGAACCGCCTCGACGCGATCGTCACCTTCTCCTCGCTCACGCCGCAGGTGATGGAGACGATCGTCGAGAAGTTCATCCTCCAGCTCGAGGCTCAGCTCGCCGAGCGGACGGTCTCCATCGTCCTCGAGCCCGAGGCGCGTGCCTGGCTCGCCACGAAGGGCTACGACCCCATCTATGGCGCCCGTCCGCTGTCGCGCGTGATCCAGACGGAAGTCCGCGACAAGCTGACCGAGGAGATCCTGTTCGGCAAGCTGGAAAAGGGCGGTACGGTCAGGATTGGTCTGGACGGAGAAACGCTGTCGTTTGCGTATTCGTGAGGCCTGAGGCAGCCCTGAAGGGCTGCGCTACGCGTCTTCCTTCACCGTAGCGCTGCGCCGCTGGTGCAGAGCGAGCACATCGGCCGTGAGCTGCTTGCTCATATAGACCTTCGACTCGCGGTTGTCCAGGTTCGTCTCGTACTTGATCACGTCGAAGCGGAGCGCGTCCAGCACG
>DATAFJ010000180.1:0-3635 GCA_036257535.1 Vicinamibacterales bacterium | reverse complement strand
ATCGCCGCGAGCATCACGCAATACTCGCGCGGCGGGCTGCTGACGGCGTTCCTGAGCGGGCTCTTGTATGGTGCGCTCGTCGTGGCTCAGTACGCAGGCGGCTTCGGTCTCGGTCCTCGAGATGCGGCGGAGCTTGCGCTTCCGCCACTCCGGTTCGCGCTCTACACGCTGGGACTGAACCTGTTCGGCCTCTTCGCCGTCGCCCTGCTCAGCGCGTATCTCGCGGAAGGGCAGCGGCGCGCCGACGCACGGCTGCAGCGGGCGTCAAACCAGATCGCCGATCTGCAGGCGTTCAACCAGCACATCATCGACAGCCTGATCAGCGGCCTGGCGACGGCGGACGCCGGCGGACGGCTGCTCTCGTTCAATCGGGCAGCGCAGGAGATCACCGGCCTGTCTCTCGCCGATGCGATCGGCCGCGAGATCGGCGACGTGCTGCAGTTTCCGCCGCACGTGCTCGAGGGCTTGAAGTCGACCGTGGGCACCGGCGGGCGCTACCGCGCGGAGTTCGGCTTCCGCCGGCCGGACGGCAATGCCATCGAACTCGGGTTCAGCACCGCGCCGTTCGTGACGCCCGCCGGACCGAGCGGCTACGTCATCACGTTCCAGGACGTCACCGAGGCCAAGAAGCGCGAACGGGAGGCGCGCGCGCAGCAGCGGCTGGCGGCCGTCGGCGAGATGGCGGCGGGGATCGCGCATGAGATTCGGAATCCGCTCGCATCGATGTCGGGGTCCATGCAGGTGCTAAGGCAGGAGCTGCCGCTGAGCGACGAGCAGGCGCAGCTCATGGACATCGTCTTGCGCGAGTCGGAGCGGCTGAACGACACGATTCGAAGCTTCCTGGCCTACGCGCGGCCGCAGCGTCGTGAGGCCTCGCGCGTCGACCTGCGCGGCGTGCTCACCGACACAGCAACGCTGCTGCGGAACAGCGCCGAGCTGCGCGACGGGCACGAAGTGACGGTCCACGCGCCCGACGAACCGGTCTGGTACTTCGCCGACGAGCATCAGATTCGGCAGATTGTCTGGAACCTCGCGACGAACGGTCTCCGCGCGATGATGTCGGGCGGGCGGCTGTCGCTCTCGGTCGAGGCGAAGACGTCGCCGGGCGCCGCCGAACCTGGCGCCGTGTTGCGCGTAGAGGACCAGGGCGTCGGCATTCCTCCCACCGAGCTCGACGGCATTTTTCAACCGTTCAAAGGCGCATTCAGCCGGGGCTCGGGCCTCGGCCTCGCGATCGTTCACCGGATCGTGACCGACTACGGCGGCGCGATCGACGTGCGTTCGCAGCCGGGCCTCGGGACGACCATGGAGATTTACCTGCCGGGACGCGCCCCGGCTATTACCGCCCTCGCGGAAGAGCGCAATACCGCGCTCGTTTAGCGCACGAGAGACGCAATGGCAGTAGCCGCCCCCGAACCTCAAACCGACGCCGCATCCAAGATCCTCGTCGTAGACGACGAGCGCTCGATGCGGGAGCTGCTGGCGATCGTGCTGAAGCGGGAGGGGCACGATGTCCTGCTCGCCGACAACGGGCGTTCCGCCGTGGAGCTGCTCGAGCGCGAGCCGATCGAGCTCCTGATCTCCGACATCCGGATGCCGGACATGAGCGGCGTCGAAGTGCTCGGCGCCGCGCAGCGGCTGAACCCGGACATCATCGGCATCATGATTACGGCCTACGCCTCGACCGACACCGCGGTCGAGGCGCTCCGGCTCGGCGCGTACGACTACGTCAGCAAGCCGTTCTCAGTGGACGAATTGAAGCTGAAGGTGCGCAAGGCGCTCGAGCGCAAGCGCCTCCAGCAGGAGAACGTGCTGCTCCGGCGGGCCCTGCAGTCGTCACACCAGTTCTCGAACATCATCGGCAAGAGCGCCGCCATGGAGGCGGTATTCCAGCTGGTCGAGACGATCGCGCCGACAACCAGCACAGTCCTCGTCACGGGTGATTCCGGAACGGGCAAGGAGCTCGTGGCCCGGGCCATTCATTTCAACTCGCCGCGGAAGGACCGGCCGTTCGTCGCCCTGAACTGCGGTGCGTTGCCGGAGACACTGCTCGAGTCGGAGCTCTTCGGCCACGTGCGCGGGGCCTTCACGGGCGCCGACACGAACAAGAAGGGGCTCGTCGAAGTGGCCGACAAGGGCACCATCTTCCTCGACGAGATCGGGGAGATGACCGCGATGATGCAGGTCAAGCTCCTTCGCGTGCTCCAGGAACGCAAGTTCCGGCGGGTCGGCGGCACCGACGAGATCGAGGCGGACATCCGCATTATCGCCGCCACCAATCGCGACCTGTCGCGCATGGTCGCAGAGGGGAAGTTCCGGGAAGACCTGTTTTACCGGATTAACGTCATCCCTGTGCGGCTGCCGCCCCTCCGCGAGCGTACCGACGACATCCCGCTCCTGACCGAGCACTTCCTCGGGAAGTACGCAACGCAGATGGACAAGCGCGTCACCGGCGTCGCGGCCGATGCCATGCGCTGTCTGCAGCTGTACCCCTGGCCGGGCAATATCCGCGAGCTCGAAAATGCCATCGAACGCGCCGTGGCGTTGGAGCGGTCGACGACCATCCGCCTCACCAGCTTGCCGGATCACATCCAGCGGGGCACGGCGCCGGGCGCCACCCCCGCGCGCGACGCGGGGCTCCCGGACTCGGGGTTCGACCTCGAACAGCACGTCCAGGAGATCGAGCGCGAATACCTGGCCGAGGCGCTCCGGCGCGCCAACGGCGTGAAGAGCCGCGCCGCGGAGCTGCTCGGCATGAGCTTCCGGCAGTTCCGGTACCTGTCGAAGAAGTACAACCTGAAATAAACCGTACCAGCACGGTTCGGGGTTCAACGTGCGGGGTTCAAGGATGGTTCTGAGTTCTTGGGTCGGGGTTCCTGGTTCTGGGTTGAAACATCCTTGAACCCTGCACGTTGAACCCCGAACCGCGGACCTGACAGGTTGCGGCAGTCGAGGTTGACAGTTTTTGTCAGTCGGCTGAGGATCACAGAGCCGTACGCCCAGGCCGAGTCTGATAACATACTGTCATTCAACGGCTTAGCCGATAAGGCCTGCCACGGTCCAGGCTGGCACCGCCGTTGCTCAACAGCGAGCCGACAAACAAAAACTCGCGGCCCGGCGGACAACAGTTTTTCTTTTGACCAAGGGAGAGAACGGAAATGCGTAACGAAAAGGGTTTCACACTGATCGAGCTGCTGATCGTCGTGGCGATCATCGGCATCATCGCGGCGATCGCGGTGCCTGGTCTTCTCCGCGCCCGCATGTCGGGCAACGAGGCGTCGGCTATCGGGTCGCTCCGGGCCGTGTCCTCGGGTGAGGCGGCCTACTCGAGCTCGTGCGGCAATGGTTCTTACCAGGCGGTCCTGTCGACGATGACGGGCTTCCTGTCGGCGGACCTCGCGTCGGCCGAGCCGGTCATGAAGAGCGGCTACAACGTGGACGTCGTGCCGGCCAGCGTTTCGGCAGCCGGTCCGAACGACTGCAACGCGGCGGCGACGGTGAGCGCGGTGTTCGGCAGCGCGCGTCCGGTGACCTTCGGCTCGACCGGCCAGCGCTCGTTCGGCCTCGCGGCTGACGGGTCCATCTGGCAGAACTCGGCGAACGCTGCGGTTCCTGATCCGCCTGCGGTCGCCGGC
>DATAFJ010000172.1:0-4473 GCA_036257535.1 Vicinamibacterales bacterium | reverse complement strand
CCGCCGCCGGCGATGGCCGCCGGCAACGTTCAGCGAGCAACAGGCCGTGGCGTCCGGAGCGGCGCGACGTGATTCGGCTTGCCGCTGCGTCAATGGGCGCAAGCCTGACGGGAGGCTTTCACGCGGCGGCCGTCGCTGCTTCCACCGGCGAATCCATACGCCGCTCTCAGAAACCGCTTCGGGCAGCGTTCTCGAACATCGGCCTGCAGGTGACCTGGTGCACGCAGGGAAAACAGGCCGCCGAGTTTTGGGGAAAGTTGTTCAACGTCGACGTCACGTGGTTCGACGGTGGGCTCTCCGCGACCCAGCAAAGAGCTGCGCTGGAGGAGATCGCGTCTCGCGACTGGGACTTCGTCGCCATTCAAGCCGTCGAGATCGACACGCTTGCAGCACCTGTCAATCGACTGATTGAGGCGGGAATTCCCGTCATCGACATGGATACGCTGATCGCGCCACTCGATCAGATCGCTGTACACACGTTTCTCGCTCCCGACAATGAATTCATGGGTGCCGTCGTGACCGAGGCGCTCGTTGACGCGATCGGTGGAACTGGCACGGTCATCATGACGCAAGGAGCGCTCGGCCATACCGGTGCGCAGGGCCGTGCGCGCGGCTTCGAGTCCGTCATCGCGCGGCATCCGAACATCGAAGTGCTCTCCACCGAACCCGCGGATTGGGATCCAGCGAAGGCGGCACAGCTGTGGGAGTCGTACCTCAGCACGTATTCACACATCAGCGCGGCGTTCTTCCACAACGACGACATGGCGCTGGCCGCCCTGGAGGTGATGAAGGCACGGAACCGCACGGATATCCGAGTCGGCGGGGTGGACGCGATGCCGCCCGCGATCCATGCGGTCTTGGATGGCCGCATGCACGCGACCGTGCGGAACTCCTCCTGCCGCATTCATGGGGGCGCGATCGTGGCGGGCGTGGAGGCCGCGCTTGCGCCGAAGAAGACTCCTGCGGCGCCTCCAAAGCACATAATCATCGACGGACCGATCGTCACGCAGGCCAATGCACCCGGTCTGTTGTGGATGGAAGATCACTTTCTCATCTAGCCGCGACTTCAGCGCCAGATCGCCCGTCCGCGCGTGGCCTTGTAGTCTGCGATCGCTTCGTCCCCGGGTGTGGCGATTCGCGTGATGTCACGTCGTCAGTCAAGACGCTGCACCGCCATGGCCGTTACTCACGGCGCAAGGCCAGCAGGGGATCGAGACGCGCCGCCCGGCGTGCTGGAAGATAGCTCGCCACCAGGCTCACGAGGCAGAGGATCACCCCGCTGCCGGCGAATGTTGCGGGGTCGGCAGCGGTCACGCCGAACAGATACGACGCGAGCATCGTCGCGGTAACGGCGCTGATGCCGAGGCCAATGGCCACGCCGAAGAGCGAGAGGGACAGGTTCTCCCGAATGATCATCCGCAGGACGTCGCTCGCGCGTGCGCCCAGCGATATGCGGATGCCGACCTCGCGCGTGCGCATCGAGACGCTGTGCCCGGCGACTCCGTAAATTCCCACCGACGCCAGGAGCAGCGTCAGCGCCCCGAGCACACTCAGCAGCGACACCACGGCTCGACGAAGTGTGACGGTGCGGCGAATCCGTTCCTCCATGGTCTGGGCCGTGGCGATTGGCAACTGGGGATCGAGATCGCGCGCGATGTCCGTCATTGAGGCGAGCGCCGCGCGGGGACTGCCGGTGGCCCGAATCACGAACGTCCCGCCTGATGGGAGTGGGAGGGGCGCGTAATACGCGCCCAGGGGAGATTCGGTCAGAAACAGGTATTTCGCGTCGCGCGCGATGCCGACGACCTCCCGCCACGGCTCGTTCGCGCCGTCCGGGCGCACCTGCCGCCCGAGCGGATCGACGCCGGGCCACACGCTGCGGGCCAGTGTCTCGTTCACGATCGCTACCGGCGCGTTCGCGGCAACTTCAGCGGGGGTCATTGCTCGCCCGCGGACGATTGGCAGACCGAGCGTCTCGAAATACCTCGATGAGACGTGCGCCACGCTTACCCTCGAAGACGAGGCGCCATTGTCAGACACGATGGTTCCGCCGTACATCTCGCCGCCGAGCGGCAGGATGTCCGCAGCGGCCACCGACGTGACGTCTGGCAACGCGGACGCGCGCTCGATGAACCGCGCGGCGAAGGCGGCGCGCCGATCGGGCGCGTAGCCCTGGAGATCCAGATCGAACGACACGGTCGCGAGGCCATTCGGATCGAAACCCGGATCCACGCGCATCGCCCGCAACAGGCTCTGGAAGAAGAGGCCCGTCGTGACGAGCAGCGTCAGCGGCGGCGCGACCTGGGCGACAACGAAGTCCCGCCGCAGCCGGCCCGAACCGCGCGAAGCGGTCGAGGTCGTGCCCTCATCCTTCAGCACCGGCACCACATCGAAGCGTGTCGTCGTCAACGCGGGCGCGATCCCGAAGAGCACGACCGCGCCGACGGCGACGGCCGTGGCCGCGAGGAGCGCGCGGCCGTCCAGCGCCAGCAGCGCCGAGACGTCGGACGGCACTCCGCCGAAGTGCACGATAAGCGCAGACAGGACGAACGACGCGCCAAAACCGGCCAGGCCGGCGAGTAGCGCAAGTACGAATGATTCCGCCACCAGTTGGCGCACCAATCGGCCGCGAAATGCGCCGACGGCCCGCCGCATGGCGAACTCTCGTCGCCGGGCCGTATGGTGTGCCATCAGCACATTCGCGGCGTTCGCGCACGCCACGAGCAGCACGAGCGCGGGAACGATCGAGACCAATCCGAAAACGGGAGCCAGGCTCTCCTGCTCCCACGGACTCAAGCCGCCGCGCATCGGCAGCGCACGCGCGCTCTTCTCCTGGTCCGCGGGCGTCCGCGGCGAATGCATTTGGCGCGCGATGACGCGCGCCTCCGCGTCTGCTTCGGCCGCCGTGACGCCGTCCCGCAGCCGTCCGACGACGAGCAGCCAGGCCTGGCTCGCATCGATCAGGCGGCCGGCGCCCCTAGGCATCGCCGCCCCCTGCATGGCCATCGGCACCCAGAGCTGATAAGGGTTCGTAGCGAACGCGGCTCCCGTGAAACCTCGCGGGGCGACGCCGATGATGGTAAAGGGCTGGCCGTTGATCGCCACGCGCGTGCCGATCACGCCAGGATCCGCGCCGAACTGACCGGTCCACAATCCATCGCTCAGCACGACCACCGGGTAGGCGCCCGGCGCCGCGTCCTCATCAGGCGCAAACGTGCGGCCGACCTGGGCGTGCAGCCCGAGGACGTCGAAGTAGTTGCCTGAAACGATTCCGCCCAGCACGCGCTGGGGCTGCCGGCTGCCAATCACCATGGCCGTACCACCCTCGGCCGCGACGCCCGACAGCGTCGTCGCGCGATCGCGGTAACCGAGGTAGTCCGGGTAGGAGAGGTTGCGCGGCCCGGCCGAGCGGCCCTCGAAGCCGACGATCCACACCACGCGGCCGCTTGTGTTCCAGGGCGCCGGTCTCAGGAGCATCGCGTCTACGAGCGTGAACATCGCCGTCGTCGCGCCGACTCCGAGCGCGAGTGTCAGCACCACGACGAGGGTGCGGGCAGGGTGCTGGACGACTCGGCGGACAGCCTGCCGCAGATCTCCACCGACTCGTTCCAGTTCAGCGAACCCCCAAACGTCTCGAGCCTCTTCCCGAAGCTTGAGCGGATTGCCGAAGCGGAGGAGCGCCTGGCGCCGGGCCTCCGCTGCGCGCAGCCCGTCCCGCCGATTGGCGGCCGCGCGAAGCTCAACGTGGAGGCGCATCTCCTCGTCGAGATCCTGAATGCGCCGCCAGCGCGTAACGAAAAACCAGAGCCGTCGAAACATCGTCAGGCCATCCGCAATACGCGCACAATCGCCCCCGTTACCCGCCCATACGCCTCGACCTGACGGCCAAGCTCCCGCCGCCCTACCGCCGTCAGCCGGTAGTACCTCGCGCGGCGGTTCTCGTCCGTCCGCTTCCACTCGCCGGCGACCCAGCCTTTGACCAACATCCGCTGAAGTGCCGGATAGAGCGAGCCTTCCTCGACCCGAAGGACGTCGGTGGAGGCCCGCTCGATAGCCTCGGCGATCTCAAAGCCGTGTAGTTCGCTTCGACGGGCGAGCGCCGTGAGGACCAACATCTCCAGTGTGCCGGGAGGAATAGGATCGTGAGACGGCACGGCGACCATGACATAGACAGGCTATGTTACGATGGCGGCGCGGTCAAGTTCCGACATGGCAGGCCGACAACGGTCTGTCCCCGTCGGGAGCGAGGTAGGCGTGGACTTCGGCTCGGGGTTTGAGACTCGGTGCCGGGCTGAACGTGCCGAATCGCCCGCCTCGCACCACAGCGCCCTCCTAGAGCCCGCCTTCGACGCCACCCCGGCCCGAGATGGCAGGGCGGCAAGTCCACGACGAATCGGATCGTTCTATACCGTCCGATTGCTGGAGGAAGCGGCTCAGAAGGCACCCTTCTGTGGGTGTTCTCGGGCGCAATTC
>DATAFJ010000153.1:0-3644 GCA_036257535.1 Vicinamibacterales bacterium | reverse complement strand
ACACGATCACCTTGGCAGCAGCCTGGCGGCGGACCGCGCAGCCGACTCGGTGAACTACGACTGGTGGCAGACGTTCTCCACGGAGGCGTCCGGCGCCGCGTCGACGTTCGAGCCGTCCATTCTCGGCTTCGCCGCGCCGCTCAGGAACCTGAGCGACGTCGCGGATGGCATTTCACTCCCGGCCTCCGTCGCGGCAACGGTTGCCGCCTTCCTCGTCATCCAGATCTTTCTCACAGGCGGGATCGTCGAGCGTTACGCGCGCGATCCCGGGGGCAGGGGCCCCGGGAAAGAGCGAAGCCGCATGGGGTCGTACGAGTTCCTCGTCGCGTGCAGCACGTTCTTCTTCAGGCTTCTCAGGCTCGGGCTCTTCGCGCTCGTGATGTATGCCACGCTCGTTGTTTCGGTGCGGCCGTCGCTGACGGCCCTCTATGGAAGGCTGACAATCGACGTCAGCGTCGAGCGGGAGGCATTCGCGATCTACGCCGCCACCACCGGCAGCTACGTCGTCCTGCTCGCCGCCGTCAACCTGCTCTTCGATTTCGCCAAGATCCGGCTCGTTACCGAGGACCGCCGGTCGGCGTTCGGCGCGCTCGTGGCGGGGCTGCGGTTCATCCTGCGGCACCCTTTCGCCACGACCGGCGTGTACCTGCTGAACGTGATCGCGTTCGCCGCAGTCCTCGCCGCGTATTTCGCGGCGGCGCCCAGCCCCGCCGCCTCGGGGTGGCGGCTGGCGGTTGCTCTCGCCGGCATGCAGCTCTTCATCGTGGCGCGCATCACGGCGCGGCTCGTGTTCGTCGCCTCGGAGACGGCGCTGTTTCAGTCACGTCTCGCGCACGCGGGATACGTGGCGCGAAAAGTCCCGCCACGACCGGTCCCGGCCGCCATTCCCCAGTGACCTGGCAGTCCGTGCAATCCGTGCAATCCGTGTAATCCCTGTAGTCCGTGTAATCCGTGTAATCCGTGGCATCCGTGGTATCCGTGGCATCCGTGTAATCCGTGTAATCCGTGGCCCAAAGTGGTAAGCGCGTCAAGGCGGGGCATCCGCAAATCCCCCTGTTTCACGGCCCCCGCCGGGGCACGGGGCTTGCCCCCGGCTTCCGGCGTGGTCGCCCCGAGCGCGCTGAAACAGGCCCTGATCGTTGCTTTCGTCGGCATCGTTTCCGCCGCGTCGGTGACGGCAATCCTCAACCGTCGGCCCCGGCCGGCGGCCGCGGCTCTCGAGGGTGGTTCGGATCCTGACCGCGCGGCCGCGGCCGAAGAGGAGAAGCGCGATGCGTCGCTGCACGCGACCTTCTTCGAGCGGCCGCTCGAGCACTTCCGCATCTTCTATCAGGGAGGCGCGCAGGCGGCGATCGGCGAGCGCGTGGCGCGCGTCCTCGAGCGCGAGTACTCGCGCATCGGCAGGACGCTGAACAGCTATCCGGGCGAGCCCGTCACCGTCATCCTCTACACGAACCGCGAATTTCAGGACATCACGCGGTCGCCCTCCTGGGCGACTGGACGCTACGACGGCCGCATCCGCGTGGCGGTGGGCGGCGCGATCGAAGGCGCAACCCTCGATCGCATCGTGACGCACGAGCTCGTCCACGCCGTCGTCGCGAGCGCGGCGCCCCGCGGCGTGCCGGCGTGGCTCAACGAGGGACTGGCGTCATACCTCGAATCGAGCGACCGCTCGTGGACGCAGGCCGTCATCCGCGACGCGACGACGCTCCTGCCGCTCGAGGATCTGATCGGCGGGTTCAGCCGGCTCGACGAGGAGAACGCGCTCGTCGCGTACGCCGAGAGCGCGATCGCGGCGGAGATCCTGTGCGCGCAGCTCGGGACCAACATCGGACGCTTCCTGCAGATGATCGGCAACGGCAGCGCCGTGGACGAGGCGCTGCTCGAGTTTCACGTCCAGCCCAACGCTTTTCAATCGGAGTGGCGACGCCGGGTCGGCGTGCGGTAAGGTTGAGAAACGACGAAGGTCCGCGTCTCGCACCGCTTCGCCTCTCCACCTGAACAGGTGTTCGATGCCTGGCTCGATCGCGAGGTGATCGGCGCCTGGATGTTCGGGCATGCCGCGCCCGACGAAGAGGTCGTCCGCATGTCCATCGATCCCCGCGTCGGCGGCTCGTTCTCGTTCCTCATCCGGCGAAATGGCAAGGAGATCGATCACGTCGGCGAGTACCTGGAAATCGATCGCCCGCGCCGGCTCGTCTTCACGTGGGCGGTACGGGAGAACCTTCCCGACACGAGCCGCGTCATCATCGAGATCGCGCCTGCGCCCGGCGGAGCGGACCTCACGCTCACCCACGAGCTGGACCCGAAGTGGGCGGACTACGCGGAGCGGACCGAGGAAGGCTGGACGAAGATTCTCACCGCGCTTGCGCGGGTGCGCTGATCGGGAGCAGCCTGTCGCCGCCGGCCGACGCGAAAGCGGCCGCGGACTGCCGGCGCCGCTCCTCCGCGATGCGAAGCAGCCGGATGAACTCGGGGTCGGCCCGGATCGAGTCGAGCCACGGCTCGATGACGAGGGCCCGATCGCACGAGAACCCCTTGCTGATCGCCCGGCCGAACATGTCCAGGGCGAACGCGTGCTCGCCCACGGCGGCCAGCGACAGGCCCCAGTAATAGAACCCCTCCGGATCCGTGAAGACGTTGCTGAGGGCGAGAGACTTCCTGGCCGCTTCGGCCGCGAGGACGCGGTCTCCGGTCTGCACCGCCAGGATGAGACGGACGATCTGCAGGAGCCCGGATTTGCGGGACCGGCTCAGCGAGGTTTCCGACAGGGCTGTCGCCTCCTCATGACGCCCGAGATGCAGCAGCGACATGAATGTCAGGTACCGTGTCTCCTCGTCGTCGGTCGCGATCGCGCGCTCGTAGTCGCCGAGCAGGTAGAAGGAGTGCGCGACGCTCGTGCGGATCGACGGGTCGATCCGTACCGCTTCCTCGTGCGCCGCCACGGACGCTTCGAGAAGGCCGCAGTAGCGGCACGCAAGCACGAGCCCCGCCAGCAGCTCGGGATCCTCCGACCGCTCCTTGAGCCGGTTCAGGAGGCGGACCATCGAGGCCTCGGCGCGGCCGTCATCGACTTCGAGCGCCGTGTAGAGGAAGTGCGCGACCGACAGGTCCGGATTCAACTCGAGCGCCCGCCTGAATGCCTCGTCGGCAAGCCGCCGCTCGCCCTCGGTATCCGGCACCAGGCCGAATTTCGCCAGCACCCGGTGGATGCGGCCCAGCCGCGCCCATGCCGGCGCATATCCCGGATCGCGCTCGACGCACTGCAAGTACAGATCACGGGCGATCGTCCAGTGCTCCGCCTCGGTGGCCAGCTTGTTCGCGCGCAGGTACAGCTCGTAGGCTTCGGGGCTCGCGGGCACGTCGTGGCCGAGCGCACGGTGATCGCGCGAGGTGAGGGGCACCTTCAGCGCCTCGACGATCCGGCGCACGAGCTCGTCCTGCAGCTGGAAGATGTCGCCGAGCGTGATTTCCGCCGTCTCCGAGCACATGACGGTTCCGCTCGGCGCCTCGACGAGCTGCGCGCTGACGCGAATCCGATCCCCCGACGAGAGCAACGTGCCGCTCACGATGGCATCCACTTCGGCATCCGCCGCGATCTGCTTCAGGTCGGCCGGCTGGCCGGCGAAGCGCGCGGCCGCGAG
>DATAFJ010000151.1:0-4497 GCA_036257535.1 Vicinamibacterales bacterium | reverse complement strand
CGCAGATCGGCGAGTGCGCGGGCGAAGGATGCGGCTGGCTCTTCCTGGACACGAGCCGCACGGGACGCCGCCGGTGGTGCACGATGCGCGGCTGCGGCAATCGCGCCAAAGTCCGCCGCTTCTACCAGCGCTCACGCGCGGTCGGGTGACGGAAGCGCCTCGCCGGCCGGCAGCTCGTTGTTTTCAGTGCTCGCCCGATCCGCGAGCGTTGTGATCGCGGACGGAATCAGCGGTGAAACACTCTGCCAGCCCCGACGCGCCTCATCTCCGCCTTCCGGCGCCGCGCGCCGCGCGCCGCGCGTCATCGACAGTCCCGGAATCGAATCGGCGATGTAGAACCAGGCGAATTCGCGGCGGTGGCGTCCCTTGAACCACGCGTTGTAGGTCGATCCTGTCCTCATCAAGCCCGGACAGACCGTCGTCACGCGAATCCCCGCGCGCGCGAGCTCCGCGTGCAAGCCCTCCGAGAGCCCGGTCAGCGCGAACTTGCTCGCGGAGTACGGGAGCAGATGAGGGACCGCGATTTTGCCGCCGATCGACGAGATATTGACGATGCGGCCTGCCGTCGCCACGGCGTTCTCGAAATCGGCGATCGTCATGTGCTCGAGCGGCCCGACCTCGATGATGCCCGCCGTGGTCCGCCACGATGCGCTCGATCGTGCTCTCGACCGCGCTGCGATCGCGAACGTCACAGACGTATGTCTTCACGTCCGCGCCACGATCCAGCACGTCCATCCGCGCGCGATGACCAGACCAAGCCCGCGGGATCCTCCCGTGATCACGACCGTCTTCCCCGCGAAATCAATCGCGCGCCTGGATCGCCAGGCGCGCGCCAGGAGCATCCCTCCACCGAGGGCCGACAACACCACACCAGCGCGTTCTGTCGTGGTCATTGATCCTCCAACGGCTGACCTGATGGCTACTTCTTCTTTCCCCCGGGCCGTCTGGATCGTCGTCCCCGGCTCGGGACCTTGGCGCCCTTCCGCCGGGCTTCGTTCAGACCGATGGCAATCGCCTGCTTCCGGCTTTTCACTTTGCGTCCGGACCCGCTTTTGAGCGACCCGCGCTTCCTGCGGCGCATCGCGGACTCAACGTTCTTCGATGCGGATCGTCCGTACTTCGCCATCACTGCCTCCACACGCGTTCGTGCAAGCTCTGTGCTGAAACCCACGTCAACCGTTGCGGCGAGCGTCGGTCGAGGTTCGCGTCGAACTCGGTGGTCGCTCTTGCAGCGGTATCGAAACGATAGAGACCGTTCGATCGGACAAAAAACGAAAACAAGGAGAATGACACGCAGGAGGAGATTGACTACTAATGGGAGAAGCTGTCGCAGGGCGGGGAAGGCGCAGCAGTGCGGCTGGCTGAAGGACAAGGGCGGCGTCTCGTGGCAGGTCGTTCCAACCGGATCGCGCCTGCGGCGCGATCCGGCGGGTGTCCTGCGTTAATCTGCGGTTCCCATCCGTGTTAATCCGCGAAATGCGTTGGTTCGTTTTGATCCGAGTAATCCGCGGCTCAGGTAGAACCTTGTGGCCGATGTCTTGCTCCAGAGCTCTCATAGAGGGAAAACGTGAAGCCAATCGCGACAGAATCCTACTGGACGACATCGGCGGCGGTGCCGCAGTTTCCTGCGCTGACCCAGGACCTGACAGTCGATGTCGTGGTCGTTGGCGCTGGCATCACCGGAGTCACCGCCGCTTACCTCATCAAATCTGCGGGGCTGCGGGTGGCGCTCGTCGAGCGCAAAGGCGTGGGGATGGGCGACACGGGCTACACGACCGCTCACCTCACATACGTCACGGATCTCCGCTTGTCCGAGCTCGACAGGGTGTTCGGCCGCGATCGCGGCCGCGCTGTCTGGGACGCCGGCCGCGTCGCCATCGAACAGATCGAAGCCAACATCGCCGCCGAGGGGATCGACTGCGACTACCGCTCGGTCCCCGGGTATCTGCACGAACCGATTGACGGCGAGAACGGACATCGCGAGCGGACGGCGCTGCGGCAGGACGCGGAACTCGCGCGCGAGCTCGGGTTCGGCGCGACGTACATCGAACGCGTGCCGTTCGTGAACCGCGCTGGGGTCAGGTTCGATTCTCAGGCTCTCTTTCACCCGTTGCGATACCTCGCGGGACTCGTGAGTTCGATCCCCGGCGACGGCAGCCATGTCTTCGAACAGACGACGGTGGAGGAAGTGGAGGACGGGCCGCTTCGCGTGAAAGCCGGTTCGCACACCATCCGCTGCGACTACGTCGTCGTCGCCACGCACACGCCGCTGATGGGAAAGACGAACGCCGTGAGCGCGTCACTGCTCCAGACCAAGCTCGCGCTGTATTCGAGCTACGTGATTGGCGGGAAGGTCGAGAGCGGAGCGGTGCCGGAAGCCAGCTTCTGGGACACGGCAGATCCGTATCACTACCTGCGCGTCGATCGGCAGCGGGAATTCGATTACCTCATCTTCGGCGGCGAAGATCACAAGACCGGTCAGGTTGCGGACACGTCCGCCTGCTTCGAATCGCTCGAGGGGACGCTGAAGCATCTCGTTCCGGATGTCGAGGTGACGCATCGCTGGTCCGGCCAGGTGATCGAAACCAATGACGGGCTTCCGTACATCGGGGAGACGTCGCCGCGCCAGTTCGTCGCGACCGGTTTCTCCGGCAACGGCATGACGTTCGGCACGCTGGCCGCGATGATGGCGCGCGACGCGGCGCTCGGCCGATCGAATCCGTGGCGCGAGCTCTTCGACGTGGATCGGAAGAAGCTACGCGGCGGCACGTGGGACTACCTGAACGAGAACAAGGACTATCTCTACTACCTGATCCGGGATCGATTCGCTGCATCGGAGAAGTCGCTGCGATCCGTCTCGCGCGGCGAAGGGCGGATCGTCGAGTTGAACGGCGAACAGGTCGCGGCGTATCGAGATCCGCAAGGGGTCGTCACCCTCCGATCGGCGGTTTGTACGCACATGGGCTGTCTCGTTGCCTGGAACGGCGCGGAGCGCACGTGGGATTGCCCATGTCACGGCTCCCGCTTCGCACCGACTGGCGACGTCCTCGCGGGCCCGGCGCAGTCCCCGCTGGCTGAAGTGGACCTCACCGCGAAGGTGCCCGTCTCCCGGCGCGGGCAGGTGTCCTGACGACACAGATATAGACGACACATATATAGATGATGGCCGCCCGGGGAGTGGAACGACGCGAGGCGCAGCCTCCCTGCCGCGTCGTCGCTTTCACACGAGACGGTATCCCAGATCGAACCCTGCCGTTTGTCCTTCCTGAAGCACGAGCAGCTCGTGGACGTCGTGCGGATGCGTACCTCCAGTGACCTTGTGCTTGAAAAGATCGAGAAAGTGACCGAGCAGGTCGCCGTTCTCGTCGATGTCGGCGTCGAGGAGCACTTCGTCCGGCCGCGAGAGGTGCGTCAGCGTGAGCTGGAAGTTGCCTGTGCGGTGCGTCGACTTGATGCTGATCATGGTCGTGATGCGGCTCTGCAGCACGGCAGGAACGTTGCCGCGATGGTTTTCGGTCGGAGAGCGTTCGTAGTCGGCGCGGAACTCGTCGATGTGGGTGTGGATCTGACGGACGAGCGCTTCCATCTCAGGCTCGACGAATGCGAGGAATCGCTCGCGGCCGATCGCGATGATCTGCAGGACGAAGGAGAACCAGCTCCGGTCGGCCGCCACCGGCTCGATCGTCGTATTCAGCCGGAAATGTGAGTTCAGGAGCGCCGTCTTGGCGAGGACGACTTGTTCGCCCTCCATGCCGTCGTATGCGTCCCCCACGAGAAGGTCGGCGATCGGGTTGACGTCGTTGAACAGGGTGACATTCGGCGACACGGCGAGCACGCGTTTGAAGCCGTCGAACGCGGCCGGCAGGTCGTTCCAGCGGGTGAAGCGCGGCGTCCACGCCTTCGGCTCGCGAAACAGTTGACTGTGCTTCGTGATTGGCGGGCCGGGCGATCTGAAGAACACCGGCGAGTGCACGAAGCGGAAGCGCCTCGGATCGATTTCACAGACGACCACTTCGCCCGTCGCGGTGGGAAGATCGAAGACCGGCGGCGGGCCCGTGAGCTCGAGCTGCAGCTGGTCGCCGATCTGCCGATGGTCGGACAGCCGGCGGAACGTGAAAAACGTCTCCGCGTCGCGGATCCGCCGGTTCGAGACGTCACGCAGGTCGAACGTGACCTGGAGGGTCTCGGCGGCGGCGGCTGCGCGGGCGGGTCGGAGCCTGGCGGCCCGGCTCCTGTTGCGCGACGGCGCCAACCGTCGCGTCGAAACGCGACGCCTCTTCGCCATATCAGTCAATTCCGCAGCATCTGTGCAGGGTTGAGATGCGTCGCGCGCCGGGCGGGTCCGTACGCCGCCAGCGCCGCGACAACTATCAGCGCCAGCGCGGCACCGGTGAGCGTGAGCGGGTCCAGCGGATCGACTTCGAACAGCATTCCGCGCACGAGGCGCGTGCCTGCTGCGGCGCCGGCGAGACCGATCACAGCGCCGAGGCCGGCGAG
>DATAFJ010000150.1:0-4293 GCA_036257535.1 Vicinamibacterales bacterium | reverse complement strand
CGCAGATCGGCGAGTGCGCGGGCGAAGGATGCGGCTGGCTCTTCCTGGACACGAGCCGCACGGGACGCCGCCGGTGGTGCACGATGCGCGGCTGCGGCAATCGCGCCAAAGTCCGCCGCTTCTACCAGCGCTCACGCGCGGCCGGGTGACCAATCAATCAATCTCGCCGAACGAGTAAGATCCACGATGCTGATGACACCCCGGCTCGCGACGGTCCTGTTGTGGCTGTTCGTGTTGAACCTCGGCGTTGCGTTTGGCGCCGGCCTGTACGAACACCGAATCGTCCTGCCGACGTGGCTCATAACATCTCCCGATGGGTCGTTGCACTGGAATGCCGAAGCCGCGCTCCTCGACGCCACGGGAGTGCGCTTCTGGGCGTTCGTAACGACGGGGCCGCTGACGCTCCTCGTGCTTGCGAATCTCTGGGCCGCCTGGCGCGCCGCGGCGCCGTTGCGCCGGTGGTGGATGAGCGCCGCACTCCTCGCGCTCCTGGACAGGTTGCTGACCTTTGCGTACTTCATTCCGACGATGATTGGCTTGATGCAGACGCCGGACTCAGCCGAAGCGGTTGCGCGAGCCACCCAGTGGTCGACCCTCAACTACGTTCGACACGCGCTGGTCCTGGCCGCATGGATCTCAGCGCTGAAAGCCCTCACAGAACTCAAAACATCACCAACACGCTGAGCTGCCGTGCTTGACACGTTGTGGCTCGTACGACGAGATAGGCGCCGGTGCCGATCGATCGCGATGAGATCGGCAAGGAGAAAGCTGATGCCAGTGAAGCAGCGCCTATCCCCGTGCCTCTGGTTCGACGACCAGGCTGAAGACGCCGCGAAGTTCTACGTGTCGGTATTCAGGAATCAAGGATCGGCAGGATTACGCGATACCCCAGGGCCGGCCAGGAAGCGCACCATCGGCCTCCGGGCTCCGTCATGATCGTCGAATTCGAACTCGACGGACAGATGTTGACCGCACTCAACGGCGGACCGGTGTTCAAGTTCACCGAAGCGATTTCGCTCCAGGTGTACTGCGACAGCCAGGAGGAGATTGACTACTACTGGGAGAAGCTGTCACAAGGGGGCGATCCGTCCGCGCAGCAGTGCGGCTGGCTGAAGGACAAATACGGCCTCTCGTGGCAGGTCGTTCCTACAGCGCTCACGAAGCTGTTCGAGAACCACGAGTCCCCGAAGGCCCAGCGCGCGATGGAGGCGATGCTCCGGATGAAGAAGATCAACATCGCGGAGCTGGAACGCGCGGCAGCCGCGTAGCCGGGGATTCCGCGGATCACGAAGGAATCCGTGGCTTGTTTTGATCGGCGTGATCCGCGGCTCAGGTAGAGTCTGGTGGCCGATGTCTTGCTCCAGAGCTCCCGTAGAGGGAAAACGTGAAGCCAATCGCGACAGAACCCTACTGGATGACATCGGCGGCTCTGCCGCAGTTTCCTGCGCTGACGCAGGACCTGACAGTCGATGTCGTGATCGTTGGCGCCGGCATCACCGGAGTCACCGCGGCTTACCTCATCAAATCTGCGGGGCTGCGAGTGGCGCTCGTCGAGCGCAAACGCGTGGGGATGGGCGACACGGGCTACACGACGGCTCACCTCACATACGTCACGGATCTCCGCTTGTCCGAGCTCGACAGGGTCTTCGGCCGCGATCGCGCACGCGCCGTCTGGGACGCCGGCCGCGTCGCCATCGAACAGATCGAAGCCAACATCGCCGCCGAGGGGATCGACTGCGACTACCGCTCGGTCCCCGGGTATCTGCACGAACCGATTGACGGCGAGAACGGACACCGCGAGCGGACGGCGATGCGGCACGAGGCGGAGCTCGCGCGCGAGCTCGGTTTCGGCGCGACGTCCATCGAACGCGTGCCGTTCGTGAACCGCCCCGGAATCAGGTTTGATTCACAGGCCCTCTTTCACCCGCTGCGATACCTCGCGGGGCTGGTGAGTTCGATCCCGGGCGACGGCAGCCATATCTTCGAACAGACGACGGTGGAGGCAGTGGAGGACGGGCCGCTTCGTGTGAGAGCCGGTTCGCACACCATCCGCTGCGACTACGTCGTCGTCGCCACGCACACGCCGCTGATGGGAAAGACGAACGCCGTGAGCGCGTCACTGCTCCAGACAAAGCTCGCGCTGTATTCGAGCTACGCGATTGGCGGGACGGTCAAGAGCGCAGCGGTTCCGGAAGCCAGCTTCTGGGACACGGCGGATCCGTATCACTATCTGCGTGTCGATCCGCGGCGGGAGTTCGATTACGTCATTTTCGGCGGCGAAGATCACAAGACCGGGCAGGTTGCGGACACATCCGCCTGCTTCGAATCGCTGGAGGCGACGCTCAAGCACCTCATTCCGAGCGTAGACGTTACCCATCGCTGGTCCGGACAGGTGATCGAGACCAACGACGGGCTGCCGTACATCGGGGAGACGTCGCCGCGCCAGTTCGTCGCAACGGGGTTCTCCGGCAACGGCATGACGTTCGGCACGCTGGCCGCCATGATGGCGCGCGACGCGGCGCTGGGCCGATCGAACCCGTGGCGCGAGCTCTTCGACGTGCATCGGAAGACGCTACGCGGCGGCACGTGGGACTACCTGAAAGAGAACAAGGACTATCTCTACTACCTGATCCGGGATCGATTCGCTGCATCGGAGAAGTCGCTGCGAGCCGTCCCGCGCGGCGAAGGGCGGATCGTCGACTTGAACGGCGACCAGGTCGCGGCGTATCGGGATCCGCAAGGGGTCGTCACCCTTCGATCGGCGGTCTGTACGCACATGGGCTGTCTCGTTGCCTGGAACGGCGCGGACCGCACGTGGGATTGCCCATGTCACGGCTCCCGCTTCGCGCCGAATGGCGACGTCCTCGCGGGCCCGGCAGAATCGCCGCTGGCTGAAGTGGACCTCACCGCGAAGGTCCCCGCCGCCCGGCGCGGGCAGGCCGCCTCCTGAGCGCTATATATAGATGATGGCCGCCCGGGGCTGCCTGGCCGCCCTCTCGGGCGCTTTCCCTGGCCTTCACACCAGGCGGTATCCGAGATCGAACCCTGCCGTCTGTCCCTCCTGAAGCACGAGCAGCTCGTGGACGTCGTGTGGATGCGTGCCGCCCGTAATCTTGTGTTTGAAAAGATCAAGGAAGTGACCGAGCAGGTCGCCGTTCTCGTCGATGTCGGCGTCGAGGAGCACTTCGTCCGGCCGCGAGAGGTGCGTCAGCGTGAGCTGGAAGTTGCCTTTGCGGTGGGTCGACTTGATGCTGATCATGCCCGTGATGCGGCCCTGCAGGGAGGCAGGAACGTTGCCCCGATGGTTTTCGGCCGGAGAGCGTTCGTAGTCCGCGCGGAACTCCTCGATGTGCGTGTGGATCTGACGAACGAGCGCTTCGATCTCAGGCTCGACGAATGCGAGGAATCGCTCGCGGCCGATCGCGATGATCTGCAGGACGAAGGAGAACCAGCTCCGGTCGGCCGCCACTGGCTCGATCGTCGTGTTCAGCCGGAAATGTGAGTTCAGGAGCGCCGTCTTGGCGAGAAGGACCGGCTCGCCCGCCATGCCGTCGTATGCGCCCTGCACGAGAAGGTCGGCGATCGGGTTGACGTCGTTGAACAGGGTGACATTCGGCGACACGGCGAGCACGCGTTTGAAGCCGTCGAACGCGGACGGCAGGTCGTTCCAGCGCGTGAAGCGCGGCGTCCACTCCTTCGGCTCGCGAAACAGTTGACTGTGCTTCGTGATTGGCGGGCCGGGCGATCTGAAGAACACTGGCGAGTGCACGAAGCGGAAGCGCTTCGGGTCGATTTCACAGACGACCACCTCGCCCGTTGCGGTGGGAAGATTGAAGACCGGCGGCGAGCCCGTGAGCTCGAGCTGCAGCTGGTCGCCGATCTGCCGATGGTCGGACAGCCGGCGGAACGTGAAAAACGTCTCCGCGTCGCGGATCCGGCGATTCGAGACGTCACGCAGGTCGAACGTGACCTGGAGCGTCTCGGCGGCGCCGGCTGCGCGGGCGGGTCGGCGTCTGGCGCCCCGGCTCCTGTTGCGCGACGGCGCCACTCGTCGCGTCGATATGCGACGCCTCTTCGCCATGTCAGTCAATTCCGCAGCATCTGCGCAGGGTCGAGATGCGTCGCGCGCCGGGCGGGTCCGTACGCCGCCACCGCCGCGACAACTATCAGCGCCAGCGCGGCACCGGTGAGCGTGAGCGGGTCCAGCGGATCGACTTCGAACAGCATTCCGCGCACGAGGCGCGTGCCTGCTGCGGCGCCGGCGAGACCGATCACAGCGCCGAGGCCGGCGAG
>DATAFJ010000133.1:0-31698 GCA_036257535.1 Vicinamibacterales bacterium | reverse complement strand
ATCCTGTTACAATGGCTCTAGAAACCGCCCCAACGATACAAATGAGACGACAATGATACCCGGCAAGTCCACCTGTCCGATAGTCGTACTCGTCATGCTCGCCGCGCCGCTTGCCGGCGCCACCCCCGGCGGAGCTCAAGCAAAGACCGAGAAGCCCAACGTCAGCGTGAAAGCCACTCCGGCGATCACATTTTCGCCAGCCAATATCTTCTTTGTCGCCGAGATCCGCGGCGGACCGGACGATCACCAGGATCTGTACTGCCCTTCGGTCGAGTGGGATTGGGACGACGGCACGAAGGATCAATCGTCGATCGACTGCGAGCCATACGAGGCCGGGAAAAGCCAGATCAAGCGGCGCTACGTCGCGCAGCACCGCTACACGTTCGCCAGTGACTACCGCGTGCAGTTCCGTCTCAAGCAGCGGGACCGGATCGTCGGACACGCCACGACGCAGCTGAAGATCCGGCCGGGGCTCCGCGACACTATCGGGTTTTGATCTCCCGTCCGGAGACCCGATCGCTGCGGATCGAGGTCGTGACGCTCTGCATGTAATCGGTAATCCTCAGTACGGTGTTGAGCACGAAGCGGCCGGCGCTCTTCAACCCGACGCTGCCATCATCCTTTCCGAACACGGCCGTGCCCGCGTCTGCCAGCTCCCCATCCGCCAGCGTTCCCAGGACGACGATCGCGTCAACGTAGTACCGCGCCATGTCCTGGATCCGATCGGCAGGCGCCACCTCGACGCGGATGACCAGCGGGTCGGGGTAATCCGGATACGTCGTCAGACCACCGCTGACGTCGGCGATTGAAACGGATCGCGATTCCTTCTGCTTCGACAGGCGAAAGGCAGCCACGACGGCGGGGCGGACGAGTCGATCCCAGGTACGATCTTCCCAGAGCGACGCTTCGACGCGCAGGTGCAGCGTGGCGCCGTCATCGAGCGCCGATCGAAGGTTCGCCGGAAACGCGTCCTTGAGCTCGAGCGCCGCGCGGACGACGCCGCGGTCCGCGCGCAGCTCGGCGACCCTGCCGCCCATTGCGGCCGCGCCCGCATCCGCGAGGAGGACGATCAGCCCGCAGAAAAGGCTAGAACGTCGGCCCAAATCGCACCAGCACCTGCAGTGACTTGGGAATGTCGTCGAGACGCCAGCCGAACTCGACCCTGAAGAGCCCAATCTCGAAACCGCCGCCGATGCCCTTCAGCCAGTCGTCGTCCGCGTCGGCTTCAGGCGACGTACTGGCGATCGAGTCCCAGACGCGACCGGCGTCGAAGAATGCGAGGAGCCGCGCGCCGTTCGGCCCCTGGGATCCCAGCCGGTACTCGGCGTTGAAGAGGACCATCCCTTCGCCGGCCGCCTCCTTGAAGGAATAGCCGTGCACCGACCCGATGCCGCCGAGCGCGAACTGCCGCTGCGGGGGCAGCTCGCCGCTCGACGAGCCGACCATCCCGCGCAGCCGGAAGCCGTGCGGTCCGCCCGGCCGGAAGTAGCCGCGGGCGTTGAGCCCGTGGCGGGTGAAGTCGAAATCGCCGCCGAAGCCGTCGGGCGCCAGCTCCGAGATCCATTCGACGCGAACGCCCGGTTCCGTAGTGCCGCGCGTCCCGAACAGCGACGTAAAGAGGTGCCGCTCGAACGTCTGCTTGAGGGTCTCCTCCTCGAGGCCCCGCGTGTCGAGGACGTAGCTCAGCACCAACGCGCGGAGGTTCCCCGGCGCCGCCTGCTGGTTCGGCCGGAACGGCTCGTCGTCTCGAAAGAAGCTGTAGTCCTCGACGTTCTCCAGCGGTCGATGGTCGTCGTCCTGCCAGGCGGCGACGATCTCTTGTGCGGGGTTGAGCCGGAACGCGCCGTGCACCTGGAAACCCTGACGATCGTGGTAGTCGCGAAACGTGTTGGCGAACGTCAGCGCGACAACGCTTTGCTCGAGGTTCGACAAGCGCCACGCATCGTCGGTGCCCGTGAGCTCGTGCACTTCGGCGCCGACCGACAAGCGCGGGCCGTTCCAGGACCCAACGATCGGGCGCTCGAAGCCGACGGAGTAGCCGGAACGCTCGCGTGCGAATTTGTAGCTGATAAAACTGCGGACGTAGGTGTGGTGAAAGCGCGCGCGGTCGAAGATCGTGAGGTCGAACCCCGCCGCCGGGGCGAAGCCGTCGACCGGGCTGTACCAGTCCTCCCGTTGATCGGTGCCAAACTCGAACCTGAAACGCGCGCGCCGGTCGTCCAGCTGCACGACGAGCACGCGCCGGCCGCCGCGATCGACGAGGTCCGACCCGCGGTAGATGATGGCGCCGCGTGACGGCTCGAGCACACGTCCGACCGATCGGGAAACGACGTGCGCGTTGTAAATGTCGCCCGGGTGGACGTCGAGATTCGAGATCAGGTCGTCGCGCCACCGGCCCTCGCCGCCTTCGACAACGATCACCTCGATTCGGCCTTCGTCCACGGTAAGGCGCAACCGTCCATCGGATTCATCGAACGCGGCGGTGACGGTTGCTCTCTCGTAGCCTTCGCGGTGATAGCGCCGTTCGAGCTTCTCGCGAACGGTCTCGACAGAGGCGGGTAGTGGACTGCCTTCAGTCAGGTCGAGCCAGCGGCGGATTTCGGCGGGAGTGAAAACCGTGACGCCTTCGAGCGCGAGGCTGCGCAGTGTCGGGGCGGGCGCCGCCGGCTGCGCCGCCTCGGTCTGCGCACGCACCGGCGTACAGAGCGGCACAGCCAGGAGGAACAGCGCCAACGATAGCCCGCCTCCGCAGGCGCGTCGGCGGGCAAGCCGGGGGGCAATCGCCGGGCGCACAGGTCTCCAGTTACGCAACAGGGACGAGCGTCAGCTCGATGAAGTTCCCTTGGTCGAGGTAGAAGGCGCCGAGCCGCCAGCCGCCTCGCGCCGCCGGCGCGGCGATGACGTAGAGGAAACCGGCGCCGACACTCTCTGCGAGATCCGTCGGCGACGGCAGGGCCGTCGAACGCGGATGCGAATGATACGCGCCGATGACGTCCTCGGTAGTTCCTCGAGTCGCGCGGATCGCCGCGAAATGCTCCGCGGGATCGATGAGGTAGGTCGTCTCGCTCGCCCGTATGTTCGTCGCCGGCTGCGCTTTCTCGATCAGCCCGGGCTGCCCTATCAGGAGGCCGCAGCATTCGCGCGGCGCCTCCGCCCGCGCATGCGCGAGCAGCGCCTCAGCCGCGGACCGGCGGATGCAGATCATGTTCGAGATCGCAGCTCATGTTCACTGCTGGAGTTCCACGCGATTACGGAACTGCTCCAGCGCCTCCGGGTTGGCGAGCGCCTCGCGGTTCTTGACGTCACGATTGTGCACGACGTCACGGACGGCCAGCTCGACGATCTTGCCGCTTCGGGTGCGCGGAATCTCGGTCACCTGCACGACCCGCGCGGGGACGTGCCTGGGCGAGGTGTTGCGCCGGATATGGTCCTTGATTCGAGCCGCCAGCCGCTCGTCCAGCGTGACTCCGTCGCGCAGGCGGACGAAGAGCACGACGCGTTCGTCATTGTCCCAGCGTTGTCCGATGACGAGGCTTTCGACGACCTCCTCCAGTTGTTCGACCTGACGGTAGATCTCGGCCGTCCCGATTCTGACGCCGCCAGGATTGAGCACGGCGTCCGAGCGCCCGTAGATGATCATGCCGCCATGCTCGGTGAGCTCCACGTAGTCGCCGTGCCACCAGACGCCGGGGAACTTCTCGAAGTACGCGGCGCGGTACTTCCGGCCATCCGGATCGTTCCAGAACCCGACCGGCATGGAAGGAAACGGCTTCGTGCAGACCAGCTCCCCTTTCGTTCCTCGCACGGGCTTTCCCGCATCGTCGAACACGTCGACGGCCATCCCGAGCGCGCGGACTTGGAGCTCGCCGCGCCAGACGGGACCAATCGGGTTGCCGCCGGCGAAGCAGCTGATGATGTCCGTGCCGCCGGAAATCGATGCCAGGTGGATGTCTTTCTTGACGCTGCGGTAGACGAAGTCGAAGCTTTCGGGCGCGAGCGGAGAGCCCGTCGACGTCATCGTGCGGACGGTGTCGAGGCGATGCGTGCGGATTGGCTCCAGCCCCGCCTTGTGGGCGGCATCGATGAACTTCGCCGACGTTCCGAAGAGCGTCATTCCAGTCTCGTCGGCGAGATCGAAAAGCACCCGCCCGTCGTGAAGGAACGGCGACCCGTCGTACAGGATGAGGGTCGCGTCCGATGCGAGGACCGACACGAGCCAGTTCCACATCATCCAACCGCACGTCGAGAAATAGAAGACGCGGTCCCCGGGCCGGATATCGCAGTGAAGCTGGTGCTCCTTCAGATGCTGAATCAGCGTGCCGCCGGCGCCATGAACGATGCACTTCGGGACGCCCGTCGTGCCAGAGGAATAGAGGATGTACAGCGGGTGGTTGAACGGAAGCGGCGTGAACTGGAGCGCAGACCCTTCATGGCCGGCCTGGAAGGCCGGCCAGAGGCTCGCGTGAGGTATGCGCTCGATGGTCGGGCGATCGCTGACGTACGGGATGACGACGACATGTTCGACCGTCGGCAGCCGGCCGGCGATCTCCTCGAGCTTTTCGAGAGTGTCGTGCGGCTTGCCGCCGTAGAAGTATCCATCGGCGCTGAACAACACCTTCGGCTCGATCTGACCGAACCGGTCGAGCACACCCTGCACGCCGAAGTCGGGTGACGAAGAGGACCAGATGGCGCCGATCGCTGCGGCGGCGAGCGCGGCGACGATCGCCTCGGGCATGTTCGGGATGTAGCCGGCCACGCGATCGCCCGCCGTCACGCCCGCGGCTCGCAAGGCGCCCGCCGTTCGGGCCACGCCGGCTCGCAGCTCACCGAGCGTCATCGTGCGCCGCACGCGATCCTCGCCCTGGAATAACAATGCGAGCCGATCGTCCGGACCGCGCAGCACGTTCTCCGCGAAGTTCAGCCGGGCGTCGGGGAAGAACCGGGGCCCAGGCATGCGCTCGGGATGGTCCACGACCCGGTCGCCCCGCGTCTCGGCGACGATCTTCCCGAAATCCCACATCAGCCGCCAGAACTCTTCCAGTTGATCGATCGAGAAGGCGTGCAGCGCGTCGTAGTCGACGAAGCGGCGATTGAACCGGCGCTCCGCCTCCGCGATGAAGCGCGTCAGGTTGGCACCTGCGATGCGATCGGGCGACGGACTCCAGAGCGGCGCGTTCATCAGAGGCTGTATTCCTCGACCTTGAATACTTCGAATCCGCGCGCCAGGTAGTTCGGCAGCGCCGCCGGATGATCGAGCGTCGACGTGTGGAGCCAGACGCGGCCAGGCTGCAGTTCCCACGCGCGTGCGGCCGCCTCGCTCAGCAGGTATTTGCCGAGGCCACGGCCGACGTACGAGGGGAGCAGCCCGAAATAAGCAATCTCGACGGAGTCGTCTGGATGTCTGCGCAACTCGAAGTAGCCTGCCACGCCGCCATCGACCGACAGGATCCACAGTGACACCGCCGGGTCCGCGAGGTACGCGCGAATATCGTCGTCCGACCAGACGAGGCGATCGACCCAGTGATACTGCGAGCCGACTTCGCTATACAGCCTTCGCCAGAACGAAGGCGCGCAGCTGTCGACGTGATGCACAGAGATCTGATCCGACGGCGCCGCCGCGCGGCGCAGGTCTTCCGCACGTTTGAGCTCGAGATACGTCCGGGTCGGCATCACCGATATAGGTCGTGCTTCGTGTGTCGTGCGCTGTGATTAGGGGATCTTCGCCTTCCAGTCGGTTGCCGACTCGAAGATCCGCTCGAGGGCGTCACCAGTCGTCAGATCGGCGCGCAGTGCCTTCAGATCGGCGATCAGGAGATCGAGCGCTTCGCCGATGTGATCGGCGTTGGTTGCGCAGATGTCCCGCCAGATCCGCGCGGGGCTCGAGGCGAGGCGAGTCGTGTCCGCCAGGCCGCGGCCCGAGAGCTGCAGGCCCTCCTCCCCCACCGCGTCACCTACCACGCGCATCAGCGCGCTCGCGCTGAGCTGCGGCAGGTGGCTGAGGAACGCCACCAGCCGATCGTGGACATCGGGATCCAGAAGCTTCGGCACAGAGCCGACGCCTGACGCGAACGCAAAGAGTCTTTCGATCGCGCCTCCGTGCACGGTACCGGACGGGGTGAACAGCCATGGCCGGCCCTTGAAGAGATCCGATCGCGCGGCATCGATGCCGCTCCGGGCGGCGCCCGCAAGCGGGTGTCCGCCTACGAACGTGAACCGTGTCGGCAGCGCGCGGGCGGCGGCAACCATCTCGCGCTTTGTGCCGCCGAGGTCGGTAACGACCGCCTCCCCCGGGACGTATTCGTCGAGCATGTGCAGTAGACGGACGTTCTCAGCGACCGGAGCGGCCAGCACGACGAGATCGGCCTCTGCGATGACGACGAGATCGTCGGCGCCGACGTCTATCGCGCCTCGCACCATCCCGCGCTCGAGAACATCCTTCTCGTCAACTCCCACGACGAGCGACGAGGGCCAGACTTCGCGGGCGGCAAGCGCGAGCGAGCCGCCCATCAGCCCGAGGCCGACAATGCCAATCTTTTCGAAGATGGGCGTCTGCCCGGCCCGGCCCGGCTGCACGACGGGCAGGCTCTTACTCATGGCTCACGAAACTCCCCAGCCGCGACGCACGGCTGGCTCGAGGCAGATGCTGCGCCCGATGGCCGGAGCGATGATCCGGAGCTCGGCCATCAGCCGGTCGAACTGCGAGGGGAACAAGGACTGGGCGCCGTCGCTCTTGGCGTGATCCGGATCGCAATGCACTTCGATGAGGAGACCGTCCGCGCCGGCGGCAACCGCTGCTCGCGCGACCGGCGCGACCTTGTCGCGGCGTCCGGTCGCGTGGCTCGGATCGACCAGCACCGGCAGGTGGCTCAGCTTCTGCACGACCGGGATCGCGGAGATGTCGAGCGTGTTACGCGTGTAGCTCTCGAATGTTCGTATTCCGCGCTCGCACAGCATGACCTCCATGTTGCCGCCCGCGAGAACGTACTCGGCGGACAGGAGCCATTCCTCGATCGTCGCGGAAATACCGCGTTTGAGCAGCACGGGCTTCCGAACCCGTCCCAGCTCGCGCAGCAGCGTGAAGTTCTGCATGTTCCGCGCGCCCACCTGCAGGATATCGACGTAGCGCTCGATGAGCTCGATCTGGCTGAGATCCATGACTTCCGAGACGAGCGTCAGGCCATGGCGATCGGCCGCCGATCGCAGCATCTTGAGGCCAGTCTCGCCGAGACCCTGGAAGCTGTACGGTGAACTGCGCGGCTTGAACGCGCCGCCGCGGAGTATCTTTGCGCCCGCCCGCTTGACCGCGGCCGCCGTCGTCTCGACCTGCTCTTCGCTCTCCGCTGAACAGGGGCCGGCGATGACGATCACTTCGTCACCCCCTATTCGCGCGTCGCCGACGGTTATGACCGTGTTGTCCGGTTTGAACGTGCGGCTCGCGAGCTTGTAAGGCTCGGTGATCCGCAACACCTCGTGGACGCCGTCGAGAACTTCGATGAGGCGCGGGTCAGCCTGCCGGTTCCCGCCGACGGCGCCGATCACGGTTCGAAGCGCGCCGGTCGAGCGGTGCACGTCAAACCCCTGCTCGACGAGGTGCGCGATCACATCCTGAATCTGATCTTCAGTCGCCCGCTCTTCCATCACTACTACCATGTGCCGTCCTCTCCAATCGCCGCGCTTCGTCGATGATGCGTTCGAACAGCCGCACGATGGCCTGCGCATCCAGCGGCCCGATATTTGTCTCGCGCACGTGCTGCAGCACTTCCCGCTCGCGCTCCGGTTGATAGATCTCGAGGCCGAGCGCCTGTTTGATCCGGCCGATTTCGAGCGCGCAGCCCGCCCGGTCGTTCAGAAGGCGTACGAGGCGCTCGTCGAGCTCGTCGATCCGCCGCCGCAAGGCTTCGATCTCTTCACGCGCCTCCACGTCGCCGCTCACGCTCGTCCCGTCAGCCATCGCACGTACTCGGTTACGCGGGACTCGAGGTCAGGAACCGACGCCGCATCGGCAATCATGGCCACGAGCGAGCTCCCGACGACGGCGGCGTCCGCGAAGGCGCCTATCTCCGCGACGTGCTCGGGACGCGAGACGCCGAAGCCGATGGCCAGCGGCATCGCAGTGACTTCGCGGACCCTCCGGGCGAGCGCGGCCGCCTCCCCGGAAACCGCGGCCCGGGCGCCCGTGACGCCCAGCCGGGAGATGCCGTAGAGAAAACCGCTCCCGAGCGCGGCCGCCCGCTCGATTCGCGCCCGGGTCGTCGTGGGACTCAACAGAAAGATCGTATCAATTCCTGCCCCCGAAAGCGTCTGCCGCAGGGATCCCGCTTCCTCGATGGGTAGATCCAGCACGAGAACGCCATCGACGCCGGCGCCGACGGCCCGCTCCGCGAACCGGTCGGCCCCCATCCGCAGGACCGGGTTGGCGTAGGTGAACACCACGACGGGGACAGTAACGTCCGGGCGGATCGACGCCAGCATGGCGAGCGATCGCTCGAGCGTCGTGCCGGAGCGCAGGGCACGTTCGGAAGCGCGCTGGATGACCGGGCCGTCGGCGAGCGGGTCAGAAAACGGAATGCCGAGCTCGACGACGTCGGCGCCTCCCTGCTGGAGCGCGGCGAGGATGCCGGGGGTTTGGGCCAGGTCCGGATCGCCGGCGGTGATGTAGGCGATCAGGCCGGTCCGCCCCTCGTCGCGCATCGCAGCGAACGCGCCATCGAGGCGTGACATCAGCTGCGCTCCATTACTTTCGAAACGCTGTCGATGTCTTTGTCGCCGCGCCCGGACAGATTGACGAGGATCCGCGCGCCCGCGCCGAGCCCGCGCGCCAGGGTCTTCGCGTGAGCGATGGCATGGGCGGATTCCAGCGCCGGAATGATTCCTTCGTATCGGGAAAGCTCGCGAAATCCTTCGAGCGCCTCGGCGTCGCGGGCGTACGCGTACTCCGTGCGGCCGCGCGCGCGCAGCCACGCATGCTCGGGTCCTACGGCGGCATAGTCGAGGCCGGCCGAGATCGAGTGCGTGAGCTCGATGTTTCCCGCTGCGTCCTGCAGGACGTAGCTGCGCGTGCCTTGAAAGACGCCGACGCCGGCGTTCGCGGCGTTGTCGGCGAAGCGTGCGGCATGACGGCCGGCTACGATTCCTTCACCACCGGCTTCGACGCCGACGAGCCGCACGTCGCGATCCTCGAGAAACGAATCGAAGATGCCGATCGCGTTGCTCCCGCCACCGACACAGGCAACGACGGCCTGCGGCAGAGCACCGGTTGTCTCGAGGCACTGCGCGCGTGCTTCGCGCCCGATCACCGACTGGAACTCGCGCACCATCAGCGGATATGGATGCGGCCCGAGCACCGAACCAAGCAGATAGTAGGTGTCGTGGACGTTGGTCACCCAGTCCCGCATCGCTTCGTTGATGGCGTCCTTCAACGTCCGGCTCCCGGCGTCCACGGCGCGCACGTCGGCGCCGAGCAGCCGCATACGCACCACATTCGGCGCCTGGCGGGCCATGTCCTCGGATCCCATGTAGACGCAGCACTGCAGCCCGAGCAGTGCGCAGGCGGTCGCCGTCGCGACCCCGTGCTGACCGGCGCCTGTCTCTGCAACGACGCGGCGCTTGCCCATCCGCGACGCGACGAGCGCCTGGCCGATCGCGTTGTTGATCTTGTGCGCACCCGTATGGGCGAGATCTTCCCGCTTCAAGTACACGTCTGCGCCGCCCCACGCGCCGGCGAGCCGCTCCGCTTTCCAGAGCGGCGTTGGGCGGCCCACGTAGCTGGAGAGGATGCCGGTCAGAGTGGAATGAAACGCGGGATCGGCGCGAGCGTCCAGGTAGGCCTGCTGCAGTTCGTCGATCGGCGCAACGAGCGTCTCGGGGACGAACCGCCCGCCGAACTTGCCGAAGTATCCGCGCGCATCCGGATCCCGGCGCCCGAACGACGGACCTGGCGTCGTCATTCCTTCCCCTCTGATGTGCCGCGAGCGCGGTCCGCACGCCGCACGGCGTCGAACAGCAGGCGCATCTTCGACCGATCCTTGACGCCGGGCGATGTCTCGACACCGGAGCTGACGTCGATTGCAAACGGCCGGACGCGGGCGATGGCGGCCTCGACGTTGTCCGGCCGCAGTCCTCCCGCGAGCATTACGCGCCGCGAGGCGGCGATCCGGGCGGCTCGCGCCCAATCGATCAGGCGCCCGGTCCCGCCGTGCGCGACGTCGTCCTGCGCGTCGAGGAGGATGGTGATTCCGAGTGGATAGCCATCGATCAGACGCTCGTCGAAGCTGGCGCCGACACCGAACGCCTTGATGACCGGCCGCCGAAGCCGCCGGCAGAACTCGGGCGATTCCTTGCCGTGGAGCTGCACTGCTCCGAGCCGGACGTCCGAAGCGATCTGCGACACCTCATCTTCCGGTTGATCGACGAACACGCCGACGGGAGTCACGAGCGGCGGCAGCGCATCCACGATGGTGCGGGCGTCGGCGGGACCAATCGCGCGAGAACTGCCGGGCCAGAAAACGAACCCTACCGCGCTCGCGCCCAGCGTTGCGGCGTCGAGCGCATCTTCGACCCGCGTGATCCCGCAGATCTTGACGACGGTCACCGCTGCTCCTCAACGCCCGCGTTGTTCTCGATTGGGGCCACGAACGCGCTCAGCGCGGCGCCCGGATCCGGGGCGGTCATCAGGCGCTCGCCCACGAGAAAGGCCTCGTAGCCGTCCGCCATCAGCGCGGCGATGTCCTCACGCGTACGGAGTCCGCTCTCCGCCACCCTGACGATGCCGCGGGGAATCTTCGCCGCCAGCCTGTGTGTCACATCGAGCGTCACTTCGAGCGTCCTGAGATTTCTGCTGTTCACGCCGATGAGATCGGCACCAGCGGACATCGCCCGACCGAGCTCAGTCTCGTCGTGCACCTCCACCAGCGGGTCGAGCCCGCTCGCTCGTGCTGCGGCCACCAGGCGCACGAGGTCATCCTGGGCGAGCGCCCCGACGATGAGCAGAACCGCATCCGCGCCGGCCGCCGCCGCCTCGAGAATCTGGTATTCGGTGACGATGAAGTCTTTCCGCAGCACCGGGAGCGTGACTGCCTTACGAACGGCCGCGAGATGCTCCACCGAGCCATCGAAGAACGTCGGCTCGGTCAAGACCGAGATCGCCGCCGCCCCGGCACGCTCGTACGTGGCCGCGATCGCGGCCGGATCGTATTCGCGCCGCAGGACGCCCCGCGAAGGCGAGCGGCGCTTGCATTCAGCGATGATCCTCGGCGCGGTGCCGGACGTCAGCGCTCGCCGCAACGACAGCGTCGTCCTCGACCGATCGGCGCATCGGCGCTCGAGCTCCCGCAACGGCACCGCCGCTTCGCGGGTCGACACGATTCGCCTGGCGGCGGCAACAATCGTTTCGAGCAGGTCGGCGCCCCGATGAGCGTCAGCCATGTGAAGCCTGCACGAGCCGCTCGAGCGCTGCGGCTGCGCGTCCCGAATCAAGGGACTCGGCGGCGCGACGGATCCCCTCGTCGATCGACGAGGCCGCATCTGCGATGAAAAGCGACACGCCGGCGTTGAGCACCACGATGTCGCGCGCTGCTCCCTTCTCGCCGGCAAGCACGCCGCGGGCGATGGCCGCGTTCTGCGAGGCGTCGCCTCCCTTCAGCGCGTCGGCCGTCGCCTTGGCGACGCCGAACTCAGACGGGTGAACGTAGAACGTCCGCACCGCGCCGTTGGAGCACTCCGACACCTTCGTGTAGCCGGTCGTCGAGATCTCGTCGAGGCCGTCAGCGCCGTGAACGACCCATGCGCGCTCGGACCCGAGCAGCGCCAGGGCCCGCGCGACGAGCTCCGTCAGCTCCGGGCGCGGCACGCCCACGAGCTGCCGTTTCGCGCCTGCCGGATTCGTCAGCGGCCCAAGCAGGTTGAACGCGGTCCGCACGCCTAGCTCTTTTCGCGTCGGTCCGGCGTGACGCATCGACGGATGAAAAGTTGGCGCGAAGAAGAACGCGATGCCCGCCTTCTCCAGGCAGCTTTCGACGACGGCGGGCGGCGCCGTGATCTGCACGCCAAGCGCTTCGAATAGATCGGCGCTCCCGCATCGGCTGGAAACGGATCGATTGCCGTGCTTCGCGACCTGAACACCACAACCGGCGACGACCAGCGCGGCGACGGTCGAAACGTTGAACGTGTGCGCGCGGTCCCCTCCCGTGCCGCATGTGTCGAACACGTCCGGCCACGTGCGCTCCAGCTTCATCGCACGTTCGCGCATCGTCCGCGCCAGACCGACGATTTCGGCGGGCCGCTCGCCTTTCATCGACAGCCCGATTAGAAAGCCGGCCATTTGCGCGGGCTGTGCACGGCCGTCCATGATCTCCGCCATGGCGGCCGCCGCTTCATCCGACCCGAGATCCTCGCGGCGCGACAGTTTGTCAATCAGCGTCGGGAACATCACAGCTCCAGAAAAGCACGCAGGATGCTTCGGCCCTCACCCGTCAGGACCGATTCGGGATGAAACTGGACGCCGTGGAGCGGCTGGGTCCGGTGCCGCAGACCCATCACGGTGCCGTCCTCGGCGGCGCGCGCGGAAATCTCCAGCTCCTCCGGCCAGCCTTCGGCGGCGACCGCGAGTGAGTGATACCGGCCCGCTACGAACGGGCCGCGGATTTCCTTGAACACGCCCTTCCCGTCGTGTTCGACCGTGGACGTCTTGCCGTGCATCAGGACGGGAGCGCGCACGACCTGGCCGCCAAACGCGAGTCCGATCGCCTGGTGTCCGAGACAGACGCCCAGGAGCGGTATGCGGGGGCCGAAGCGGCGGATCACGTCCACGGAAATGCCGGCGTCCTCCGGTCGGCCGGGTCCGGGAGAAATGACGATGTACTCGGGTTTCATCGCCTCGATTTCATCGAGACTCACCTGGTCGTTTCGGCGGACGACCGGCGCGGCGCCGAGCTCGCCAAAGTACTGCGCCAGGTTGAACGTGAACGAGTCGTAGTTGTCTATCAGGAGGAGCATTGCTCTACTTGCGATGGGGCCCCACCCCCATCGCCTGCCATGCCTCGCCAACGCTCGGCGCGATGTCTCGTAGCGTCTTGCTTAAAATCCGCACAGCTAAAGCTCCCGTTCAGCCATCTCGATCGCCTGCAGGAGCGCCCGCGCCTTGTCTTTCGTCTCCTCGTACTCCGCCGCGGGATTCGAGTCCGCGACGATTCCGGCGCCGGCCTGGACGGACGCGCGTCCGCCGGCGATCGTGATCGTCCGAATCGCGATGCAGAAGTCGAGATTGCCCGCGCAATCGAGGTAGCCGACGGCGCCGGCATAGATGCCCCGTCGCGTCGGCTCGATCTCGGCGACGAGCTCCATCGCGCGGAGCTTCGGCGCGCCCGATACCGTTCCGGCGGGAAAGCACGAGACGAGGGCGTCCAGCCGGTCGCGCGCCTCGTCGAGCCTGCCCTCGACTGTCGAGACCAGGTGCATGACGTGTGAATACCGCTCGATGGTCATGAACTGCGGTACTCGAACCGACCCGTACTCACAGACGCGGCCGAGGTCGTTCCGGCCCAGATCGACGAGCATGACGTGCTCGGCGCGCTCCTTCTCATTCCGCTTCAGCTCTTCAGCCAGGCGGAGATCGTCCTCTTCGCTCCGGCCGCGCGGCCGCGTTCCGGCGATCGGATGCGTCTCGACGCGGCGGCCTTCCACGCGCACGAGCATTTCGGGTGAGGATCCGACGATCGAGAGACTCCCCATCCGAATGAAGTACATGTACGGCGATGGATTGACGTATCGGAGCGCACGGTAAATTGTGAACGGCTCTGCCGCGGCATGTACCTCGAACCGCTGCGACAGATTGGCTTGATAGATGTCACCTGCAGCGATCCGGTTCTTGAGAGACCGCACTCCGTCTTCATAGGCGTCGCGCGAGAGATTGGATTGGACGTCGCCGGGGCCAGACGGCGAGGCAGGCGCCTGCGACAGCGCGCGCTCCAGCTCGCGCTCGAGGAACTGAATCTTCGCGCACGCGAACTGATACAACGCCTCGAGGTCCTCGTCCGGCGTGATACGCGCGTTGGCGATGACGAGGATGCGATGCTTCACGTGGTCGAACGCCAGCACCGTGTCGAACAGCATGAAGCCGGCGAGATCGGCGTTTCCGTCGGATGCCGACACCGCGGGCGATGCGGCCCATGCGGCCTCGAGGGACGGCTCGAACCATGGAGCCGCGTCATAGCCCAGATAGCCGACCGCGCCACCCGTGAACCGCGGCAGGTCCGGCACATAAGGGGCCTGGAAGTCAGCCATGAGCGATCGGAGAGTCGCGACGAAGGATTCCGCGCTTTCCGTGCTCGAGCCGGCGCGCTCGACGGTCGTCTTTCCCCCGCGCGAACGCAGCACGAGGAACGGATCCTTTCCGAGAAACGAGTAGCGCGCCACGTGCTCTCCGCCCTCGACGCTCTCGAGCAGAAACGCGTAGTCGGAGTGCTCGGCGATCTTGACGAACGCCGACACGGGCGTCAGCAGGTCCGCCATGATCTCTTTCGTGACCGGCACGAACGTTCCTCTGCGTGCCAGTTCGACAAACTCTTCGTAGCTTGTCAGCTTCATGGGTTCATCCGCTCGAGTCCGCGTCTGGCGGCCGCCTCGAAAAGTCCCGGCGCCGGCCGGTCGCGAATCCACCACTCGAACTGCCGCTCCGCCTGTTCCACCAGCATCGGCAGCCCTCCGAGGGTGCGGCACCCCGCGCTGGCGGCTGCCGCCATGAGCGGCGTCACGGGCGGCCAGTAGACGAGGTCATAGACGAGGGACCCTTCCGCAAGCAGATCTTCGTCGATGATCGACCGCGTGCCGGCTGGATTGCCGACGCCGAGCGTGGTGGCCGTCGTGGCATTGACCAGGACGTCCCAGCTTCCGCGAGTCGGCGGGAACGTCACCGCCGTGCCGGCCGCGAGCGCGGCGACTGCCGTCGCTTGATCTCCACGTCGAGCCGAGACGCTGACCTTGGCCCTCGCGTCCCCGAGGGCGACCGCCGCCGCGCGCGCCGCGCCGCCGGCGCCCAGGATCGTCACGCGGCAGCCCTGCAGGCCGATCTCGGCCGCGAGCGGCACGAGGAACCCCGCGACGTCCGTATTCGTCGCTTCCCACCCGCCGGCGTTCGGCCGCAGCGTGTTCAGCGCGCCGACGCGCGCCGTCACCGCATCCACGTGATTGACGCGCTCGGTCTCCATCAGGGAGACCTTGAACGGCGCCGTGACGCTGATGCCCTGGAGGTGCAGAAACTCCGCCGCATCGAGCACGTCGTCGGCGTCCGCGGCGTCGAGCGGAACGTAGACGGCGTCTATGTGCGCTTCGCTGAAGCCCGCGTTGTGCATGGCCGGCGAGAGGGAGTACGCGACCGGCGACCCGACGACGGCGTAGATGTCGGAGCGCGGGCCCACCCTCCCGATTCTGAAATCCTCGATCATTCGCGCGGCCGACACCTGCCCCACCGCCGTCTCGTCGCCTGCATACGTCCAGGCCGATCCCAGATGCGCGGCGAGGATGCGCGTCGCGAGCCCGCGCGCGCCCGTCGCTATGAGAATCGTCCGCCCCGTGGCGATCGTTTGACCGAGCGCGAAGAGCGGTGCCAGGTCGCTCAGCCGGTGCGGCTGAACCGCAATCTTGACGATCGCCGCGCCCGTCGTGCGCATCTGGCGGTATTGCTGCGCCAGGTCGTCCGGGACGCCGTCGAACATGTGGCTCGAAACGACCGTGCGCTCCACCGTCGGACCGCGGAAGAACTCGTTGAACCCCGCCCGCCATTCCACGTCGACCCAGGCGGCTCCCGCGTCGAACGCGGCCGTGAGCAGCCGCCGCCGCTCCTCCTCTGAACCGTCGAAGCGGCCGCCTTCCCAGACCGGATGGCAGGCGACGACGATTGGCACCGCCGCGCCCTGCACGGCGCCGGCCGAGCTGGGGTCTGCAACTCCGTCGAGCCGTACCTCGACGAGATCGGCCAGCTTCGCGGCTTCGTCCCTCCGGGCGCGGAGCTCCGCCATCGACGATCCCGCCACGGTGACGCAAACAGGCGTCATAAACACAAAGAGCCTCTTCAACGCGTGGGCTGAAGAGGCTCGATTACTCCTGGACTGAAAGTGCGATCAGCTCGGGCGCGCAGCCTCTCCGGCCTGGCGGTATCGCCACCAATACTGGCCGGTAAAGAGGGCTGTTCGCATGAGCGCACAAACCATAGCAGACAGGCCTCATGACGGTCAAACCGCTCGGTCCCCCGGCTATAATGGACTTACCGTGAGCAAGTTCCGTCCGGCCGGCCTGGCGCTCACGCTGGGGGCGCTGGTCGTCCTCTGCACGTCCCACCTTCCTGCCTCGACGACGCTGATGGCGCTCGACGAGGTTCGCCCGGGCATGACCGGCGTCGGCCGCACCGTATTCGACGGCGAGCGTCGTGAAGAATTCACCGTTCGAATCCTCGGCGTCCTCCGAAACGTCGTCGGGCCTCAGCGTCACCTTATCCTTGCGCGGCTCGAAGGCGGCCCGCTCGCCGAGACCGGTGTGATGCAGGGGATGAGCGGCAGCCCGGTTTACGTCGACGGCCGGCTCATTGGTGCTGTTTCGTACTCGATCGGCGCATTCTCGAAAGAGCCGATTGCAGGCATCACGCCGATCGCGGAGATGACCGAGACCGCGGCGCTCGGCGTCCGCCGTCCCGTGGTCGCGCAGAACGACCTGGAGCTGCCGCTGACACGTGAAGGGCTCAGCGCCGTTCTTCGAAAGGCGTATCAGCGCCTGCGGCCGTTCGCAGATCGGCCGGGTGACGTCGACGGACTCGGGCTTCCGGGTCTCGAGGCCGGACGGCTGGGCGCGCTGCTTCGTCCCATCGCGACGCCGATCGTGATGGCTGGTTTTGGCGACGAGTCGGCGGCGCTCGTGGGCGGCGGATTCGGCGACGCGGGATTCCTGCCGATGCTGGCCGGAAGTTCGTCCGGCGACAGAGACAAGAAGGCTCAGGGGCGTGTCGAGCCGGGCGATGCGGTCGGAGTCAGCCTGATCACCGGCGATCTCGAGTTCGGCGGCACCGGTACGGTGACACACGTCGACGGCGATCGCGTCTATGCATTCGGGCACCCGTTTTTCAATCTCGGACCGACGCAGTTCCCGATGACGCGCGCCCGCGTCTACTCGCTGCTGCCCAGCCTCATGACGTCTTTCAAGATCACGGCCATGGGCGAGACCATCGGGACCTTCGAGCAGGATCGCGCCACGACCATCGCCGGACGCCTGGGTCCCGGCCCGTCGATGATCCCGATCAAGCTGTCGCTCGATTCCGAGCGCGGCATCCGGAAATCATTCTCCTTCAACGTCGTCGACGACCAGCTGTTCACGCCGCTCCTGACGTACGTCACCATCTTCAATACGCTGGCCTCTTACGAGCGCCAGTTCGGTGCGGCCACCTACCGCATTTCCGGCAAGGCGCGCGTCAAGGGACATGGCGACGTTTCGTTCGAGAACCTGTTCACCGGCGATACGTCGATCGTTGGAACGGCGACATACATCGCCGGCCCGATCACCGTGCTCCTGGCAAACGATCGTGAAAAGGTGGAAATCGACGGCGTCGATCTGACGATCAGCTCGGCGGAGGAGCCGAGGCGCGCAACCCTCGAGCGCGTGTGGCTTGACGATGCGCGCCCGCGTGCGGGCCGGACGTCGACGCTGAAAGTGCTCACGCGAACGTATCGCGGCGAAGAGCAGGTCCGGTCGTTACCGGTCGAGATTCCGCCGCACGCCTCCGGGCCGCTGACCATCCTCGTGTCGGACGGCGCCTCGCTGACGCAGTGGGAACAGCGCGAGGTGCGCCGGCCGATGCCGCCTCAGAGCATCGCCCAGATGATCAAGACGTTCAACACGAGCCGGAAGAACAACCGGTTGTACGTTCGCCTGATCAGTCCGGGCCCGGGCGCCGTCGTCGAAGGCGAGACGCTGCCGGGCCTGCCCGGGAGCGTGCTCTCGGTGCTCGAGGCCGACCGCAACAGCGGAAGCTTCATGCCGCTCCGCAACGCCGTCATCGGCGAGTGGGAGATTCCGACCGAGCTTGCCGTAGTCGGCTCTCGACAGCTGTCGATCGCGGTCGACTCCTCGAGATGAGCCGCCCGGCTCGCCTGACCCTGGCCGGCTTGACGGCGGCCGCAGCACTCGCCACGACCATTCACGCGGCAACGCCGACCTTCTGGCTGGTCTCGACACAGGCGGACTTTCTCCGCGGCGAAGCGGACAACATTTCAATCGACAGCGACGGCAGGCTCACGCTCGGTCCCGCGACGGAGATCGTCGCGGACACGACGGCGCCGTTTCTCTGGGCGGTCGCGAGCGCGCCGGACGGAGGGTACTGGGTCGGCAGCGGGAACGAAGGCAAGGTCTTCCGCATCGATCGCGGCGGATCCGTCTCGGTTTACTTCGACTCGCCCGAGCTCGAGGTGCATGCGCTCGCCCCGGCACCGGGTGGCCGTCTCTACGTGGGAACTTCTCCAGATGGCAAGGTCTACCGCGTCGATGCGACGGGCAAGTCCGAGGTCGTGTTCGATCCCGACGACAAGTACATCTGGGCGCTCGCTGTGGATCGTGAGGGTGCCGTCTACGTGGCGACCGGAGACAAGGGCGTCATCTACAGAATCGGGCTCGACGGAAAGGCATCCCCGTTCTACCGGACTCGATCCGCTCACGTGCTCACCCTTGCGCTGGATCCGTCCGATCGTCTCATTGCCGGCACCGAATCGCCCGGGCGAGTTCTGCGAATGGATCGGGACGGCAAAGCGTTCGTGCTCCTCGAGTCGACGTTCCGCGAGATTCGATCGCTTCGATTTGCTTCGGACGGGGCGCTCTACGCGGTGGCGGTGAGCGCTCGCCCGGGTACCGGCGACCGCCCCACCGATCGACCGGTCGAACCACCAACCAGGACGGTGCCGGTACCGTCGGTGTCGAGCGAAATCACGTCGGTCTCGATCATCGAGCCGGGATCGTCGGTCGACGAGCCCGCTACCTTGCGGAGCGACTCCCGGCGGGCGCCGCGCGGGGCGATCTATCGGATTCTTCCGGACGGCCTCTGGGACATTTACTGGGAGTCCGAAGACGACGCGCCGTATGACGTGTCCGTCGAGCCGGGCGGCTCGCTGCTGGTTGCCACCGGAGGATCGGGCAAGCTGTTCCGGCTCGAGGGGGAACCGATCAGGCCGGCGCTCGTTGCCAGGGCAGACGCGCAGCAGATCACGTCTCTCATCCGCGACGCCGACGGCCAGCATCTCATGGCCACGTCGAACCCCGGAAAGATTGTTCGCGTGTCGCGCGAACGTGCACGCCGGGGCTCGTACGAATCCGACATTCGCGACGCCGCGACGGTGGCGTCGTGGGGCGCGATCAGGTGGCGCGCAGCCGCCAACGGCGGCCGTGTCGAGCTGTCTACGCGGTCCGGAAACACGGCGGCGCCCGACGACACGTGGAGTGCGTGGTCGCCGGCCTACCAGACCGCGGAGGGAGATCAGATTACGAGCCCCAAGGCGCGCTACCTGCAATGGCGGGCAGTGCTGACCTCCGGCGCCGGCGATCGCTCGCCGGTCCTGACGTCAGTCGGCGCGGCGTATCTTCCGCGGAACGTCAGGCCCGAGATCGCGTCCATCACTGTGCACGCGCCCGGCGTCGTGTATCAACGGCCTTTCACGTCCGGCGATTCCGAGATCGCCGGCTTCGACGATCGCGAACGCGCGGAAGCGCGGCAGCAGCAACAGAGCGCGACCCCGAGCGGTGGCCCCACACCGCCCGCTCCTCCCCTCGGGCGCCGCCTCTACCAGAAAGGCCTGCAGACGTTCGTCTGGAAAGCGGAGGACGGCAACAGCGACCGGCTGCAGTACGACGTGTTCTACCGGCGTGAAGGAGAAACGTCGTGGCGCGCCATCAAGCGGGAGCTGACCGATCCGATTGCCGTGTGGGACACGACGTCGGTACCGGACGGCACGTACGTCGTCAAGATCGTCGCGACGGACGCGCCGTCGAATTCACCCGGCAACGCGCTGCTCGGGGAGCGCGAGAGCGGCAGCTTCGAGATCGACAACACGGCGCCACGCATCGTCGTGCAGCCGGCTACGACCGCGCCGGCGCCGCTTGTCTTCAACGTCGAAGACAATCACTCCGCGATTCAGAAGGTGGAGTATTCCGTGGACGGGAACCGGTGGCGGACGGTGTATCCGAAGGATGGGATTCCTGATTCACGCCGCGAAGTCTTCGAGCTCCCGCGGCAGGACACCACGGGCACGATAATCATTCGCGCCAGTGATGTGATGAACAACGTCGCAACGGCGACGGCAGGGCGGTAGGCGCGACCTTCAGGTCGGGGTTACGAAGCGACCTTCCCTCGCACCGTTGTGTGCGAGACCAGCCAGATCATGTTGACGGCAACGGGCGCACCGCCGAACTCGGCCGGCGCGAACCGCGCGCGCGCAATTGCGTCGAGCAGCGCCCTCACTTCGCGCCGGTCGCCCTCGTCCGAGAGGACGCCGTAAACGCCCACGCGGCCTTCTTTCGTGACGATGGCAGACAGCGCGAGCAGAGCCTCCTGCTCGGTGAGGGCCATCGTGGGCATGTAGCCGTCCTTGTTGACGCTCGGGAAGCTCACGCCGCTGTCGAGGCGGAAAGGGTTCTGGTTCGAACCGGGCGCCGCTCCGAGATAGTTGATGACGGCCGCGAGAGAGTCGTTCCGACCCGGCGACGCGAACGACAGCGCGCCGAACATGATGATGCTGCAGATGAGCGTCGCCGTCGAGGCCGCCAGGCCGATCCAGACGAGATGCATGTCCTCGAACAGGCGGCCGAGCCGCGCCTTGAGCGAGCTGTCCTGCTCCGCGTGAAGCCGGCTGAGGATGTCGGCGCGAAGGCCGTCCAGGCACGATCCGGGGGCCCCGACCCTCCGGACGCCTGCGGGGACATCCGAGCTGGTTGCGCGGATAGCATCGCCGAGCTGATCGAGCGCGGCCGCTTCGGCCGCGCAGGGCGGACACCCGTCGAGGTGAGCCGCCACCGACAGCTGTTCGTGAGCCGACAGCTCCCTGTCGTAGAACGCCATGAGCCGACGCCGGACGGCCGCGCACGTCAGAAGTTTCATACACCCCTCAACGCGCCGCGCAGCGATTCGCGCGCGCGCGCCAGCCGCGACTTGACCGTGCCGACCGCTACGCCGAGCGAGAACGCGATCTCGTCGTAGCTGAGACCATCGATTTCCCGCAACACGATTGCGGTGCGCTGATCGAACGGGAGACCGTCGAGGGCCTGCTGGATCCGCGACGCGACCTCGCGCTGGTGGAAGACGCGATCGGGCGAGGCCGTGGCGGATTCGGTCGGCAGCTCGCCGTGCGCGCGCACGTGATCGTCGAGAGAGACCTGCTGCGACCGGCGGCGCCGGCGCCACCATCGCATGCGATTCCGCGCCTGGTTGACCGCAATCCGATAGATCCAGGTCCGCAGCGCGGACTGGCCCCGGAAACGGTGGATGGTCCGGAAAACGCGGAGGAACACTTCCTGCGACAGGTCGAGCGCCTCGTTGTGATCGCCGAGCAGGTGGAGGGCCAGCTGGTAAACGAACCGCTGGTGTTCGTCGACGAGCTCGGCGCAGGCGTCCTCGTCGCCGGCGGCGATACGCTCGATGATCGCGGCGTCGCTGCCGACGCCCGACCAGGTGAGGGCCCGGACTGGTTTCACAAACAGTTCCTCGGCCATTTTACCATCCCGTGGGGGAGCAGGCAGCCGCCCCTCGACGCTGCTCGGGGCGACCCGAGCGAGCGCAGCGAGTCGAAGGGTCGCTGACAAGTTAGACACCTGCTACCATGGCAGGTTCCGCCCCGCGAAAACCGGGAATGAAACGCCTTCTCGCCTTCCTTTTGATCCTTGGCGCCGCCGGCGTGGCGGTCGTGGGGTACCTGGCGATCCTGCGGGAGCGACAATTCCGTCAGCTCATCGCCGAGGGGGATGCCGCGCTCGCCCGGGACGACACCTTCGTCGCGATCGAGTCCTACACCGGCGCCATCACGCTCAAGCCCGGTTCGATGCTCTCGTACCTCCGGCGTGGCGAGACCTACCAGCGCCGCGGCGACGTCCCCGCCGCACAGCGGGATCTCCGGCATGCGGTGGAACTGGACCCCTCAGCCGGTCTGGCGCGAGAGCGCCTCGGAGACCTGAGCTATGCGCAGCGGCGATTCGCGACCGCGGCCGAACACTACGCGCAGTGTGTGAGCCTCGACGACGAGTCGCCGCGAGTCCAGTACAAGTTGGGGCTCTCGTGGTACCGCGCCGGACGGCCGGCCGAAGCGGCCGCCCCGCTGGCGCGTGCGGTGGCGCTCGACGAGCGGTTCGCCGAAGCGCACTACCTGTACGGCCTGACGCTTCGCGACCTGCGGCGCGTCGACGGGGCGATCGCGGAACTGCGGAGAGCCGTTGCGTTGTCGCCCGCAATGGTGCAGGCGCGCACCGAGCTCGCGGATCTGTATCAGAGCCTCGGCAGCGAGAACGACGCGCTGCGTGAGCTCGAAGCGCTTGCAGCGCTCGAAGGCCGGCCGGAACGGCAGGTCGCGCTGGGTCTCGCTTACGCGCGCAGCGGTGAGGCCGACCGGGCGGTGCTGACACTGAGTAATGCGGTGGAACGGTTTCCCGAGCACACGGCTGCCTACATCGCGCTGGGCCGTGTCTGGCTCGAGAGCGCCTCGGGCCGAGACGATCGCATCGCCCTCCGCAAAGCGGTCGAGGCGCTCGAAGGCGCAATCGCCGCCGGCGCCGACGGTTCCCAGGTGCTCACGCTGCTTGGCCGCGCGGAGCTCGTCGGCGGCTCCGCCGACAAAGCCGAGCGGCTGCTGAAGGATGCGGCCAGTCGCGTGCCGCTCGATCCCGACGCGTTGCTCTTTCTGGCAGACGCCGCCGAACGTCTGGGGCACATCGATCTTGCGCGCCGCGCGCTCGTGAGCTACCGCACACTCGAAGACGAAGACGCCGCCGTCGCGCTCGGTCGCGCCGCGCCGGACCGGATCGCGCGCCTGGCTGCGCAGGCTGGGCTGTGGGCGGAAGCGGCCGTCTGGTATCGCCGGGCGGCCGCCGAATCGGACGACGCTCAGCTGCTGGGGCGGCTTGCCGACGCGGAATGGCGAGCGGGCGACCTGGCGGCGGCGCGCGGCACTCTTGCCCGCGCGCTCATGCTCGCGCCGCGGGACCGGATGTTGAACGAGCTCGCGCAGCGGATGCGCTAGCGCTCTGGAGTCCAGAATCCAGAATCCAGAATCTAGAAGGCAAACCTAGAATGTAGAAGTCGGAATCTGAGATGCGGAATCGAGGAAATGCCAGAGTGACAGCAGCAAGAAAAAGACCGGCCGGACGGCGGCCGGCAGCGACAAAACGATCGAGCGTCGATAGGCCTCCAGAAGCTTGCTGACTTCCTCCAGCATTCTCAAGAGTGCCTCATCTTGGCCGTACTCGAGATCTTGCCCGACCCGCAGAAAGTATCGCATTTCATCGGCCGAGCCTTGGGCGATGTTCAGGAAGCGCGCCTTATCGAGCCGGCCGCGCCGCTTGAATCCCTCCGCGATGTTCGCTGGTATCGACAGCGAGGCACGCCTCAGTTGCGCGGTGAGTCCGTAGATTTCCTCCCTAGGAAAGCCGGCCGTCAGACGATAGACCATCAGGACGCAGGTGTGGGCTTTCTGCCAGACGATCAGTTCCTCAAATGTCTTTGCCGTACTCACAGATAGTGTTTCTCCAGTTCGGATTCCGTGTTTCGCATTCTGGATTCTGGATTCTAGATACTGGATTCTCTAGGTATCCAGTCCCAGCCGTTTGATCAACTTCGCAAGACCCTGTCGGCTGACGCCGAGCGCGCCGGCCGCGCGGACCTGATGACCGCCTGCCTGGGCGAGCGCCGCTGAGACGAACTGACGCTCGAAGGCGCGGCGCGCCTCGTCGAGCGACGCGGGCGGTCGGACGGACGCGGCGGCGGCGATCGCCGGCGGCAGCGCCGAGACACCGACCCTGCCGCGTCTCGGCGCATAGACGGCCAGCGCAGATACGACGTTCTGAAGCTCGCGGACGTTGCCCGGCCAGTCGTATCGTGCGAGTGCGGCCAGCGTGTCGGGGTCAAGCGTTGCCCGCGAGCCGGTGCGCTCCGTAGCCGTGCGCCAGAACTGGCAGACGAGCGCATGGATGTCGGCGGGTCTTTCCCGGAGCGGCGCGACGCCAAGTCGAATCACCGCGAGCCGAAAGAGCAGGTCCGTTCGAAACCGTCCAGCCGTCACCGCGGCGTCGAGCGGCCTGTTGCTCGCCGCGACGATGCGGACGTCGACGCGTCGTGGCGCGTTTTCGCCGACGCGTCGGATCTCGCCGTCCTGCAGCGCCCGCAGCAGCTTCGCCTGCGCTCTCGGAGCGAGCTCGCTGACTTCGTCGAGAAAGAGCGTGCCGCCATCCGCCTCTTCGAAGAGTCCGGCGCGGTCGCCCGCGGCGCCCGTGAACGCCCCGCGCGCGTGGCCGAAGAGCTCAGCTTCGATCAGCTCGTCCGGCAGCGCGGCACAGTTGACGGCCACGAACCGCCGGCCCCGGCGCGAGCTGCAGCGGTGGACCGCGCGCGCGACGAGCTCCTTCCCCACTCCGCTCTCTCCCTCGACGAGCACTGGATAAGGCGCCGACGCGGCGCGATGGATCGCCCTGCCAAGGTCGATCATCTGCGGGCTGGCGGCCACGAGCTCGGAGCGATCGGTTGCACCGCCGGGTGGCGGCGCTCCGTCTCGACGATCGAGCCAGGCGCGGACCGCCGGCCCGAGTGCTGCCGCCGACGCCTCGAGCAGGCTCGCCAACGCTCGCGCCTCGACGTCCGCGTCGAGGGCCCAGCGACATGCGAGCGCGCCGAGTGGCTCGCCCGCATACCGAACGGGCGCGACAGCCTCGATCCCCCTGGGACCGCGAAGCGGAGCGATGGACACGCCGCTCGACAGTGCACGCCCGACGATCTCCGACCCACGGTCGAAGCTGCCCGCAACGGCGATGCGCTCTTCTCGTGGCAGGTCACCGAAGATCGCGATGCCCGCCGCGCGCAGCCGTTCACGGAGCGCCGCACACGCCTTGCCCAGCGCGCGGTCGTCGTCATCCGCCTGGTGACAGACGTTCAGCAGCTCGACGACGGTGCGAGCGACGTCGCGAGGCTCCAGGGTTGCAGGCGTCTGCAGGGCGAGGGCGCCGCTCGTGCGAATGAAGGCAGAAACGGCTGCACGCGCGGCGGTCCGCCGGCCTGCGTTGTCGTCGACGAGCGCCCTCACGGCATCGAGCCTGGCGCGCCAGAGCGGCGGCAGTCGCTCTCGCCGGAAGCGTTCGAGTGCTCGGGCCGACTGCGGGCGGCCCGTGACGTCGCACGCAGCGGCGGCGATGACAGCAAGACGAACGTCGAGCGCCGCCAGCGGCGCCCGGGCACGATGCGCAGCTCTGACGCCTTCATTCGCATGCCGGAGAACTGCGTCGCGCTCGCCCAGCTCGGCAAGAGCCCGGATCGCCGCCGCGTGCGCCCTCGCGCGCTCGCGTTCGTCGGCATCGGCCTGCGAACGTTCGACCGCCGCACCGGCAAGCCGCCCCGCGGCGCCCGTGTCGCTCCTGGCGAGCGCGATGGCGCTCAGGCGTCTTAGCGCAGCCGCGCACCCGGCGTCGACCGCCGGTGCGACCCATTCGGACGCCTCGTCATAGCGTGCCTGCCAGAACAGACATCGGGCAAGCGCCAGGCGCGCGCGACGGGCGGTGATATCCGTCGGTCCGTCGTGGGTCGTAACGGAGCACGCAGCCCTCAAAGCCCGTTCGGCTTCCTTCAACCGTCCCTCGTCGATGAGGCACTCTCCGATCCCGAGCGTCGCGTTCAGTCGGATCTCCACGTCCTCGACTTCGAGCAGCCACTCGAGCACGTCGTGCGCATCGCGCGGGCGGCCGCGATCCACCAGCAGCTGAGCGAGTATCGCCGTGCACGCGGCTGCTCGTCTGCCGTCGCCGTGTCGTCGGAGCCCGGCGGCTGCTTCCCGAAGAACCCGCTCGGCGGCTGCATGGCGGCCGGCGGCGGCAAGTGTCATTCCCTTGAGGGCTCGTGAATGCCAGCGATCCGATTCGATGGACGTGCCGGCCGTCGAGGGCGGGCCCACGGCGTAGGCAGGCTGCGTTTCAGCCACACGTGAGGGCAGGCGGACGGTGCGCGCACGATAGACAGGCTGCGAGACGAGGGTGGCGACCAGTCTTCCAGGATTTCCGGTCGCGAGCCGCGCGGCGCGACGGATCCGCCGGTTAGGGATTCGACCGGGTGGGAAGATGTGGATCATGTCGAGGAGCGCCGGTTCCGAGAGCCGGTCGATTGGTATCGCGCCCTCTTCGGCGCTTCGCGCGATCGTCAAAAGGAGTGCGACGCCTCCGCCCCGCGCCGCAGCCTCGAGCAGCATCGCCTCTGCCGCACGGTCGCGGCAGTCGGGCGCAGAACGTCCATCTCCCAGAATGAACAGAGATCGGTCGCCGAGCGCGGTACGCTGCGCTGCGCTGAGCGTAGCGAGCGCAGCGGGACACAGCGGGACGTAGCCGCGCTTGCGTGCGCCTCGCGCAAGCGCGAGCGCCAGCGTGCCGAGGCCGGCGCCCGCCTCGCCCGTGACGATCATCTGGCTCGCGCGCCCCGAACCGGCCTGATCGAGTACCTCCAGCACGCCCGTCTCGACCGACCGTGGGTACAGCACGACCCCGGCAATCGACGATCCATCGCGCGCGACGTGCCGGTCGCCGTCGCGAGTGCCGACAAGCGCGCGCCATCCTTGTTTCCAGTCCGCTTCGCGCTCGGGCGGCAGCATGGTCGGGTCACAACCGGTCCACTCGTCCGGTATCAGGACGGGCCGGCTTTCAAGGCTTCGAATGCGCCAGCGGGATGGTGCGCCGCTCGAGGCCCCGACAGCGCGCAGAAACCACAAGGCGGAACGGATTGCGCACACCACGTCGGCGCGCAGCGTCGTCGGGCGCGTCAGAGCGAACGCTTCGAAGCGTTCGTTCTGGCCCACGAGCCCGAAGTCCACAATGGGCACGAGGTGCGGGTGCCACAGCGACGTGAGCCGCGCCAATCGGTCGAGCCAATCAGTTTGATCGCGGGCATCGCCGGCCGGCATGCGCCTGACGCACACAACGCGGCCCGTTGCGAGATCGAGGTGGCGGTAGCCGTCGCTCACCGCGGACGCGGCGGGCGCGCCATTTGCCTCGATAGGGACGCTATCGAGCGGGACGAATCGATCGGCGTAAGGATGCAAAGCGCGGCGCCGCCCGGAGCGCCGTGTTGTCGAAGTGCAAGAAGACGACCTGTGCGTCGCGCGCCCCGTGATCGCGGAAAGATGGCGCGTTTCCGTCGATTCAGTCCGCGCGGCGCGCCGGGACGTGGCAAAAACTTCGTATAGAATGATCGGCTGATGGTGCGATTTCTCACCGCAGGCGAATCGCACGGCCAGGCGCTCGTCACCATCCTCGAAGGCCTTCCCGCGGGACTCCGCATCGACTTCGACGCGATCACCGCCGAGTTGCGGCGTCGTCAAGGCGGCTACGGGCGGGGACGCCGGATGGCGATCGAGTCCGACCGCGCGGAGATTCTCTCCGGCGTCCGGCTCGGCGAGACCATCGGCGGACCGATCGCGCTGTTGATCCGCAATCGCGACTGGGACAACTGGCAGCAGACGATGCGCGTCGGCGCCGGGACGTCGACGGAGACGGCTGAGGGCGTCGAGCGCCCCGCCGTTACGCGTCCACGACCTGGTCACGCCGACCTCGCGGGCGCGGTGAAGTACGGCCGCGCCGACCTCCGCGACGTGCTCGAGCGCGCGAGCGCGCGGGAGACGGCCGCCCGCGTTGCGGCGGGTGCAATCGCGCGGCAACTCCTCGCCCGATTCGACATCCGGTTAGCCAGCCATGTCTTCGCCCTGGGACCGGTCGCCGTCGACGATCCGCTCTCGGTGACGTTCGAGCGCGCCAGCGAGCTGGCGGTCGACGCACCGGTTCGGTGCGTCGACGAGCGTCTGACGGCCGACATGATCGCCGTCATAGACCGCGCGAAAGAGGCGGGTGACACGGTCGGCGGCGCGTTCGAAGTCATCGCGCGTGGAGTGCCGCCCGGGCTGGGCAGCTATGCTCAGTGGGATCGCAAGCTCGACGGACGGCTGGCGCAGGCCCTTATGTCGATTCCCGCAATCAAGGCCGTCGGGATCGGGCGCGGACCAGCCGTGGCCGCCCTTCCGGGCTCGCGAATGCACGACGAAATCGTTCCCGCCTCGAACTTCACCAACGACGCCGAACGCTCCGGTGTTCCGGGACTCGCGCGCCCGACCAACAACGCCGGCGGCCTGGAAGGCGGCGTCACCAACGGCGAGGACGTTCGCGTCTCGGCTTTCATGAAGCCGATCTCGACTCTGATGAAGCCGCTCCGGTCGGTCGATCTGCAAACGATGACGGCCTCACCCGCCGCCATCGAGCGGAGCGACGTCTGCGCGGTACCGGCCGCCGCGGTCGTGGGAGAAGCGATGGTCGCGCTCGTGCTTGCCGACGCGTTCCTCGACAAGTTCGGCGGCGACTCGATCGGCGACGTCGAACGCGCGTACGACGGGTGGCGCGAGGCGCTCACCTCCCGGTTTTCCGCGGCGCGATGATTCGTCCCATTGTGCGCCTGGGTGCACCGACGCTCCACCGTCCCGCCGAACCGGTGCCGTCGGTCGACGACGAAGTCCGTGCACTCGTGGATGATCTGGTTCACACGATGTACGCCGCGCCGGGCATCGGCCTCGCGGCGCCTCAGATCGGCGTGCCGCTTCGCGTGTTCGTCGTCGATGTCTCGGCCGGCCGGTCTACCGGTGAACTGATTGTGATGATCAACCCGACGTTCGTGGAGCGGGACGGCATGCAGGTCGAAGACGAGGGTTGCCTGAGCGTGCCGGGCTTCAATGCGTCGGTCGTCCGGCCCGCGCGGGCGGTTGTTCGCGGGCTCGACCGCGAGGGAAACGAGCGCACGATCGAAGGAACAGGGCTGCTCGCGCGGGCGTTTCAGCACGAGATAGATCATCTTGACGGGACGCTGTTCGTCGATCGCCTGCGCGGTATCAAACGCGATCTCATCGTGCGAAGGATTCAGAAGCTGAAGCGCTCCGGGAAATGGTGACTCCGCAGCCTCCCGATGGAAAGGAGGCGCCGCCGCTTCGCGTCGTCTACTTCGGAACTCCGTCGTTCGCCGTTCCCGCCCTCGATCGTCTGCTCAGCTCCCGGCACGGCGTGGTTGCTGTCGTCACCCAACCGGATCGCCCGCGAGGGCGCGGCCATCACGTGACCGCCGGGCCTGTCAAAGCGCTCGCGGAGTCGCACGGCCTGCCGGTTCTGCAGCCGGAAAAGATCAAAGCGCCGGCGCTGCTGGACTCGCTTCGCGCGTGTGCGCCTGATCTGGGTGTTGTGGCGGCATACGGCCGGATACTGCCTGACGAACTCCTCGCCCTGCCGCGGCTCGGCTTCGTCAACATTCATGCGTCGCTGCTGCCGCGATACAGGGGCGCGTCTCCCATCCAGCGCGCGGTGATCAATGGTGAGCGTTCGACCGGCGTGTCGATCATGCGCGTCGTTCGGGAGCTGGACGCGGGACCGGTGTTCGAGTCGCAACCGCATCCGATCGGCCCGGACGACACCAGCCTTGACGTCGAGAGGGCACTGGCCGCGCTCGGAGCAGACACTCTTCTCGGCGTTGTCGACGCGTTGTCGCGCGGCAATGCCGTCGAAACGCCACAGGACCACGATCGCGCGACGTACGCCGCAAAGCTGACCAGGGAAGACGGCCGGCTCGACTGGAACGAAACGGCCGAGCGCCTTCACAATCGCGTGCGCGGCGTTCACCCGTGGCCCCATGCGTACACGTTTCTCAGCGGCGGGCGCTACGTGATTCATCGGACGACGTTGAGGCTGAACGTGGAGCCGAGCGCCCTCAAAGCCGCATCGTCACCGCCGGGAACGATCTTGTTGGCGCATGGCGCCGACCTGATCGTCGCGGCCGGACAATCGTCGGCGCTCGGCATCCTCGAGATTCAGCCCGAGAACAAGCGGCTCATGGCGGTACGGGATTTTCTCGCCGGCCACCCGCTGCGCGCCGGCAACCGGTTCGAGGACAACCCGCCGCAACCTCCTCAATGAGCCCTGCACGGTGGGCGGCGTACCAGGCAGTGGCTGCGGTCGGCGCGGGATCGGATCTCGCAACCGCCCTCGCTCGAGCACGCACGCCGCTCACGGACCCGCGCGATCGTGCGCTCGCCGGTGAAATCGCGCTTGGCGTTTTCCGGTGGCTCGCTGCGCTCGACTATGTGATCGAACGGCTCGCCAGGCGGCCGGCCGCGAAAATCGAGCCGATCGTTCTCGACATCCTCCGGGTCGCCGTCTACCAGCTGACTCATCTCGATCGCGTGCCGGCGGCCGCCGTAGTGAACGATGCCGTCGACATGGCCCGCCGCGCCAAACGCACAGGGGCAGCAGGCTTCGTCAACGGCGTGCTGCGCGCGCTTGGCAGGCGGCCGCCGTCACTTCCGCCGCGGCCGGATCCCGGCAGGCTTGGGGAGCCGGCCATGCGCGCGCAGGCACTGGACTATTTGAGCATTACGTTGTCGCACCCGCGGTGGCTCGTCGAGCGCTGGCTCGCGCGCACCGGGTTCGAGGCTGCTGAAGCCTGGGCGCGATTCAACAACGAACCGGCGCCACTGACGCTTCGCGCCAACACGCTGCGCGTCGATCGCGAGGAGCTGAAGTCTCTTCTCTCGGCGCACGATGTCGAATGCGGCGACACGCGGCTGGCCACAGAGGGGCTCATCGTTCGACGCGGCAATCCCCTGCTTTCACCGTTGACGGATCGAGGCCTCTTTCTCGTTCAGGACGAAGCGTCGCAGCTCGTTGCCGAGGTTCTTGCGGTCAGATCAGGTGAACGAATTCTCGATGCCTGCGCATCCCCGGGCGGGAAGACGGTAGCAATCGCCGCTCACGCCGGCGCCGACGGCCTCGTGGTGGCTTCCGACTTCCGGCCGAGACGCATCAGGCTCCTGGTCGACACGGTGCGTCGAACGGGCGCGGACCGGGTGCGGATCGTCAGAACCGATCTGCGACATCCGCTTCCATTCGGCCAGGCCTTCGATGCGGTCCTCGTCGACGCGCCGTGCTCCGGTCTCGGAACGATCAGGCGTGACCCCGACATCCGTTGGCGTCGGACGGAGGCGGACGTCGCGCGCCTCGCAACTGAAACGCTGACGATGCTGACGCACGCGGCGGCCGTGGTGCGGCCGGGAGGCCGCCTCGTGTACGCGACGTGCTCGAGCGAACCGGAGGAAAACGAGGATGTCGTGTCGAGGTTCCTCGAGAATCGACCGGCATTCCGGCAGATGAACGCGCGGACGGATGCGTCGCTCCTTCGAACGATGGGCACCCTCGAGACCGTCATCGACGAATCCGGTTCGCTTCGCACGCTCCCGCATGTGCACGCGCTCGAGGCGTTCTTCGCTGTGGTTCTGGTACACTATGGAGGGGCCGGTCTTGAGACCGGCCTCTCCTAGTTATGGCGCTCACGACGCGCGTCTGGAGCGCCGGCAAACTGCTCCTGCTGGCCGGTGCGCTGCTGGTGACGTATCTGCTGTTCGCCGCGGCGGCGATGCG
>DATAFJ010000131.1:0-30303 GCA_036257535.1 Vicinamibacterales bacterium | reverse complement strand
CGGCTTCGGCGCGCTCGAGTACCTGCGCACGCACCGGCCGCGCGTCCTATACGTGATGCTCGGCGAAACCGACGAGTGGGCGCACGGCCGACGATACGACCTGTACCTGGACGCCGCACAGCGCAACGATCGATTCATCCGTCGGCTCTGGGAGACGGCGCAGGCGATGCCGGAATACGCGAACAAGACGGCGCTCATCGTCAGCACCGATCATGGCCGGGGCGACACGCCAAAGGATTGGACCGACCATGGAGAGAAAGTGCCGGCGGCGGAACGTATCTGGATGGCTGTGATGGGACCGCAGGTCCCTCTGCTCGGCAGCCGCGCGTCCGTCCACGTGACGCAGGCGCAGGTTGCCGCCACGATCGCCGCGCTCGTCGGGGAAGACTACGTGAAAGCGCAGCCGAAGGCGGCCGCGCCGCTGCCGCTACGTCCGTGAATCTCTAAAGGTCGTCGGCGAAGCGGTATCCCACCCACGGTTCCGTCAGGATGTACCGCGGGTTCGCCGGATCGGGCTCGATTTTCCTCCGTACGGCATTGACGAGCACGCGCAGGTGCTCCGGCTGGTCGACGGTGTGCGCACCCCAGATGGCGCGCAGGATTGCCTTGTGCGTCAAGACACGGCCCGCGTGACGGACGAGATAGACGAGCAGGTCGAACTCCTTCGGCGTGAGGCGAATCTCGTCGCCGTCCCGGACGACACGGCGCTTGTCGAAGTCGATGACGAGGTGGCCGCGCTCGAGCTGCCCCGCAGCTTCACCGTCCGCTGACGACCGCCTCAGCGCGGCGCGGACGCGCGCCAGGAGCTCTTCCGGCCCGAAAGGCTTCGTCACGTAGTCGTCGGCCCCGAGGTCGAGCGCTTCCACTTTGACTCCCTCGGCCTCGCGAGCCGAGAGAATGATGATTGGCGTCTCGCCGCGCGCGCGGATCCTGCGGCACACTTCGAGGCCGTCGATGTCTGGCAGCATCAGGTCGAGGATGACGAGATGGGGTGGGTCCTGCTCGAAGCGCTCGACCGCTTCTCGACCCGTTGTGGCTGTCTCGACCTGATAGCCGCGCGATCTCAGCAGCGGCGCCATCGTCTTCAGGATCGACGGCTCGTCGTCCACGAGGAGAATCCGCGCCGTGCCGCTCACCGCGCGGCTCCGTGGTTCTCGACGCCGACCGCCTCGGACGCGGGACGCAGGTCGGCTGGAATCCGGATGGAGAACTCCGCGCCACCGCCTGGATGGTTCCCGGCGGCGATAGTTCCGCCCTGCGCGGCGATCAACCCTTGCGCGATCGTGAGGCCCATTCCAGTTCCAGATGCGCGCTTGCGGCGTGCGTCCGGCCCTCGAAAGAAGCGTTCGAACACGCGCGCGGTTTCCTGGGTCGGCAGGCCCGGACCTTTGTCGCGGACTGAAAGCACGAACACGCCCTCCGCGAACACGCACCGCGCCAGCACCGCGATTTCCCTTTCCGGCGGGGAGTACTGCGAAGCGTTTTCCAGCAGGTGGCCGAGCGCGGCCGCAGTCAGCTTCGGGTCGACGAATACGAGGCCGGGGTCCGCGGTGATCGCGAGCGGCCGGCCGCGCAGCGCACGATCGGCGCGCATGGCCGCGGCTTCGACGATCTCCGATGGCTCCACCCACTTCCTGTCGGCCGCGACCAGATCGGCGTCGATGCGCGCCATGTCCGTGATGTTCTGAAACAGGCGTTCGAGGCGGGCGACCTCCGTCGTGATCAGCTCGGCCTGCTCGTGCCGCGCGTCAGCACTGCTGGAGTCCAGAAGGTTCGCCGACGCCAGTTCGATCGTTGTGAGCGGCGTTCGAAGATCGTGGCTGAACGACGCGAGGAGGGCGTCGCTCAGTTCCGCGCGCTCGCGCGCCCGGGCGGCAGCCTCGCGCTCGCCGAGCAGGCTGAAGCGCTCGATCGCGAGCGCCGCCAGGCCGCTGAGCGCGTCGAGCGTCTCCGGGTCGAGCGGAGGGGCTGACAGCGCCAGAACACCGACTGGACGCTGGCCGAAGCGGAGAGGAACGATCGTCGTCCCGTCCGGGCGTCTGGCGTGCTCGGAGGCGGAGCCGGCGGCCTCGAGCGCTGACGAATCGATCGAGAGCACGCGAGCGCCTCCGTGGTGGATGCGCCATCCGGCAGGCGACGGCAGGCAGAGCGCGGCGCCCTCGAGGTCGAAGCGGAGCGCGATCTGCCTCGCGAGCTGATTCACGGCTTCCCCGCTCTCGGTCAACAGCACGTCGCGGCTCAGATCGAAGAGTCGGCGCAGCTCGTCCCGCCGCCGCGTCGCTTCATGCGCCCGCTCCCGGGCGACGTGTGACAGATTGCCCGCCACGACGCTGACGACGACAAACGCCAAGAACGCCGCCCAGTTCTGCGGATCCGTGATCGACAGCTGGCCGATCGGCGGCAGGAAGAAGAAATTGAACGCGATCGTGGCGGCCGCAGAGACGACGAGTGCCACCAAGAGAGGCGACGTCGCGGCCGTGACCAGGACGACAAGAAGGTACGCGAGCGCAGCCGTCGTCGGGTGGTTGAGCCCGATCGAGTGGAACAGCCAGGTGGTGAGGGCGAGGGCCGCCGCTGCAGCCGTGAGGCGGACGATCACCCCATCTTCTGCATCGAAGACAGGAACTCGGCGTTGCCTTTCGTCTTGCCCATCTTGTCGAGCAGGAGCTCCATCGCTTCGACCGGGGACAGCGGATTGAGGACCTTGCGCAGCACCCAGACGCGGTTGAGATCCTCGCGCGGAAGGAGCAGTTCCTCCTTGCGCGTGCCGCTCTTCTGGATGTCGATCGCCGGGAAGACGCGCTTGTCCGAGAGCTTCCGGTCGAGATGGATTTCCATGTTGCCGGTGCCCTTGAATTCTTCGAAGATCACGTCGTCCATGCGCGACCCGGTGTCGATGAGCGCGGTCGCGATGATCGTCAGCGAGCCGCCCTCCTCGATGTTTCGCGCGGCGCCGAAGAACCGCTTCGGCTTCTGGAGCGCGTTCGAGTCGAGACCGCCGGACAGGACCTTGCCCGACGGCGGGATGACCGCGTTATAGGCGCGCGCGAGGCGCGTGATCGAGTCGAGCAGGATGAGGACGTCCTTCTTGTGCTCCACGAGCCGCTTGGCCTTTTCGATCACCATCTCGGCCACCTGGACGTGGCGCTGCGCCGGCTCGTCGAACGTCGACGAGATGACTTCGCCGTCGACCGACCGCTGCATGTCGGTGACCTCCTCCGGCCGCTCGTCGATGAGCAGGACGATGAGGTAGACCTCGGGATGGTTCTTCGCGACCGACTGCGCGATGTTCTGCAGCAGCATGGTCTTGCCGGTCCGGGGCGGCGCGACGATGAGGCCGCGCTGCCCCTTTCCGATCGGGACCATGAGGTCCATGACCCGCGCCGACAGGTTGTCGGCGGCGGTTTCGAGCACCACCCGCTCCTGCGGGTACAGCGGCGTGAGGTTCTCGAAGAAGAGCTTGTCGCGGGCCTGCTCCGGCGCCTCGAAGTTGACCGCCTCGACCTTGATCAGGGCGAAGTACCGCTCGCCCTCCTTCGGCGGACGAATCTGTCCCGAGACCGTGTCGCCGGTCTGCAGATCGAACTTTCGAATCTGCGAGGGGGAAACGTAGATGTCGTCGGGGCCCGGCAGGTAGTTGTAATCCGGCGCGCGCAGGAAGCCGAAGCCGTCCGGCAGGACCTCGAGCACACCTTCGGAGAAGATGAACCCGCTCTGCTCGGTCTGCGCCTTGAGGATCTGGAAGATCAATTCCTGCTTCCGCATCCCGGTGGCGCCGGCGACGTTGAGATCCTTGGCGATCTGAGTGAGCTTCTGGATGCTCATGTCTTTCAGCTCGCCGATGTTCAGCCCTTGCGGGCGCCCCCCGCCCCCTTCGCGTCTGGCTTGTGCCGGCGCTTCCGCCGACCCTTCGGCGGCGGCGGTTACGGAAGGATCCTGCGGCGCGGCCTGTTCGACCGCTCCGCGCCCAGATGTGCGCTTGTGGTTGTTCGGCATGAGAGATTGCTGCGCTGGTTGACTAGTTGAGTTACGAGTTGCTCGGAGTCGAAGCGGGCGCGGCAAGTAGAAGGCCAGCCGCCCGCGAATTGTGACAGGAGATGTCTGTGAAGTGTTACCTTCGGCGAGTATAGGCCGCGAACTGAGGCATGTCAAATCACGAGTCGGTAGCGTACCCCCACTCCGCTACCCGGCTCGGGCGCGCTTCTGCAGATTGAACAGCCGCAGCGCCTCGTCTTCGCTCGTGGCATCTTCGGGCGTGCGGTCCGCCCGGATCCCGCGGACGATCCGCGGAAACCGCAGCGCCAGTCCGGCGTCAGGATCGTGGTCGTCGCGACCCATCCCGGCTGTGTGGACGGGGCTGCGGGTGATTTCGTCGGCGAACACCTCTACGACAAGTGTTGGCTCCACCCAGTACGGCGGCTCGAGCCGGCTGTCCACCCGAGCTGGCCGCTCGTCGACACGACGCTTCTCGAGCTGCTTCCGGAGCGCGATCCAGTCAGCCTCGCTGAGCCCGCTGGCGACCTTGGTGATGGTCCTGAAGCGGTCCTTCTTCTTGTCGTAGACCGCGCCGAGAACGGCGCCGATTCCCAGCGCCGCCCGTGCCCCGCGACCGGCGTAGTAGCCCACGACCGCCAGGTCGACGGTGTCTTTGAGCTCGCCGTGGTAGGCGCGCTTGAACTTGATCCAGTTGAAATTGCGTTTCCCCGCCTCGTAGATGCTGTCGATGCGCTTCGCGACGATGCCCTCGAGGCCGGCGCCGAGCTGAGCCTGGAAGAACTCCTCGATCGCCCGGGCGTCGCCGCTGACAAGCGCCGGCGCCACCGCGAGGCCGCTGCCTTTCTTCACCAGCTTTTCGAGCGCGGCCCGCCGCTCGCGGTACGGTCTCGCGGTGAAGTCGTCGCCGTCGGTATAGAGCACATCGAAAGCGTTGAGCCTCAGCGGCAGCTGCCGCTCGATCGCGTCGATCCCGTAGACGCGCTTGCGCTGCACGGTGACCTGGAACGGCTGGAACTCGTCGGTCTCGGGATCGTACGCGAGCGCCTCGCCTTCCAGGATCGCCCGCGCCGGACGGACCTGCGCGATTGTGGCGCGGATGAGGTCCGGAAACATCGACGTCGTGTCCTCCTGATTCCGGGAAAACACCCTGACCTTCGTCCCGTCCTTGTGGATCTGGCAACGGAAGCCGTCGTACTTCGGTTCCACCGAGCACGTGCCGAGACGGCGAACCAGTTCATCCAGGTTCTTCACGCGTTCCGCGAATTGCATTTTGATCGGACGGCCGACACGGACCTGGAAGCGCTTCAGCGCGCGCTCGCCACCGGCGTACAGCGTTTTCGCGACGAGCCCGAGGTCCGAGCAGAGGTTGTAGGCGCGCTCGATGATCGGCCGCGCAACACTCCTGGCGCGGGAGAGCCCATCGAGGATGGTTGCATCGCCGACGCCGAGCCTCATGCGTCCCATCGGGATGCGCAGCAGGTACTTCCCCTCGAGCGGTGATGCGCGCTGCAGCAAGGTGACGAGCGATTGAATCTTCTGCTCTACGCTTCCCTGGCCCGACGCCCGCGCCAGCTCGATCAGCCGTTCGTAGACCTCCAGGATTGACAGCGTAGGACGACCCTTCAGGGTCGTCTTTTTCTTCCCTTTTTTCTCCAGCAAGTTCTCCACGACGAGTCCATGATCGCCAAGCTTTCGGTAGTCCGCCTCGACTTCGCTCGGCTGGCGGCCCAGGAGCTGCGCGACCACGCGTGTCGTGAGCTTTTCGCTAATGCCGAAGTCGGGCGCGTCGTACGACGGACCCAGCCGGCCCTGAACGAGATAGATGGCCGGTTGAATCTCGTCCTTCGTGAGGTCGTCGAAGAGCGTCGCGAGGACCTGGACCATCTGCAGCCGGCTCCGTGTCTTCTCGAGCGCCGCAAACGTCTCGGCCAGCTTCAGGAACGTGGTCATCAGTAGTCGTACGGATTCTCGCCCACCGCGATGATGCTGCAGGCGACGACGGGCTCGATGCCGAGCGCCCGCGCTCGTGCGATGACGGCGTCCGTATCGGCGCCGGGGTTCAGCCACACCTCCGGGATCTTCTTTCGAGCGACGTCGTCGAGAACCCGCACTCCCACCTCCGGCGGAACGTAAAACGTGGCCATGTCAACCGGCCCCGGAATGTCGAGCACCGACGCGACGGCAGGCAGCCCCTCGACCTCTGTCTCGTTCGGGTTGACCGGGATCACGGTGTGTCCCTGGTGCTGGAATGCACGGAGCGCCTTGTTGCCGAACTTGCGCCGATCGCTTGACGCGCCGATGATTGCAACGACTTTAGACATGACGCTTCAAAAGCCCCTCGAGCGGCCGGCCGTCCGGCGCGCGGCCGCGGTTGCTCTTGCGCTTCTGATCATCCTCTTTGCCTATCAAACGTGGCGAAAGGCACATCGTCCCGACGGAAACGACTTGACGAGCTACCTGCTCGCGGCCCGCGCCTTGACGAGCGGCGCCAATCCTTACGAGGTCCCGACACCGTTCCCCTACATTTATCCTCTTTTTCCGCTCATCGCGGTTATTCCTCTTTCGCTGCTTCCGTACGGCGCCGCCGTCCTCATCTGGTTTGGCCTTTCAGCCGCCGCGCTGGCCTGGGTTCTCCGGTGGGTGTCGCGCCGCGAGGACCGGGCCGGCCAGGCCCGGGACGCTATTCCAATCGCCTTGATCCTCGCGCTGCTGCTGACCGGCGTCCTGCAGAGCAACTTCCTCAACGGACAGATCAACTTTCTGGTCCTGGCCTGTTGCATCGCGGCCGCTGGCCACGGAGCCAGCCAGGCGGGCGCGCGTGCGATCGCGTGGTGGGCCCCGGCGGTCGCCACGAAGATTCTCCCCGTCGGCCTTGCGGCGTGGTGGATCGTCCGGCGCCGCCCGGTCATTGTCGCCGGCGCGTTGGCGCTCGCCGCTCTTCTCGCGTTGTCCCCCGCGCTCATCGCAGGCTCGCCCGCGCTCCGCTGGACGACCGACTACGCGCGTGCGTTTCTCGGCGGGTCGCTCGAAAGCGGCGCGCCAGACGATACGCTCCGGTTCTCGTTGTTCGGAATGATGGCGATGATCGCGCCAGGCGTGCCGTGGCTGCCTGTCCTGTGCGGGCTGATCGTGCTGGGAACGGTAGCAGCGATCGATCTGCGCAGCGGCGCCCAACGCGATGATCATGTCGCCTATTCGTTATACCTGGCGGCGATCCCGCTGGCCTCGCCCAAGTCCGAAGTGCATCACCTGGCGTTCACGATACCGGCCGCCTACCTGTGCGCCTTGCGCGTGCTCCGGTACCGCGTCGGACACGCCGACTGGCGGCGCCGCACGGCAATCGTCTCAGCCGCGCTGTTCGCGGTCGCGAGCCTCCTCGACGCAGGGCGGAGCGTCTTGATGTTCGGATCACAAGTACTGCTCTGCGCGTCGGTTGCAGGGATGCTGCTGAAGAACGACCGCCCCGGTGCGCCACGATCGGGGTAGACTCGATCCATGCCTGCCACGCTTGCCGACGTCCTGGAAGCGCGGACGACGGAGGCAGCGCCCGAGCTGGTCGAGGCCATCGACGGGCGGCGGCTGAGGTGCTATGCCTGCGGCCACGAGTGTCCGATTCCCGAGGGGCATGTCGGCGTCTGCAAGGTCCGCTTCAATCGCGATGGCGTCCTGCGCGTGCCGTGGGGCTACGTGGGCGGAGTCCAGTGCGATCCCGTCGAGAAGAAGCCGTTCTTCCACGTCCGTCCCGGTGCGCTTGCATTCAGCTTCGGGATGCTGGGCTGCGACCTGCATTGTTCCTACTGCCAGAACTGGGTGACATCTCAGGCGCTGCGCGACCCGATGGCGGTCGCGCCGCCTCAAGACACCAGCCCTGAATTGCTCGTCGCCGACGCAGTCCGGCTCGGCGCCGGGATTGTCGTCTCGACTTACAACGAGCCGCTGATCACGAGCGAGTGGGCGGTGGCCGTCTTCAAGAAGGCGAAGGCCGCCGGGCTGCTGACCGGCTATGTCTCGAACGGCAACGGGACGCCACGCGTTCTCGACTATCTGCGTCCGTGGATCGACTGCTACAAGGTCGATCTCAAGAGCTTCGACGATCGGCACTACCGCTCGCTCGGCGGCCGTATCCAGCCAATCCTCGATACGATCCAACGCCTCCATCGGATGGAAGTCTGGCTCGAGATCGTCACGCTGTTGATTCCCGGTTTCAACGACTCGCCGGAGGAGTTGGAGCGGCTGACCAGCTTTGTCGCGGGGGTGTCGCCCGACATCCCGTGGCACGTGACCGCGTTTCACAAGGACTACAAGATGCAGGATCCGGCGGACACGACACCGGAGATGCTGATGCGCGCGGCCGAAATCGGCCGACGGAACGGTCTTCGCTACGTGTATGCCGGCAATCTGCCCGGCCGCGTCGGAACGCTGGAGAACACGCTGTGTCCGACGTGCGGCACCGGGCTCGTCGAACGGGATGGGTATTTCGTCCGCCGCTACCGTCTGACTCCGAACGGCGGATGCCCGTCGTGCTCCGCGGCGATCCCCGGCCGGTGGGCTTCGGCGTTCGGCGGGCAGATCACGGATCGGCCGTTTCGAATCACGCACCTGCCTTACTAGGCAGAATCCAGAATCCAGAATCGGTGCGCGACGCCTCCGGCCATTCTAAATTCTGGATTCTAGATTCTGAATTCTGATGCTTGACGTCATTCCGGAAAGATCTTCCCCGGATTGAGGATCCCCTTCGGATCGAATGCCGCCTTGACGCGCTTCATGAGCGCGATCTCGTCGGCGGACAATTCGATCGACAGGTACGGCGCCTTCGCGAAGCCGATGCCGTGCTCGCCGCTGATCGAGCCGCCGAGCGCCACGACCTGTTCGAAGAGCGCGCGCTCCGCACGCGTCGCGCGAGCCGCACCATCCCTGTCGGCCGGGTCGACCATGATGTTCACGTGGATGTTGCCGTCCCCGACGTGACCGAAGCACGGTATCTGCAGCGCGTAGTCTCGCCGCAGGCGACCGACGAGGTCGAAGAGCTCCGGCACGCGTCCCTTCGGGACGACGACGTCATGATTGTGCTTGATGGGCGAGATCGTTCGCAGCGAAGGCGACAGCTCTCGACGCACGCGCCAGAGCTCCGCGCGCTCGCCGTCGGTCCGCGCGCGCAGCAGCTCCGTCGCTCCCGCCTCGAGGCACGAACGCTCGACGCGGCCCGCTTCCCCCTCGACGACCTCCGAAAGGCCGTCGACCTCGATCAGGAGGAGCGCCGCCGTCCCGGGCGGCGCAAGCGCGGAGGAACCCAGATACCGGGCCACCGCGTCGAGACAGTCGCCGTCAATCAGCTCCAGCGCCGCCGGCACCACGCGCGCTCGAATCAGGCGTGACACGGCGTCGACCGCGTGTTCGACAGAGGGAAACGCCGCGCGCAGCGTGGCGTGTGCCGGAGGTCTGGGAATCAGGCGGAGGATCGCTTTCGTGATGACGGCGAGCGTTCCCTCCGAGCCAACAAGCAGGTGCGTCAGATCGTAGCCGACGACGTTCTTGACGACTCTTCCACCGGTCTCGATCACCTCGCCCGTCGGAAGCACCGCCTCCAGCCCGAGCACGTACTGCTTCGTCGTTCCGTACTTGAACGCGCGCGGGCCTCCGGCGCACTCCGCGATGTTGCCGCCGATGACCGACTGGCGCAGGCTGGCCGGGTCGGGCGGATAGAACAGTCCAATCCGCTCGACCGCATCCTGGAGGTCGCCCGTCACGACATTCGGCTCGACGACGGCCAGGAGGCTCGCCTCGTCGATTTCCAGAATCCGATTGAGCCGTTCGAGCGACAGCACGACGCCGCCGCGAACCGGAACCGCGCCGCCCGTGTACCCCGAGCCGCCGCCGCGCGGAACGATCGGCACCTCATGGTCGTGGCACAGCCGGAGAACTCCCGCGACTTCGGCCGTCGATCCCGGCAGGACGACGAAGTCGGCCGGGTGGCCCTTGCGGAGCGCGTCCACGCCGTATGCTTCGAGTGAGGCGGAATCTGTTCGGATGAACGAGCGGCCGACGACGGAGGCGATCGCCTGGGCGAAGTCGGCCGTGACGGTCACACGACGGCGCCGGCGTGCGCGCGAACGAAATCGAGAATGCGCGTGGCGCCCTCTCGAAGCCGCTCGATCGACGCCGCGTAGGAAAGGCGGATGTAGCCGGGAGCGTCGAAGGCTTCGCCCGGCGTGAGCGCGACGCGCGCCTTGTCGAGCAGGCCCTGGGCGAGGTCGGCGGACGTGCGGAAGCCGTCGGGCGACAGGATGTCACCGACGTCGACGAACAGATAGAACGCGCCTGCCGGTTTCGCGACGCGAAGGCGAGTATCTTCGGCCAGCCAGGCCGTCAACGTGTCGCGGCGTCGCCGATACTCGTCGAGCATTTCGGTCACGCATTCCTGGGGCCCGGTCAGTGCCGTGATTGACGCCTTCTGAGCGATCGAATTCACGTTCGACGTCGCGTTGCTCTGGATCGCGTTGCACGCCTTGATCAGCTCGGTCGGGCCGACGGCCCAGCCGCACCGCCAGCCGGTCATGGCGTACGTCTTCGACATCGAACCGCAGAGTACCGCCCGGTCGCGCATGCGCGCGGCCAGAACGCCCGGCAGGTTGTGCGCAACCTTGTCGTAGATCAGGCGCTCGTAGCACAGATCGAGGAGTATCCAGATCCCGCGCTTCGCCGCTTCGTCGGCAACCGCGGCGAGATCCTCCTCCGACATCAGGGCTCCGGTAGGATTGCCCGGCGAGTTGATGACGACGCCTTTCGTGCGCGGCGTGAACGCTTTGAGAAAGGCGTCCGCGGTCGGACAGAAGTCGTCGGCCGGCTGCGTGGGCACGATGATCGGCGTCGCATCCGCCAGCTTCACCTGTTCAGGGATCGTCGGCCAGCCTGGCGTGTGGGTCACGACTTCGTCGCCCGGGCCGAACAACGCGATGGTCGCGTTGTAGAGCGCCTGTTTCCCGCCCGCTGTGATGATGACGTCCGACGGCGAGTACGTGACGCCGTAGTCGGTGCGGTAGCGGTCGCAGACGGCCGCGCGGAGCTCCTCCACGCCGACGTTCGTCGTGTACTTGGTGAACCCGGCGTCGAGCGCGCGCCGTCCGGCGTCGATGATGTGAGGCGGCGTCGGAAAGTCAGGCTCGCCTGCCCCCAGATCGACGATATCCACCCCCTGCCGACGCAGCCGCTCCGCCTCGGCGGCAACCTTCATCGTCGGCGACTGGGTGACGTGCGACATTCTCTTGGCCAGCATGGTTCCTCGCTACGCTCTCAGCGTCGTCCCGGCGAGCCGCTTGTCCCGGAGCCGCGCTTCGACGCCCGGCGGCACCAGGCCGTGCACCGAACCGCCCAGCGCGACGACCTCCTTGACCAGCCGCGAGCTGACGTAAGTGTACGGCTCGGCGGGCATCATGAAAACGGTTTCGACCTCGCCGTTGAGCCGGCGGTTCATCAGCGCCATCTGCATCTCGTACTCGAAGTCGGAGACGGCGCGCAGCCCGCGGACGATGACCTGGGCGCCGCGCTTCCGCACGTAGTCGACGAGCAGGCCGTCGAAGGTGTCCGCCTCGACGTTCGGATGCGCGCGGAAGGTCTCGCGCGCGATCTCGACGCGTTCGCTCGCGCTGAAGAGCGGCCGCTTGTCCAGGTTGACCAGGATCGCGATGACGATCCGGTCGAAAAGTTTCGCGCCTCGCTCGATGATGTCGACGTGGCCGTTGGTGAGGGGATCGAACGACCCGGGGTAGACGGCGATGATTTCCTGCTTCATGTCCCCGGCCCCGCCGAGTCGCGGGTGTAAAAGGCCAGCGCGCTGTCGCCCGAGACGACCGAACGCCGGCGGCGCAAGTTCGCTCCGGCCACGCGATCGGCCGCAGGCCGCCGTGCGGCGTGCTCGAGAATCACCATACCGTCCGGCGCGATGATCCCGGCCGCCGCTTCGAGCGCAGGAACGGGCGCTTCGTCGTAAGGCGGATCGAGAACGATCAGATCGAAAAGGGCGCCTGCAAGCGTCGATCGCGCGGCGTCAGCAAACTCAGCGCGGATGATAGCATACCCATTCGTCACGCCACAGCGTCGAAGGTTCTCTTCGACGAGCGCAGCCGCGCGGCCATCCGACTCGACGAACGTCACGTCGCGCGCGCCGCGGCTGATCGCTTCGATCCCGATGGCACCGCTCCCCGCGTACCCGTCGAGCACGCGCGCGCCTTCGACGCGCGTCCGCAGAATGTTGAAGAGCGTCTCGCGCAGCTTGTCCGACGTGGGACGCAGGCCCGGCCAGGCGGGCGCGGCCAGCCGTCGGCCCTTCAGCGTGCCGGCGATGATCCGCACGGCTACCCCACTCCTACGAGGCCGAACCGCTGGGCCCATGTCGCGCTGACGAGATCGATCGTCGCGCGCGCGGCGTCGCCGCGATCGAGCCAGGCGCCGGCTTCCCGCCGAGCCTCTTCCATCAGGCGATGGTCGCGGACGACATCCCCCATCCGCAGCGTCGGCATTCCCGACTGCCGCGTGCCGAAGAAGTCACCCGGCCCGCGCTGCTCGAGATCCTTTTCCGCGATAACGAAGCCGTCGGAGGTCTCGGCGATCGCCTTGAGCCGCGCCTGCCCCTGTTCGGTCAGCGGCGGCTGGTACAGAAGGATGCAGTGCGACTGATGGTCGCCGCGGCCGACGCGGCCGCGGAGCTGATGCAGCTGCGCCAGCCCGAACCGCTCCGCATGCTCGACAACCATGACGCTCGCGTTCGGCACGTCGACGCCGACCTCCACGACGGTCGTCGACACGAGGATGTCGAAGTCTCCGCGGGCGAACGCGTGCATGACCCTGTCCTTCTCGTCCTGTTTCAGACGCCCGTGCAGCAGCGCGACGCGGTACTGCGGAAAGATGTCCTGAGAGAGGTGATCGGCCATCGCGGTAGCCGCCCGCAGGTCGACTTTCTCCGACTCTTCAACGAGTGGATAGATGATGTAGGCCTGACGGCCCTCGTCGAGGCGGCTGCGGATGAACGCATAAACCTCGTCGCGCCGCGTTTCGGGACGCACGGTCGTCTTGATCGGCTTTCGTCCTGGCGGCATGTCCGGAATGACGGACACGTCCAGGTCGCCGTACGCGGTGAGCGCGAGCGTCCGTGGGATCGGTGTCGCCGTCATCACGAGCACGTCGGGATGAAGTCCCTTCGCGCGCAGCTCCTTCCGCTGGACAACGCCGAAACGGTGCTGTTCGTCGATCACGACGAGACCGAGCGCCTTGAACGCGACCCCCTCCTCGACGAGCGCGTGAGTCCCGATCGCCAGATGTAGAGACCCGGCGGCGAGCTCGGCCCGCGCTTCCTTGCGCTGCCGGGCCGGCGTGGCGCCCGTGATGGACGCGATCCGGAAGCGCGATGCCTCCAGCAGCCGGCGGATCGTGATGTAGTGCTGATCTGCGAGGATTTCCGTGGGCGCCATGAACGCGACCTGCAGGCCGTTCTCCATCGCGACCAGCGCGGCGGTGAGCGCGACGATCGTCTTGCCGGAACCCACATCTCCCTGGAGCAGCCGGTTCATCGGCTGCGGCCGCTGCATGTCCTCGACGATCTCCTTGATCGCCTGTTTTTGTCCCGCCGTGAGCCTGAACGGCAGCAGCGCGCGCGCCGCGTCGCGAATGGCGTCCGTGATCACCACGGGCTTCGGCTTGCGCTCGTCGAGCGCGCGACGCTTGCGGAGCAGCAGGCCGGTCTGGAAGAGGAAGAACTCTTCGAAGATCATCCTGACCTGCGCCGGAGTCCTGAACCGGTTGAGATCGTCTACCGACGTGCCCGGCGGTGGAAAGTGAACCGCGCGGATCGCTTCGGCCAGCGGCGGGAAATCCCGGCGACGGCGGATCTCGTCTGGCAGCGGATCGACGAGCTCGGACGGCAGCCGCTCGAGCGCGTAATGAACGACAGTCCGCTGCATCTTCGTCGTTAGCGTTCCTGTCTTTTCGTAGACGGGGACGATGCGGCCGGTGTGGATCGACTCCTCTTCCGGCGGCGATTCCTCGCCTTCCTCCTGCCGCACGATCTCGTATTGAGGATTCGTCAGCTGATAGCCGCGGCCGCCCGTCAGCTCCAGCGTGCCGAACAGGATGATCTTCTGATGCGGTTTGAAGACGTCGCGCAGAAACGGCTGGTTCAGATACGAGACCCGAAGCGTGCCGCTCTGATCGCGGACGACCATCTCGAAGATCTTGAATCCCGGCCGGCGGGTGGCCCGAACGCCCGCGCTGACGACCTCGACGAGGATCGAGGCGGATTCGCCCGGCTTGAACGACGCGATCTGCCTGAACTGCCCGCGGTCCTCGTAGCGGATCGGGAACCGGTATAACAGGTCTTCGACGGTCGTGAGGCCAACACGCTGAAGGTCCGCCGCGCGGCGCGGACCGACGCCCTTCAAGAAGCGGAGCGGAGTCTGCAGAAACTCTGCCGCCGACGACACCACAGGGTCAGCTTACAATGCGCGTGCAGATTACCGAATGCCGAACTGAGATGCCGAGGTGCCTCATGCGAGAAGTCGTCCGCGTCTGGCTGGCAGCTGTTGGCGCAGGCCTCACCGTTCTCGTCGGCGCGCAGGAAGCCGCTCCACGCCTCGACTCGATCAGACAAGCCGACCTGCGCGCCGACCTGTTCTTCCTCGCGGGCGACGGCATGCGCGGGAGGCTGACGAATACGCCCGAGAACGCTCTGGCGGCCGAGTGGATCAAGGCCCGGTTCGAGCGACTGGGGCTCAAACCGGCCGGCGCGCGGGACTCGTACTATCAGGCCTACAACCTCATGACGGCGACGATCGGCAAGACGAACGAGATCGACGTCGGAAAGCAGACCTCGCGCTTGCGTCGCACCGCCGGCCAGGACTTCTACCCGCTCCGATTCAGCGCGACCGGCGAGGCGAGCGGCGAAGTGGTCTTCGCCGGCTTCGGCATCAGTTCTCCGGAGCGCAAGTACGACGACTACGCCGCCGGCGCTGTCAAAGGCAAGATCGTTCTCGTCATCGATCACGAGCCTGGCGAGACCGACCCGAACAGCCCGTTCGACGGCGTGGTGACCGCCCAGGCGGCGAACCCGCTGCTGAAGACACTGGCGGCGCAGGCGCACGGCGCCGCCGCCATCCTGTTCGTGAACGACGTCCACAACCACGCCGGGGCCGAGGAGAACTTCGAGGCGTCGGCACGCACGTACTGGCCGGAACGGCAGCCTCGCATCGACAGCTTCACGCTCGCGGCGTGGATGGAAAAGGTGTGGATTCCAGCCGCACAGATCTCCACTGCCCTGGCTGCGTCGCTGGTCGAGAGCTCGGGCCGGACGCTCGAGGAGCTTTCACGAGCCTCCGAGACAGCCGCCGGCATCACGCCGCTTCCGCTGAAGGGCCCACAGGTCACGGTGACGACATCCGTCGACCGCCACGTCGTCCCCGACCGGAACGTTCTCGCGGTGCTCGAAGGTTCCGACCCGGCCTTGAAGGACGAGTGGGTCATCGTCTGCGCGCACATCGATCACAACGGCGCGGATGGTGCGGACGTCTTCAACGGCGCCGACGACGATGGCTCGGGAATCGTGGGACTTCTCGAGATCGCCGAAGCGTACATGCTTGCCGCCGCAGATGGCCGGCGGCCTCGCCGCAGCGTGCTGTTTGCCGCCTGGAACTCCGAGGAGCGCGGCCTGCTCGGCGCGTGGGCTTACACGGAGAAGCCGACGGTTCCGCTCGATCGAATCGTGGCGGTGCTCAACATGGACATGATCGGGCGCAACGAGGAAGTGCCGGTCGGAGGGGGCTCCAGGTTCCGCGGCCTCGATTTACAGACTGCCGAGTCGAACAGAAATGCCGTCAACGTCATCGGGACGACGCGGAGCGCCACGCTCAAAGCGGCTATCGAGCGGGCCAACAGCGGCATCGGCCTGGAGCTCAAGCTTCGATACGACAACAACGCGTCGAACCTGATGCGGCGCAGCGACCACTGGCCGTTCCTTCAGCGTGGCGTTCCCGGCGTCTGGTTTCATAGCGGGCTCCACCCCGACTATCACACCGTCTACGACCGGCCGGAGAAGATCAATTACGAGAAGATGGAGAAGATCGCGCGGCTGGTGTATCAGACGAGCTGGGAACTGGCGGGCGCGCAGACGAAACCGAGGCTTGATACGTACGCGCCTACGAAGTTCTGAGCTATGGGCTATGAGCTATGAGCTATAAAGCTATGAGCTATGAGCTATGAGCTACGAGTCATGAGCTATGAGTCATGATCTCAAAGCTCAAAGCTGGAGTTACTGAATAACCGTGGCCTGCTTCTGGCCGACGCGAATCTCGCGGATGCGCGCCGGTAGCTCGAACGGGGAATCGAGCGAGACGCCGGTGGGGTTCTGATCGCTGCGTGAGTAGTAACTGACGAGCTCCTGCAGAACCGATTTCGGAACGGGCACGCCGCCGATCGACGCCGACTCCAGTGTGAAACGGCCAACGCCGTCGCGGGCGTCGAGGGCGCCTGCCGCCAGGACCGGCACGCGGCCCGTGACGTAGCCGAGCGGATCGGTCCACTCGCGCTGCTTCTGACGCCGGATCACATCCAGATCCACCGTCGCGCGCCCTTCGAGCTTTCCGTCGCCGACGATCGTAATGTACGGCTCCGTGACGCCGGCCGGAATCTCGCCGGCGGCGTGGTAGCGCAAGTACGCGTTCAACTCCGGCTCCGTAATCGTCGTGGAGAGAGCGCGCGCGGTCTTCGCCCGTGGACCGACACCGGCTTCGCCAATCTGAACGAGCTTCCGATGCAGGCTGTCGGCGTCGCGGCGCGTGAACGCCGTGTCGCCATGGATGGTCGCCGCGGCGACGACGAACAAGGAAGCGGCCGCGAACCCGCGCCGGATGAGGTCAGCGCGCGACATATAAGTCAGGATAGCACCGATCCCCATCTCAGTTGTCCGGGATTCGACGGGGATTCGCGCGCTGCCGGTTCGCCTGGCGCGCGCGCATCAGGAGCTCGAACTTCCGGCGCTCCATCGTTTCCTCGAAGACGCGGAAGCGCGCCTGCTGCCTGACGTCCAGCACTCCGTCGAGCGCGTCGTACGCTCTGCGCATCTCGGCGAGCGCCTTTTCGTCGTGATCGCCGAGCGCCTTGAGGCGCTCGCGGATCGCAGCCTCGTCCGGCTTCGCGTCGCCTTCCTCGGCGCTCAGCCGGCGAAGGTCCTGGAGAATCCGCTGACGAGCCTGCTGGTTCCTCCGGCGCGCCTCCTGAACGCCCTTCATCTTGGTCACGAACTGGCCGTACTGCGCGTCGCTCAGCTTGATTGCGTCCTGCGCCTGAACGAGCACGTACGCGTCCAGCAGCCGGGCAACCTCACCCGGCGTCAGCGCACCAGAGCGCGGCTCGCCCGGCTGCGAATCCTGCGCCGCTGCAGAGCGGCCTCCGGATGTCACCAGGATGAACACGACTGCGAGCGCGGACATGAAACGCATCTTTCCTAGATCGCGCCCGTCGAGCCGGTGACTTCGACCCGCAGCAGACGCTCCAGCTCCACCTGCTCCTCGAGCGACAGTTGTTCGGCGGCGCGCTCGGCCGCGCCGGGCCGGAGGCCGAGTCCAGCGGCATCCGCGGCATCCCACTCGATGCCGTCTGCAACGCTCGTCAGGAGTATCCACTCCGGGTCGGCTTCGATTGTCTCGGCCGGTTCGAGTAGCGGCGGCATCGCAAGTCGCGCAGAATCATCGCGTCGCACATCCACTTCCGATCGACGGACGATCGCTACCGCGACGACGACGAGCACGAAAAGGACGGCTGCGGAGGCCAGCGCGGGGCGCCAGGCGGGAACGCGCCACGAGGGCTTGCTCGAGCCCGGTGCGCTGGCCTCGTCGATCGCGTCGAGCACGCGGGCGGAGAACGCGTTCCAGAAGATCGGCGACGGTTCCGGAACGTCGAGCGCTCCGGTCTCGCGCAGCGTCGACGACAGGCGCTCGACGACCCGACGGCACCGCTCGCAGGACGCCGCATGCGCCGCCCGCGCTCCGGTGAGCGTTCCCTCCGCCGCGTCGATCGTTTCAGCTTCAGAGAGGTGCATCGCCAAGCATCTTCCTGAGATTGGCCAGCGCGTGAAACAGGTTTGCCTTGGAAGCGCCGACCGAGCAGTCCAGGATCTCCGCGATCCGTTCGTGCGGGAGCTCGTGGTACACGCGCAGGACGAGCGTTGCCCGCTGACGCGGCGGGAGGCGCGCGATCGCCGCGCGTACGGCCGCCGTGCGCCCTGCACGGAGGATCGCCTCCAACGGACCGTCCGACGCGGGATCACGTGCCTCGTTGGGGTCGAGCTGGTCCATGTCATCGAGCCGGGGCGTATTGCCCGTCACCCGGCTCAGACAGACATTGACGCCGATCCGATAAAGCCACGTCGAAAACGCCGACTGCCCCTTGAATCCGCGGAGCCCGCGCCAGGCGCGCACGAATGCGTCCTGCGCGAGATCGCGCGCCTCGTCGTGACGGCCGACGAACCGGTAACAGAGCCGGTAGACCGTCCGTTGGTAACGCTCGACCAGGCGGCCGAACGCCTCACGATCGCCGGCCGCAGCCGCGCGAGCCAGCTCTCGATCGTCCCCCACGACGGTTACGGTCCAGTCCGGGTCCACTCTGGCTGCCCACGTGCGCTCCGCCCCGCTCAGCATCGACGCCTCACTTCATTTAGACCGGGTTTCGCGCCAAACGTTTAGCCATCGCCGCAGCCGATTGACTTTCGCTTTTTGTTTGCGTATAGTTCCGCCTGTTTAAGGAGGTTTCGTGCTTCCGCTCACAAAACGTCAGCGCGAGATCCTCGACTTTCTGAACGAGTTCATTCAGGACAACGGGTACGCGCCGAGCCTCGAGGAAATCGGTCGCCGCTTCGGTCTGTCGTCGCTCGCCACCGTCCACAAGCATCTCACCAACCTGCAGGACAAAGGGTTCATCAAGCGGTCGTGGAATCGCAGCCGGTCGGTCGAGCTCGTACCGACGCGGGCCGGCGGGCGCGCGCTCGAGCTGCCGCTCCTCGGCTACGTAGCCGCCGGGGCGCCCATCGAGGCCGTTGCCGGGTCGGAAACCATCGCGGTGCCCGAGGATCTCGCCGGCAAGCGCGACATGTACGTGCTCAGGGTCAAGGGCGACTCGATGATCGACGAGCAGATTCGGGACGGCGACTTCGTGATCGTCGAAGATCGGAAGACGGCCGAAAACGGCGAAATGGTCATCGCGCTCGTCGGAGGCTCCGATGTCACGCTGAAGAAGTTCTATCTCGAGAACGGCCGCGTCCGCCTGCAGCCGGCCAACCCCGCCGTGAGACCTCTCGTATATTCCTCCGACGAGGTTCAGGTGCAGGGGGTCGTGGTTGGCGTGATGAGGAAGTATTAGATCGATATGAACGACCGAAAGCAAATCAACTTCACCATCGTGCCGGACGAGAGTGGGGGCGATCCCGGCCCCCGCACGTATTCGAACTTCTGCGCGATCTCGCATACGCCGTTCGACTTCACGCTCACCTTCTGCGAAGTGCTGCCGCTCTCGGAGCGCGACGTGCGCGAGGCGGAATCCGAGCACGTCGTCCGCGCCCCGGTCCGGGCACGGATCGTGGTGCCCGTTCAGGTGATCCCGAACCTGATCGCGGCGCTTCAGGAACACATGAAGGTGTACTCGGAATCGACGGGAGTCGCGCCGAAAGGTCCGGTACACTAGGCGGCATGAAGCCGCCCCGGAAGGCTCGCGAGATCCTCGAAAAGCTCGAGGGTCAGCACCCTGGCGCGTTCACCGAGCTCCACTTCCGCAGTCCCTACGAGCTGCTCGTCGCGACGATCCTGTCGGCGCAGTGCACCGACGAGCGCGTCAACCAGGTCACGCCGGCGCTCTTCAAACGATACCCGGACGCGCGCGCGTTGTCCCGGGCAACCACGGCGGAGCTCGAGCCCCAGATTCAGTCCACCGGCTTCTTCCGGATGAAATCGAAGGCGCTCGCCGGCATGTCGATCGCGCTCGTCGAGAAGCATGGGGGCGAGGTTCCGGCGCGCATGGAGGAGCTCGTCGAACTCCCCGGCGTCGGCCGCAAGACCGCCAACGTCGTCCTGGGTCACGCGCTGGGCGTGCCTGGGCTCCCCGTCGATCGTCATGTCCTGCGCGTCGCCAACCGCATCGGCATCGCGGATTCGGACGATCCGGTCGTCGTCGAGCAGCAGTTGGGCGCGCTCTTCCCGCCGGAAAAATGGACGCTGGCATCCGACACGCTGATCCTGCACGGGCGCCGCATCTGTCGTCCGAAGCCATTGTGCGACCGCTGCGCGGTGACGGAAGATTGCGACTATTACCGCCTCGTCATCGCACGAACCGGCAGACAGTCGAATGCAGCGAAAAAGATTCGAGCGCCTCGTCGACAACGCGGTCGCGACGATTCCCCGAAAATTTCGCGACGCGCTCCAGAATCTCGCCATCGTCGTCGAGGATGAGCCGCCGGACGACGTGCTCGAAGAGCTGGAGATCGGCCCCGATGACACGCTGTTCGGGCTGTATCAGGGGACGCCGCTGACGGAACGTACGAGCCAGTACGGCAACACGCTCCCGGACCGCATCAGTCTCTACCAGGGGCCAATCGAGGATGAATGCGAGACAGACGACGAGATCGTCCAGTGCATCGGCGAGACGCTCATCCACGAACTGGGTCATTACTTCGGCCTCAGCGAGGAAGAGATCGAGGACATTGAAGAGAAATACTGGCGGGGCGAGGGCTAGTCGATGGTCCGCGCGCGGAAGCGCTTCGGCCAGCACTTCCTGGAGCCATCGTGGGTTCGCAAGGTCGTCGACGCGATCGAACCGGGACCGGAGGATGTCTTCCTCGAGATCGGCCCGGGCCGCGGGGCGCTGACCTTTGCCCTCGCGGAACGAGCCGCAGCGGTCGTCGCCGTCGAGATCGATCGCACGCTCGCGGCGCAGCTGCGGCGATCCGCGCCTTCGAACGTGACGGTCGTCGAGTCCGACATCCTCAGGCTCGACCTCGCGGCGGTTCTTCGCGAGCATGCTGCCGGTCGTCCCATACGTGTCGCGGGCAGTCTGCCCTACAACATCTCGTCGCCGATCCTCTTCGCTCTGATTCGTCTCTTTCGTGCCGGGGCCGGGCTCAGCGACGCGACGGTGATGCTGCAGCTCGAAGTCGCGGAGAGGCTGGCGGCGCAGCCGGGGTCCCGCGACTATGGCGTGCTGACGATCCTGACGTCGCTCTGGGCGGACATAGACCTCGTCCTGGTCCTGCCGCCGGGGGCGTTCCGGCCGCCGCCGAAGGTCCGCTCGGCGGTGGTTCGTCTTGGGTTCCGTCAGCCCCGCGTGGACGTATCCGACACCGACAGCTTCGAGGCGCTGGTGAAGGCGATCTTTTCGCAGCGCCGCAAGACGCTGTCGAACGCGCTGAAGCCTTTCGCGGCGATCCGGGGCCTGGATGCCGCGGCGATGCTTCGCGAGGCGAACCTGGACGGTCGGCGGCGTCCCGAGACGCTAGACCTCGCGGAGCTGGCGCGCCTTACCCGTCCCCGCGGCTAGCGTTGCCTGAGCGAGCAAGCCGAGTCGTGCTATAGTTTTGCCACCTTTCCAACCGACTTTCGGGTCGTCCCAGCGATCCGACGGCCGGATGCGTCTCCTGGCGCGCGGCGCTCGCCGTGCGTGCGTAGCAGCGCCACCCGGCGGCTGCCCGCGCTTCGCATCCGACCAATGGCGACTTTCAACCTGTAGATGGACGGAGTTCCGGGCGCCCCTGACCCTTCCGCTGGCGTCGCTCGCTCAGGGCCGGACGGGCCCGCGCTCGAGGTCGTGCCGCTCGGAGGGCTCGGCGAGTTCGGCATGAACATGATGCTGGTGGCTTGGGGAGATGAAGCCATCGTCATCGATGCCGGCGTGCTTTTTCCGGAGCCGGAGCTGCTGGGCGTGGACCTGGTGATTCCCGATCTCCGGCTGCTGCAGCAGTACGAGGGCCGCCTCCAGGCGCTCGTGCTCACGCACGGCCACGAGGACCATATCGGCGCGGTCGCGTACGTGCTGCCGTACGTCAATGGCCCCGTGTATGGGACGCCGTTTACCCTGGCGCTTGTCGAGCCGAAGCTCCAGGAGCACGGTGTCGAGGCTGGCGATCGCCTGCGGGCCGTTCGCCCGCGCGAGACGGTGACGGCGGGCCCGTTCACGCTGGAGTTTCTCCGCGTCACGCACAGCATGCCCGACTGCGTCGCCGTCGTCGTGCACACGCCGGCAGGGACGATCATCCACACGGGCGACTTCAAGATCGATCAGACGCCGCTCGACGGCGAACACACGGACCTGCGGCGATTCTCGGAGCTGGGGACGAAGGGCGTGCTCGCACTCTTCGCCGACAGCACGAACATCGACCGCCGCGGCTTCACAGGGTCGGAGCGCGAGGTCATGGAGGCGTTCGAGGAGATCTTCAGCAGCACGGAAGGCAAGATCGTCGTTGCCACGTTTGCCTCCAGCATCTACCGGATGCAGATCCTCGTGACGCTGGCGGAACAGTTCGGACGCAAGGTCGCGTTCGTCGGCCGGGGCGTGGTCGAGAACACGCAGATCGCGGCGCGGCTGGGCATTCTGAAGATCCCGACGGGCGTTCAGATCCGCGACAGCGATGTTCGCAACTTTCCGTCGCAGGACGTTCTCTGCGTATGTACCGGTTCGCAGGGCGAGCCGAACGCGGCGCTCCCGCGGATCGCCATTGATGATCACCGGCACGTGTCGCTTGCCAAGGGCGATGCGGTCGTCTTTTCGGCGCGCGCGATCCCGGGAAACGAAAAGGCGATCGGCCGCGTGATGAACCACGTCGCGCGCCGCGGCGCGGACGTGATCTACGACGGCTTGAAGCACGTGCATGTCTCGGGGCACGGCAGCGAAGAGGAGCTGAAGCTCATCCTTTCGCTCGTGCGGCCGCGTTATTTCGTGCCGATACATGGAGAGTACCGGCAGCTCGCGCGTCACGCGAGAACGGCCGGCGAAGTGGCGCCCGATACGGATGTGCTGCTCGCGGAAAATGGCGACGTGATTCGATTCGAGCGGGATGGCGGACGCATCGCTGGAAAGGCGCCGGCGGGCCGGGTCCTCATCGACGGGACCCGTATGGGCGAGGTCGGCGACGCGGTCCTGCGCGACCGCAGGCACCTTGCCGGCGACGGCCTCGTTGCGGCTATCGTCTCGATCAGCCGGCAATCCGGCGCGCTCGAGGAGACGCCCGACATCATCACCCGCGGCTTCGTCGTGGATGCCAGGACGGAGGCACTGCTCCGCGAAGTGCCGCCGCTCATCGCGGAGGTGGTGGGCGCCGCGAGCGTCGAGGAACGGACCGACCAGGGGCTCATCAAGGAAAAGATTCGTGTCGAGCTGCAGCGGTTCCTGCGCAAGCGTTCCGGCCGGCGGCCGCTGGTCCTGCCGGTCGTGATGGAGATTTGAGCGTGTCCCGATCGGTCATCTCGAGGCGTGTCAGCGAGTTTGTCGGCGTGGCCATGTTCGGCCTCGCCCTGATCTGGCTCGTCGCGCTCGCCAGCTACGCGCCATCGGATCCAGTCTGGTTCTTCAACGCCGGACCGGAGATCGCGCCTGCGAACTTTGCGGGGCGTGTCGGAGCATTTCTGTCCGAGCTGTCGATCCAGATGCTCGGCTACGCGTCGTACCTCGTGCCGGCGATGCTCGCGGTGCTCGGGTGGCACTATTTCTGGTGTCGCGACTTTGACGCGCCGTTCACGAAGGCGGTCGGTGCGGCGCTCCTCTTCGGCTGCGTATCCGCGTTCCTGAGCCTCTCGTTCGGCAACCTCGACGTCGCGGGCAAGTCGTTTCGCGCCGGAGGCTACGTCGGCGAATGGGTTGCGTCCGGCCTCGCCGAGTATCTGAACCGCACGGGCTCGATCATTCTGATCCTCACGCTGCTGTTTCTCTCCATCCTGCTCGCCACGCAGTTCTCGCTGGGACGCGCGGCGGGAATCGTTGCGCGGATTGCCAAAACGCGTGCGATCGCGATCGCGCAGGCGGTGCGCGCCCGGCGCGAAGAACGCGCGCGGGAGCGACAGCGGCAGGAAGTGATCCGGAAGCATGCGGAAAAAGTCCGGCAGACGGCAGGACCCGCCGAGCGGCCTGTGGAGGCCCGCAGTCAGGGAGCGCCGCGCGTAGAGGAGGCCCGCGCCGCTTTCCCGCCGGACAAGGCGGCCGCAGCGCGCTCCGAGGCGTTGCCCAAGCCTCCGCCGCCGATTCGCCGGACCCCGGCGCCGAGCCGCGCGGAAGCGCCCGCAGCCCCGTCGCTGCCCTTGCCGGATCTCGAGCCGGTCAGCTCCGCGCGCGAAGGCTCCGATTCGGGTCGGGAGAGAGTCACGAAGGCCCCGGCCGAGCGGCGCAAGGGCGCCTACACTCTGCCGCCCGTTGCGCTCCTCGATGCCGCGCGCGGCGCCATCAAGATCGACGAGCGCGAGTTGATGGACAGCGCGCGCCTGCTCGAAGACAAGTGCCGCGAATTTGCCGTCGAAGGCACCGTCGTCCAGATTCACCCGGGCCCGGTCGTCACCACGTATGAGTTCAAGCCGGACGCCGGCGTGAAGTACAGCAAGATCACGGGTCTCGCCGACGACCTGTGTCTCGCGATGCAGGCCGAGTCCGTGCTGATCGAGCGCATCCCGGGCAAGTCGACGGTCGGTATCCAGATCCCGAATGCGCATCGAGAGACAATCGCCCTCCGCGAGCTGCTCGAGTCCGAGACGTACCGCCGATCGGTCTCGAAGCTGTCCGTCGCGCTCGGCAAAACGATTCACGGCGAACCGTTCGTCAGCGACCTGTCCGCCATGCCGCATCTCCTGATCGCCGGCTCGACCGGCGCCGGGAAGTCGGTATCGGTGAACGGCATGTTGACGTCGATTCTCTTCAGGGCTACGCCCGAGGACGTGCGGTTGATCCTCGTCGACCCGAAGCGCCTCGAGCTGGGAATGTATGAGGACATTCCCCACTTGATGACGCCGGTCGTCGTCGATCCCAAGCAGGCGGCGAACGCGCTGCGGTGGGCCGTGCGCGAGATGGAAGAGCGCTACAAGAGGCTCGCCTCGTACGGCGTCCGCAACATCGATCAGTTCAACCGCAACGTGCAGGCGCTGCTCCAGGAGAACAGGGACGCCGTGGACGACGACGGCCAGCCGATCAAGCCGCTGCCGTTCATCGTGGTCGTGATCGACGAGCTGGCGGACCTGATGATGGTGGCCGGGAACGAGGTCGAGGAATCGATCGCGCGCCTCGCCCAGATGGCCCGCGCCGTGGGCATCCACCTCATTCTTGCGACGCAGCGTCCGTCGGTGGACGTGATCACCGGCCTCATCAAGGCCAACCTGCCGGCCCGCATCTCGTTCCGTGTGTCGTCGAAGACCGACTCGCGGACGATTCTCGACAGCAACGGCGCCGAGCAGCTCCTCGGGCGGGGCGACATGTTGTACCTGCCGCCCGCGTCGTCGCGGCTGATACGCCTGCACGGGCCGTACATCTCCGAGCAGGAAACGGCGCGGCTGGCGAGCTTCCTGCGGAAGCAGGGCAAGCCGGAGTACGACGAAACGATCACCGCCGACGAGAAGCAGGCGGAGGCCATCGAGTTCGAAAAGGACGACCTGTACGACGAGGCGGCGCGAATCGTCGTGTCGAGCGGCCAGGCGTCGATTTCATATCTTCAGCGGCGGCTGCGAATCGGTTTCAGCCGTGCCGCGAGGCTCGTGGACATGATGGAGGCCGAAGGGCTCGTCTCGCCCGCCGTCGGCGGCAAGCCGCGCGAGGTGCTGGTGAAGAAGGAGTACTTCGACGAGGTCGATGCGCAACTTCGATAGAAAGTCGATCGCAACCGTTCTGGCGATCAGCCTGTTCTGCGCCGTGGCTCCGCCGCGCGTATGGGCCGCATCCGCCCGGGTGATGTACGAGAACGCGCTCGCGCGTGAAAAGGCCGTACGGCGGACCGCCGACGAAGCCACACTTGATCAGCTCCGACGGGCCGTCGCGGCGTACCAACGGGTCGTAAACCGGTATCCATCGAGCGGGTACAGCGACAACGCGCTCTGGCAGGCCGCCGGCCTCGCGAAGCTCGCGTACGAACGTTTCGGTCAGGATCGGGATCGCGAGCTGACACTGTCTCTGCTCAAGCGTCTCAGGCGCGAATATCCGTCCAGCTCTCTCATTCCGCGGATCAGCGCGACGGTTCGCTCGCTCGATGCGCCGCGCGCGGAGGCCCGCGCAGCAGCGCCGCCACCGCCTGCACCTCCTCCGGCGCCTGCTCCGGCGCTACCCGCACCCGTCGCAATGGGCGAAGACCGATCGATGACTCCGGCGACGGTTCTGGCTTCCACCGGGACCGTTGCAGCACCGGGACCTGTCGCCACGCTGCGTGAGATTCAGCGAAGCGCACTCTCCAGCGGCGTCCGCGTTGTCCTGCAGTTCGATCGCGAAGTGTCCTTCACCGAGACGCGTCTCGATGGCCCTCCACGCATGTTCCTCGACTTCAAAGGCGCAAGACCTGCGGATGGACTCCTGGGATCGAAGCAGTATCCAGGAGACGTCGTGCCTGAGATCCGGCTCGGGCGTCACAAGGATGAAACGACGCGCGTCGTCATGGCGCTGGCCGGCGTGGGGCGTTACACGATGTTCGCGCTGTACGACCCGTATCGATTGATCATTGATTTCGTGCGTGGAACGCCGCCCCCTGCGCCGGTGCCCGCCAAATCCAGCGACACGGCGACAATAGCGACGACGCTGCCGAAGGCGGACAGCCGGCCGCCTGTTCCGGCGCCGCTCAAGACCGAGCCGCTTCCTGCCATCCCGCGCGAGCTGCCACCCGCCGTTCCCGCAACGAACGTCGTGGGCGGCTTCTCGCTCGCCCGGCAACTGGGACTCGGTGTCTCACGCGTGGTCATCGACCCCGGGCACGGCGGACACGATCCCGGTGCGCACGCAGGCCGCTTGAACGAATCCGAGCTCGTGCTCGACGTGGCTTTGCGGGTCGAGAAGCTCCTCCTCGCGCGAAACTTCGAGGTCGTGCTGACGCGCAGAACCGACGTCTTCATCCCGCTGGAGGATCGCACCGCTCTCGCCAACCGACAGCAGGCGGACCTGTTCCTGTCGATTCACGCGAACGCGAGCGGGAACACCAAGGCGCGCGGCGTCGAGACCTATTTCCTCAACTTTGCGTCAAATCCCGAGGCCGAAGCGCTGGCGGCGCGCGAGAACGCGACCTCGGCCCGCGGCATGCACAGCCTGCCCGAGATCGTCAGGGCGATCACGCTCAACAACAAGCTGGACGAGTCGCGCGACTTCGCCGGCCTGGTGCAGCGCGCGATGGTCAAGCGTCTGACCCCCGCGAACCGCAGCCTCCGCGACCTGGGCGTGAAGCAGGCGCCCTTCGTCGTCCTGATTGGCGCGGCGATGCCGAGCGTGCTGGCTGAGATCTCGTTTCTGAGCAATCGAAACGAGGGCGCGCTCCTCCGCACGCCGGCGTACCGACAGCGCATTGCCGAGGCGCTCGCGGACGCCATCATGCAGTACCAGGGATCGCTCAAGAAGGTTGCGTCGCTGGCGCAGTAGAATGAATACATGCAGCCGAGCGATCCGATCGTCGTCCGGGTCATCGAGGAACCGGTTCACGAGACGACCGTAGCCGACGTCATCCTCGGCGCTCTGGGCCTCACCGGCGTGCTGCTGCTCGCCGCGCTCGTCTTTGGATCGCTGCTGGGCGGTCTGTTGGTTCTCCGGCGCCGCCGGCGCGACCGCCGGAACGTCGAAGAAGACGGCACGCAGCGGCTCGGTCTTACGGAAACTCAGTAAACGCGAGCTCGGCGAGGGTACGCACTGCAACGCCGGTCGCCCCTTTGGCCTGCCAGGGCTTCTCGTCGTCCGTCCACGCGGTCCCGGCGATATCGAGATGGACCCAGGGCAGCGGTCCGGCGAACTCCTTGAGGAACATCGCGGCGGTGATCGCTCCCGCCGGACGCCCACCCGAGTTCACGAGATCGGCGATCTCGCTCTTGAGCTGCTCGGCGTAGTCGTCGTGCAGCGGGAGCGGCCACGCGCGATCGCCGGCTCGCGCCGCGACCCGGCGGACGTGTTCGACCCAGTGGTCCGGGCGCCCGAAGAGCCCGCTCATATGTTTGCCGAGCGCGACGACGCAGGCGCCGGTCAGCGTGGCGATGTCGACGAGATGCGTGGCGCCGAGCTGCTGAGCGTACCAGAGGCCGTCGCCAAGGATCAGGCGCCCCTCGGCGTCGGTGTTGTTGACCTCCACCGTCTTGCCGCTGGCGCCGCGCAGGACGTCACCGGGCTTGGTCGCGCGGCCGCCGGGCATGTTCTCGGTGGCCGGCACGATGCCGATCACCCTCATCGGAGCGCCGAGGATCGCCATCGCCCTCATTGCGCAGATGACAGCGGCGCCTCCCGCCATGTCGTCCTTCATTCGATCCATGCCGTCGGCCGGCTTGATCGAGATGCCGCCCGTGTCGAACGTGATCCCCTTGCCGACCAGACCGAGCACGGGTGACGCAGGCGCTGCCTTGGGCTCATGGCGAAGCACGATGACGCGGGCGGGCTCGGCGCTGCCGCGGGCGACGCCGGCAAGCAGCCCCATGCCCAGCTTTTCGATCGCGAACTCGTCGAGGATCTCGACGCCGAGTCCGACGTCGCGGGCGATTTCAGCGGCGCGATCCGCAAAGGCCTTCGGGGTCAGGACGTTCCCCGGTTCGTTGCAGAGCGTTCGCGAAAGGTTGCAGCAGTCTGCCAGTACGCGGCCTCGTTCGACGGCGCTCCGGACGGCTGCCTCGCTCGCGCCCGGCGAGGCGATCGTCGCCTCGCGCGGCGGCACGCACTCGCTCTCGACTGTTTTGTAGAGTCCGCCGGAATACGCAGCGAGCGTCAGGCCTTCGGCTGCGGCCTGTGCGCCGGCAATCGGATCGACGCCGCGAACCGCGAACGCCACGCGGCCGAACCGCCGCTTGCCGGCCGCGATGCCGAACGCCGCCGCCACGCGGCGCATGCGGTCGAGATCTGCCGTCGCGCGCGGCCCGGCGCCCACGAGCGCGAGCCGACCGGCGCGCCACCGGCCGTCCACGACTGGTACGACGATGACGTCGTACGCGCGTCCCGTGAACTCGCGCGATGCGAGTGCACGCGCTATCTGGCCTCCACTCGCCCGGTCCGCGTCGGCGAGGCCGTCGGCTGAATCAACCGGAGCGGCCTTCGGATCGATGGCTTCGTTCTCGAAAACCGGCAGTGCCAGGACATCCGTATCGATGGTCGGCAGCGAGCCGGCGGCGGCGTCGATCGTCGCGACAGTTTTGGCCAGGGTCATCCATCATCCTGTTACAATGGCTCTAGAAAGCGCAGCAACGACACGAATGAGACGACAATGATACCCGGCAAGTCCACCTGTCCGATAGTCGTACTCGTCATGCTCGCCGCGCCGCTTGCCGGCGCCACCTCTGGCGGAGCTCAAGGGAAACCCGACAAGCCCAACGTCAGCCTGAAAGCCACCCCGGCGATTACGTTTTCGCCAGCCAATATCTTCTTTGTCGCGGAGATCCGCGGCGGCCCGGACGATCACCAGGATCTGTACTGCCCATCGGTCGAGTGGGAGTGGGACGACGGCACGAAGGATCAGTCGTCGATCGACTGCGAGCCGTACGAGGCTGGGAAGAGCCAGATCAAACGACGCTATGTCGCGCAGCACCGCTACACGTTCGCCAGCGACTACCGCGTGCAGTTCCGTCTCAAGCAGCGAGACCGGATCGTCGGACACGCCACGACGCAGTTGAAGATCCGGCCGGGGCTCCGCGACTCTATCGGGTTTTGATCTCCCGTCCGGAGAACCGATCGCTGCGGATCGTGGTCGTCACGCTCTGCATGTAATCGGTAATCCTCAGAACGGTGTTGAGCACGAAGCGGCCGGCGCTCTTCAACCCGACGCTGCCGTCATCCTTTCCGAACACGGCCGTGCCTGCGTCTGCGAGCTCCCCTTCCGCCAGCGTTCCCAGGACGACGATCGCGTCCACGTAGTACCGCGCCATGTCCTGGATGCGATCGGCGGGCGCGACCTCGACGCGGATGACGAGCGGGTCGGGGTAATCCGGATACGTCGTCAGCCCGCCGCTGACATCGGCGATTGAAACGGATCGCGACTCCTTCTGCTTCGACAGGCGGAAGGCGGCCACGACGGCGGGGCGGACGAGGCGATCCCAGGTACGGTCTTCCCACAGCGCCGCTTCGACGCGCAGGTGCAGCGTGGCGCCCTCTTCGAGC
>DATAFJ010000086.1:0-4292 GCA_036257535.1 Vicinamibacterales bacterium | reverse complement strand
CCGGCCGATTCGCTCGTTTACCTCGACCTGGGATTCTTCACCGAGCTTCAGCAGCGGTTCCGAGCGCCGGGCGATTTTGCGCAGGCCTACGTGTTGGCGCACGAGCTTGGGCACCACGTGCAGCACCTTCTCGGCATCGAGTCGCAGGTGCGCCGCCTCCAGCAGGCGCGTCCCGATCAGCAGAACGAGTTGTCGGTCAGGCTCGAGCTGCAAGCCGACTGTTTCGCTGGCGTCTGGGGCCATCACGCCGCGGAGCCAGGCCGGGCCGCTCAAGGGAAAGTGGAGCTCGAGTCTGGCGACATTGAAGAAGGGTTGAACGCGGCCGCCGCGATCGGCGACGACCGCATCCAGCGCATGTCAGGATCGAGGGTCGCGCCGGATCGCTTTACTCACGGTTCGTCCGAGCAGAGAGTCAGCTGGTTTCGCCGCGGCTTCGATCGCGGCGACATGCAGGCGTGCGAGACGTTCCAGTAGACTTGGGGCAGGCCGGAGTACAATTCCGCGTAAATGCCCTCCATCGGGCGGTCGATTCCCCGCCGTGAAGGCCGGTCCAAGGTCACCGGCCGGGCGCAGTATGTCGACGATCTCACCCTGCCGGGGATGCTCTTCGGCGCGACCGTCCGGAGCACCGACCCGCGTGGGCTGATCAGGCGCATCGACTTCGATTCCGAGGTTCCCTGGTCGGAGTTCGTCGTCGTGACGGCGGCCGACGTGCCCGGCGTCAACCGAGTCGCCCTCATCGTCGACGACCAGCCCTGCCTGGCAGCCGATCGCGTCAATCATCCAGAAGAGCCGGTCGTGCTCTTGGCTCACCCGGATCGCCATCTCGTCGAAGAAGCGCGGCGTCGCGTCCACATCGTGGTTGATCCCGAGCCTGCCGTGTTCTCGATGGATGAGTCGCTTGCGGGTCACACGATCGTGTGGGGCCGCGACAACATCTTCAAGAACTATGTCGTGACACGCGGTGATGTCGACGCCGCGATTGCCAATGCGGACGTCCTCGTCGAGGGCGAATACGAGACTGGCGCGCAGGAACAGCTGTATATCGAACCGAACGGGATGGTGGCCACGGGCAACCCGGCCGATGGCGTCACGGTCTGGGGCTCGATGCAGTGCCCGTACTACATCCACAAGGCGCTCAAGGCGATCTTCAACCTGCCGGCGGACAAGATCCGCGTGGTCCAGATGGAGACCGGCGGCGGCTTCGGCGGCAAGGAAGAGTACCCGTCCATCATCGCCTGCCACGCGGCCCTTCTCGCCTGGAAGGCCGGCGCGCCGGTGAAGCTCGTCTACGATCGCGCCGAGGATATGGTGGCGACGACCAAGCGCCATCCGTCTCGGACGCGGCATCGGACTGCGGTCACGCGAGACGGGCGCCTCGTGGCCATGGACATCGACTTCGTCATCGACGGCGGCGCCTACTGCACGCTGTCGCCCGTGGTGCTGTCACGCGGCACGATTCACTCTGCAGGGCCGTATCTCTGCCCGAACGTACGGTTGCGAGGCCGCGCCGTCGCGACCAACGCGCCGCCGCACGGCGCCTTCCGCGGGTTCGGCGCGCCGCAGAGCCTGTTCGCGCTCGAGCGCCACATGGATCGTGTTGCCGCGGCGGTTGGTCTCACACCCGATGCGCTGCGGCGGCGCAACTTCATTCGTGCCGGCGACACGAGTGCGGTCGGTCAGGTGATGCGCGATCCGATCGACATGGTGGCGCTCCTCGAACGCGCGCTGTCAATCGCCGACTATCACGCCAAGCGGGCACGCTTCGACGAGATCAATCCGTCGCTGCGCGTCAGGAAAGGCATCGGGCTCGCGGCCTTCATGCATGGCGCGGGATTCACTGGCTCTGGTGAAGATCATCTCGCGTCGGTCGTGGCCGTTGAAGCCGGCGCGGACGGCCGCGTCCGCGTGCTGTCCTCCAACACCGAGATTGGGCAGGGCACCAACACGATCTTTGCGCAGATTGCCGCCGATACCCTGGGCGTTCCGGCCGAGTCGATTGAGATTGCGCAGCCCGATACCTCGATTGTGCCCGACAGCGGACCGACCGTCGCATCGCGAACGTGTATGGTGGTCGGAAAGCTGGTAGAGACGGCGGCACGTGGTCTCATCGCTGAGTTGAAGAAAGTCGGATTCGGCGATGGCGCCGACACACTTGCGTTCGAGCGCGCGTGTGCTGCCTACGCGGCGAGGTTCGGTCCGCTTCGCGCCATCGCCCGCTATCAGGCGCCTCCAGGCCTGCGCTGGGACGACGAGACGTATCAGGGCGATGCCTACGGAACATATGCGTGGGCCGTCTATGTGGCTGAGGTGTCGGTGGACATGACAACGTGGGAGACGCGCGTCGACGACTTTGTCGCCGTGCAGGAAGTGGGGAAGGTCATCAATCCCACGCTCGCGACCGGCCAGATCGAGGGCGGCGTCGCGCAGGCGATCGGCTGGGCGCTCTACGAGCGCATCGTCTGGCGGGAAGGCCGGATGGCCAACGGCGAGATGACCAACTACATCATGCCGACCTCGATGGATCTTCCGCCGATCCGGGTGTTCTTCGAGGAGCAGCCGTACGCCTATGGCCCCGGCGGCGCCAAGGGCATTGGTGAGCTGCCAATGGACGGACCGGCGCCGGCGATCCTCAACGCTGTGGCGCATGCGACCGGCGCCGATCCGCGCGCGGTCCCGCTGATGCCCGAGACGCTGATGACGCTCATGGAGACGGCGCGTGTCTGAAGTCTCAGCCGTCACTGTGTCGTGCCGCGTCAACGGGGTGCCGGCCGAGCTGCGCGGCCATCCGATGGACCGGCTGCTCGACGTGCTGCGGGTCGAGCTCCTCCTGACGGGCACGAAGGAAGGATGCGGAGAAGGCGAGTGCGGCGCCTGCTCCGTCGTCATCGACGGCCAGCTGGTGAATAGTTGCCTCGTGCCGCTGCTGCACGCGCGCGGGACGTCGATCACGACGATTGAAGGCGTGGCCAAAGGCGATCGGCTGCACGCCGTGCAGCAGGCCTTCATCACGAACGGCGGCGCGCAGTGCGGCATCTGCACGCCGGGGATGGTGCTGGCCGCGGTCACGCTCCTCGAGCGGACACCCGAGCCGTCGCTCGATGACATCCGAACCGCGCTGGCCGGCAACCTGTGCCGGTGCACGGGCTACACGCGCATCTTCGAGGCCGTTCTTCAGGCGTGCCGGGCCACGCCGCCGGAAACGTAATGCGGTCCTTCCTTCCCGAATTCGATCTTCGCGCTCCCGCGAACCTCGTCGACGCGCTCGAGACGCTCGCGCACGAGCCTGGAACGTGGCGGCCATTTGCCGGCGGGACGGACTTGATGGTGTTGCTCGAGGCGGGGAAGCTCCCCCCTGGTCGGTACTTGAGCCTGTGGGGCCTGCCCGAGCTGCGCGGCATCGAGATCACAGACGACGAGATCGTCGTGGGCGCCTTGACGACGTATACCGACGTCCTTCAGTCAGACGCGCTTCAGGCGGAGTGTCCGCTGGTGTGCCGCGCCGCGGCTGAGACCGGCGGCGTCGCGACTCAAAATCGCGGAACGATCGGCGGTAACATCGTCAACGCATCGCCGGCTGCTGATACGCCACCAGCGCTGCTCGTCTACGACGCCGACGTCGATCTCGTCTCCGTGCGCGGCGTCCGCCGGGTGCCGTACGATCGGTTCCATCTGGGCTACAAACACATGGATCTCGCGCCCGACGAGCTCGTTCAGTCGGTGCGCCTGGCGAGAGGACGCGGCGGCTGGCTGCAGGCCTGGCGGAAGGTCGGCACGCGCCGCGCGCAGGCCATCTCCAAAGTGTGCCTCGCGTCGGCGATCGATCTGACCGGCGCCGCCGTGCGCGACATCCGGATCGCCCTTGGCAGCGTGGCTCCCACCGTCGCGCGCGCGTCGCTCGCCGAGGCGGCGATTCGCGGGCGCGCGCTGACCCACGAGACGATCGCCGCCGGTTGCAATGCGCTCGCGCGCGACATCACCCCGATTGACGATCTGCGCTCGACAGCGGAGTACCGCTTGCGGGTCGCGCGCAACCTGCTGGAAGAGTTCCTGTCCTCGGCGGTCGCGTGAGTCTGGGCAACGTATCGGGGTTCGAATCCCTGCCTCCCACGTCATCATCCCATTCGCGGACTTCAACTTCCGCTGGCGGCGTTTGACCGTCTCCAGCATTTCTCCACGTTCTTGATTCGACCGGCAACGCGAAGATGTACAGCGGTCTCCTGAACGCTGCCTTTATTGAGGGAGCACGCTTGGAAATCGATTCCGCCCGCGCGTGGACGCCCACCAAATCC
>DATAFJ010000120.1:0-1829 GCA_036257535.1 Vicinamibacterales bacterium | reverse complement strand
GTTGACGCCGGTGTCCGTGTACCCCGAGACCTTCCTACCGGTCTTGGCGTAGGTCACCACTGCAGTCACGCCTCTGGAGGCCATCAACAGCGGGTATTGCTGCGAGGTAGCGTCGATGACGCCCGCCCTGACATTGCGGACGCCTGCGCAGCCGCCGTCGACCGACACGATCGTGACGCCGGATTTGGTCTTGCCCGCCTTCTTCAACGCGGTCCACGCGCCCGCCGCGCTCGGCTCGTTGATCGTGTAGACGACGTCGATGTCGGGGTTCTTCTGCAGGCAGTTCTCCATCGCCGTCTGCGACGGTGCCGTCTGGCCCTGCCCGTTCCCGACACACGCGATCTGCTTGTTGCTTCCCTTGATGCCGAAGCCCTTGAGGAAGCCGTTGTGCCGAAGCGCTCCGACAGATGAGCCGGCGTGCTCGTCGAGCATGGCGATCGTCACGGTCTTGCCCTTCGTCGCCGCACGCGCGTACTTGCCGATCAAGATGCCAGCGTTCAGGTTGTTCGTCGCGAAGAGCGCGTCGACGGCGGACGTCGGATTGGTCGGCGAGTCGAGCGCGATCACGAGCACTCCCGCCCTTCGCGCCTTCGCGATCGCGGCGTTCTCGGCCTTCGCGTCCGCGACGGTGATCAGGATGCCCTTGATGCCGGCGGTCGTCATGTTCTCGATCGCCGCGATCTGGCTTGCGTTGTCGGAGCTGCTCTTGCCGGCGGCATAGACCAACTCGGCGCCGAGCTTCTTCGCCTGAGCCGTTGCTCCCTGCTTCATCTTGACGAAGAACGGATTCGTGACGTCCTTCGTGATCAGTCCGACCTTGATCGTCTCTTGGCTCTTCGAGGTCGTATTGGCCGAGGCGGCCGCGACCATGACGGCGGAGACGGCGACGAGGAGCAGCGCCGCCGCGAGGAGCGGCGCGCGGCGCACCGGAGGGCGCCTCTGCGGATGACGCATGACGGTTCTCCCTTCTCTTGTCTTGAAACCCAAGGAGAGTGTTGTGTTACCGATAACACAGGTGTAACCTAATAGTCAAGCCTTGAAACATGAAGCTGACTGCCATTCTGTGGTACTGATAACACTGCATGAGCGCGCCAAACGTGACAATTCGGGACGTCGCGCGCCACGTCGGCGTGTCGCCGATGACGGTTTCGCGCGTGATCAACGACAGCGCACTTGTCAGCCCCGAGACACGCCGCCGAGTGGAGAGTGCGATCTCAGAGCTCGGCTACGTGCCGAGCCGGCTCGCGCGCGGCCTGAGCGCACAGCGGACCGGAACGCTCGCGGTGATCGTTCCGGACGTCGCGAATCCCTTCTTCACGCTGATCGTGCGGGGTGCCGAGGACGTCGCACGGCGTGCCGGCTACCGCGTGATCCTCTGCGACACGCGCGCCGACCTCGGGGTGGAACGCGAGGTGATCGAGGAGATGATCGCCCACCGGGTCGAGGGGATCCTCATCGCTCCGGTCAGCGACCGCTCGCGCGAGCACCTGCGGCGACTCGCGAGGTTCGCGGTCCCTTTCGTGCTCGTGGACCGCACCGTTCCCGGCGTCGATGCCGATGCCGTGCTCGGTGACAGCGCCGAGGGCGGGCGGCGCCTCGTCGAGCATCTCGTCTCGCTCGGCCACCGCCGGATCGGGCTCATCGTCGAGAACGACGAGGTCTCTACCGCGCGCGACCGTCGTCGTGGATACGAGGCCGCACTCCGTACCGCCGGCCTCCCGCTCGATCCGGCGCTGGTCGTGGAAGCGGCGGTCGACCCCAACGGCGGCTACGAAGGCATGCGGCGACTGCTCGCGCTGGACGAACGACCGACTGGGGTCTTCACGGTC
>DATAFJ010000114.1:0-1534 GCA_036257535.1 Vicinamibacterales bacterium | reverse complement strand
CGGTAGCCGACGAACCGCCCGAATTCGTCGAAGACCGGCATACCGGAAACCGACACGTAGCGCTTGCCCCCGTCGGGCGTCGGACGCGCGAGCTCGAAATCCCGGAACGGGAGATGCGCGTCGAGCGTGGCCCGGTGCCTGCGCCAAGCCTCTTCGTCGGGCTCGAGGTACGGAATGTCCCATCGCCTCTTGCCGATCTCAGAGCCGGGCGCCGGCGCGTCACTGAGCCGGTCCGCGAACTCCTGGCGGGTAAAACGGTGTTGCGCATCGGTCTCCCAGTACACGTCGAACGAGAACTGCACGAGAGCGCGGAAGCGCTCCCCGCTCGCGCGAAGCGCGTGCTCGGTGCGCCGCCGTCCCGCGCCGAACTCGCTGAGCAACAGGCACAGACCGATGAAGATCGAGAAGGGCAGCACATGATCCGGCGCGATGGCGAACGAATTCACGGGAGGGACGAACCAGTAGCCCACTACCGTTATGCAGATCAGCGAAGCCAACAGGCCGGGCCCGCGTCCGCCGTACCAGGCGCTCAGCACGACGGCGACAAGCGGAAGCTGGTAGATCGCGGTGCCTTCCGGGAACGGAAGTACGCTACGCAGGAACAGCGCGAGGCCGGCCATCGCCAGGGCAAGGCCATAGCGCTTGAGCATCTCTCGGCTCTTTCGCGCTAGATCGCCCGCGTCAGGGACGACGGATGCGTGATCGACGAAGATGCCGGCTTCCGGCCGTTCGTCCTCCTGGCGCGTGCGCTTCATGGTTCTCTCCCTGAATGCGCTGAATACACTCTCATCGGCGATCCGGCTCGATGGTCTCCGCCAGGAGCGGGATCGCGTCGTCGTCTCGCCGGGTGGGGCGTCGGACGATGGCCACGACCGTCACGCCATCGCCGTCCATCAGTCCCCGATACGAGCTCAGGTCGGCTGCGGTCAGATCCAGGGTGACGCTCGCGCCGTAATCGGTCACCAGGACCATTTTCGAGCCCGCGATCCACTTGACGTACGCGTGGAAGCGGACGCGGTTCTGGGCGAGAGCGGCGATGGGTGAGATGAGGACGATGAGGAGGCTGACGAGCAGAAGCAGCCGTTTCATGGGCGTTCCTCTGACCCGCGCCGCGACGGCCTCGGTGCATTCACGTCCGGCCGTCGATGTCTGAGGGGTCGAGCCCGTCGTCATACGCGGCACCTCAAGGGCGCCGGCCAAGGTCTTATCTCCCCGCCTTCGACTCTCACGCCGGCGTAGCGAGCACCGCGACCCCTGCATCGACGGCGCGGCGATGACGCAACAGTCACACTTGTTCCACACCAAGCCGCCTGTCGACCTCGATGTTGTAACGCTTCAGGCGAGCGTAGAGCTGAAACCGGGTGAGGCCGAGGAGCGCGGCGGCGCGCGTCTTGTGGCCATGCGTGCGCTGGAGCACCTCGGCGATCGTGCGCTTCTCCTGTGCGGCGAGCGTGAGCATGGTGGTCGGGCTTTCGGTCGACGGCGCCGTGACGGCACGGATCGCCGCGTCGCGCACCGGACGCGGGACGATGCC
>DATAFJ010000108.1:0-3526 GCA_036257535.1 Vicinamibacterales bacterium | reverse complement strand
CTCGATCCGCGCCAGCAATTCGACCATCTCGAAGGGCTTCGTGACATAGTCGTCGGCGCCGAGCTTCAGCCCGACGACCTTGTCGACGACCTGCCCGCGCGCCGTCAGCATGATGACCGGCGTCTCGATGCCGCGTTTGCGCAGCTCCCGGATGACGTCAAAACCGCCCAGGCGCGGCAGCATTACGTCGAGAATGACCAGATCGAACGCTTCTGCGGAAGCACGCTCCAGGCCGCTCTCGCCGTCGGGACTCGCCTCGACGGCGTAGCCTTCTCGCGTGAGGCGATCGGTGAGTGTCATGACGAGCCCCGGCTCGTCTTCGACAAGCAGTATCCGCTTCATAGCTTAGCGGGGGGCTTAGCGGGGGGCTTAACGGGGGGCTTCACGACGGCCGGAGCGCCTGCACGCCGCCCGAGGCGTCGGCGGGGGAAGAATCTGGTGCGCGCTGGCCAGGAGTAAAACCGCTTGCGATGGGGAGATGAACGGTGAACGCACTGCCCTCTCCGGGCGCGCTCTTCAGCGTCACTCGCCCACGGTGCGCCGCGACAATCCTCTGGACGAGGCTCAACCCGAGCCCAGCGCCCTGTACCTGCGCGGCGACGACGTCGGCGGCACGGTAGAACGGCTCGAAGATGCGCGAGTGATCTGCCGCGTCGATCCCGATGCCGCGGTCGGCGACGGTGACGCTGACCTCGCCGGCGGACTGTCTGCCGCTGATGCGAATCGATCTGCCACCAGCGCCGTACTTGATCGCGTTGTCAATCAGGTTCTGGAATACGCGGCGCAACGCCGGCTCGTCGCCGAGAACCGGCCGCAGGTCGTCGGGAATGTCCAACTCCACGACCAATCCGGCTGTCTCGATCAACGACGCCGACGCCGAGACGATATCGCTGACCAGTGGCCCGACGCCGACCGGCCTCAGCGCAAACCCGCGCTGACCCGACTGAATGCCGGCAAACTCCAGAATCTGCTCGACCATGTCGGTCAACCGCCGGCCTTCGGCGCGCATCAGCTCGCCATACCGTCTGATTCGCGCCTCGTCGTGGACGACGCCGTCGGCCAGGTTCTCAGCGGCGGATCGAATGACCGCCAGGGGCGTGCGCAACTCGTGTGAAACGGCCGCCACGAATTCCATCTGCTGCTTCGCGAGACGTTGCGCGCGCCGGGTCGCGAGTACCAGCAGGCCGATGCTTGCGCCCAGCAGCCCCAGCACGCTGGAGCTAATCGCCAGGTTCCGCCGTCTCTGGGAGGTCACTACTGCCTCGAGCGATCCCGACGGATGTGTGACCACGAGCTTCCAGTGTGGCGACGCACTCGACGTCAAGCGCGTCTCGGTCCTCGTCGTCGTTTTTTGTCCCGGACCGCCGGCAGAACCGGATCCGCGACCAGGCGTGATCAGAATTGACATCGGCCGAGTCTCGGTCATCTCCGTGACCGCGACGCGAGCGGTTCCCGCGACCGACTGTCCGTGCGGCGCGACGAACGCCGTGAAGCGGCGAACCTCGGCGGCGAGCGACAGAAAGTCCTGTGTGCGAACCTGAAAGAGTTCGGCGGTGGCGTCGGCCTGTGCATCGAACGTCGGAGCGAAGGATGGCGGCGACTGAAACACGACGGCGTTCGGCGCCGTTGTGCTCAGGACGGCGACCTTGAAGTCCAGGCCGGCGCTGGTGTCGCCGGCGTGACCAAAGTACCGCGTCGCCAGCGACGGCAGCAGCTCGCGGGCGACGTACTCGCGATCGATGGTCAGCAGCGAGTACGACATCGCCGCCGGCAGCCGGGCTCCGGGCTTCGGCTCACCGAGAACGATTACCGGCGTTGGAACGACTATCGCCGGCGCGCTCTCCCAGATCGCCGACGGGATCTTCCGGATGAAGAGAGAGTTCGTCGACGAGGACGAATCCTGCCACGTTGCGACCGCGAGTTGATCGCGCCAGTCCTTCATGGAGGCCGGCCACTCGGCCGGCTCGAGCCGGCGCGTTGCCGGATCGAACCGGCGCAGATCGGCCACGCCGGATCGGGCACCAGCGGCGTCGCGGTGGTCCGGCGAGAACGAGTAGAACCCGCTGACGAGGCGCGGGAACCTCGCCGTCGCCTGCCACCGATCGTAGCGGGCAGCAAACCGGCCCGCGAGCTCCTGCTCTTCGCTCATGGGTTCAATTGGCGTATCGGCCTGGAAGAGCAAGTACGCGCGCGTGATCTCCCGATCGAAGTCCTGCGCAAACTCGAGCGCGCCGGCGGCGAGCGTCGTCCGGCGCTGCGTGCGCTCGGCATCGCTGATCTGGCCAAGCCATCGATACTGCAGTACTGCCAGCAGCGCGATGAGTCCCAGCAACGCGACAGCCACGAGGGCGAGCGGCGGGCGAAATCGCCTCCACATGAAGCCGAGTCTAGCACCACAAATGTGAGCCTCGACCCGCGCGGCGGCCCACGACCCCTTGTTTTTACCTCCTTAACAAACTCTTAGCGTCGGCTTAACCATCTTCGGCAGCCGGGTCGCTCATGATCTTGGTCAATTGGAGAAAGCGCGCACAACCTGGCCGATAACACGCGCGAGAGAGAGGACAACAGACCATGTGGAAAGCGAGCTGGAAGAGCGTGGCGGCGTTGGCCCTCGTGGCCGCCGCGTACTGCGGAGCCCACGTACACGCGCAAGCGCGGGCGGACGCCAAGGCAACCGCCGTGATCGCCAACGTTCGGAAGGCGCTCGGCGGCGAGCAGAAGATCGCCGGCATGAAGGGCCTGTCGCTCCGCGCCGACTATCGACGCGAGCTCTCCGCAGGCGCCGGCGGCGGCGGCTCTATGACCATCGTCATGATGGGCGGCGGTAGCGCGAGCGGAAGCCAGCAGACAAACGGCACAATCGAAATCGATCTCGCCCTGCCGGACAAGTACCTGCGAAGCGACATCGGCAGCGCGGCGTTCGGGATCACGAGAACCGAAGGCTTCGATGCGACGCGTCCCTTCCTCGAGGTCGTGCCAAACAGCCCCGGCATGCGCCTCCAGACCGACAACCCGGCGTCCGATCCTGCACGGGCGAAGCTCGCGCTGCAACGCAGCCAGTCGGATCTGGCTCGACTCTTCCTCGGCCTGACCGGCGGCACTCAGCCCGGGTTCGCTGCGACCTACGCCTACGGCGGACAGGCTGAGTCGCCCGATGGGAAGGCGGACATCATCGATGTCACCGGACCAGAGAATTTCAAAGTGCGGATGTACGTGGATGTCGAAACCCACCTGCCGCTGATGCTGACGTATATGGAACCGGAACCGCGGATGGTGATGCGAACGATGACCCGCGACGGCGGTCGCGGTGGTAATGCCACGCCAGTCGCCGCTTCAGGCGGAGCCAGCCATGGTTCGGGCGCGGCGTCGGCGGGCGGTCCTCCGTCGGCCGGTGGCCGTCAATCAGGGGCGCCTGCGATCGCCGGCTTGACTCCGGCCGAGCGCGACGAGCTCGACAAACAGATGAAAGAAGCAGAGGCGACGCCGCCCAGGCTCGTCGAATACCGGCTGTTCTTCTCCGACTATC
>DATAFJ010000101.1:0-27907 GCA_036257535.1 Vicinamibacterales bacterium | reverse complement strand
GCGCGCGAGCAGAGAGCAGCCATCAGCGGACCCCGGGGTCAGGACACAAGCCTCGCAGACCGGGGCAGCCTGCGTTCCCAGCGGCCCGCTCCCGGCCGCCGGAGCCCGCCTGATGGCTGCTCACTGCTCGCGCACGCGTTCAACCTCCTCCTTCAACCCCGCGACCTCGCGCTTGAACGCGCGCCCGCGTTCGGCGTAATCGCGAAACATGTCGAAGCTCGCGCACGCCGGCGCGAGGAGTACCGTTCCGCCGCGCGATGCCATGCCGAATGCCGCGCGGACCGCGTCGGCGAGCGACGCGGCACGTCGAACCGCGACGGCGCCTTCGAGCGCGTCGGCGACGAGGCCGGCCGCTTCGCCGATCGCAACGATGCCATCGGCACGCGTCGCGAGAGGCTCGCGCAGATCGCGCAGGTCCCCACCCTTGAAGCGGCCGCCGATGATCGCGACGACGCCGCGGTCGAAGCTTTCGATCGCCAGGCGCGCCGCCGCGACGTTCGTGGCCTTCGAATCGTTGATGAACCGGACGCCGCGGATCTCGCCCGCGGGCTCGAGCGCGTGCTCGAGGCCGGTGAAGCCTTCGACGGCGTGCGTCATCGCGTCGGGCGCAACGCCGGCCAGCCGCGCGATCGACGCTGCCGCGAGCACGTCGCTCAGCAGGTGACGGCCGATCAACCGGACCGACGCGAGCGGCACCAGCGGTACGTCCCCTTCGCTGGTCCGGTGCACGATCAGATCGCCCGCGATGACGACGCCTTCCCGAGGGCCACGGAGATCGCCCTGCACGCTGAACCGGAACTCCGGCGCAGGCGCGTCGGCCGCAAGCGCGAGCGCCGGCGGATCGTCCGCGTTCACGACCGCCCAGTCGTCATTCGTCTGGTTCACGAAAATACGTGATTTCGCCGCGGCGTACTCGTCGACCGATGCGTGACGATCGAGGTGGTCGGGCGAGAAGTTCAGGAGTGCCGCAATCCACGGATGGAACGTCTCGGTCGTCTCGAGCTGGAAGCTGCTGACTTCGACGACGTGAATGGTGTCCGGCGTCGAGTCGGAGACCTGCGCGCTCAGCGCGAGGCCGATGTTGCCACCCACCCGCGTCCGCCGGCCGCCCATCTCCAGCATCCGCCCCGTCAGCGTCGTCGTCGTCGACTTTCCCTTCGTCCCTGTGATCGCGACGATCCGTCCGCGCAGCCACCGAGAGGCGAGCTCGAGCTCACCAGTGACGGGCACGCCGGCACTGCGCGCGGCGTCAATCGCAGGTTGGTGCGGGGGAACGCCCGGGCTGAGGACGACGAGGTCGGCGGAGGTCAGCGTCTCCGTCCGGTGCCCGCCCAGCTCGAGCGCGATCCCGCGCGACTGCAGCGCGGGCGCCTCGTCCAAACCGGCCCGCGTGTCGGTCAGCGTCACGCGCGCTCCGTGCGCGACGAGCAGTTCGGCTACCGCGGCGCCGCTGCGTCCCGCACCCACGACGACCACCCGCTGGCCCCGCACGTCGAAGCTCTTGTCCGCGTTCATCTGAGTTTCAACGTCGTCAGGCTGAAGAGGGCAAAGATGATCGCGGCGATGAGAAACCGCGTGATCACTTTCGGCTCGCTCCAGCCGACCAGCTCGAAGTGGTGGTGGATCGGCGCCATTTTGAAGACGCGCTGGCCGGTGAGCTTGAACGAGCCGACTTGGATGATGACCGACAGGGCCTCGATGACGAACACGCCGCCGACGAAGAGCAGCAGGAGCTCCTGCTTGATCAGGATGGCGACCGTGCCGAGCGCGCCGCCGAGCGCGAGCGAGCCGACATCGCCCATGAAGATCTCGGCCGGATACGAGTTGAACCAGAGAAAGCCCAGGCTCGCGCCGAAGAGCGCGCCGCAGAAAATCGTCAGGTCCGCGGCCGCCGGAGGCAGGCGCACGAGGAGCAGGTATTCGGCAAAGACGCGGTGCGTGGACACGTAGGCCAGTGCGGTGAACGCCGCCGCCGCGACTGCGAAGACGCTGATCGCCAGGCCGTCCAGGCCGTCTGTCAGGTTGACGGCGTTACTCGCGCCCACGAGCACGACCACGGCGAACGGAACGTAGAACCAGCCCAGATCCGGTATCAATCGCTTGAAGAACGGAAAGATGAGGCGCGTGTTGTACTGCGGCGGCTCGGCCGACGCGAGCGCCAGCACGACGAGACCGACACCGATCGCGATCACGATCTGGCCGAGCATCTTGTACCGCGGCCACAGGCCATGGTGCGACCGTCGCGTGATCTTGAGGTAGTCGTCCATGAAGCCGACCGCGCCGAACGCCACCGTCGCCACGACCGCGATCCAGACGTAGGGGTTCCTCAAGTCCGACCAGAGCAGCGTCGGCACGAGCGACGCCGTGAGAATCAGCAGTCCTCCCATCGTCGGCGTGCCGGCCTTCGGCCTGTGCGTCGCCGGGCCGTCGTGGCGAATCACCTGTCCGATCTGAAACTCCCGGAGGCGCCGGATCACCCACGGGCCCATCACGAAGCTGATGAGGAGCGCGGTCAGGCTCGCCGCCGCCGTGCGGAACGTGATGTATTGCGTCACGTTCAGCCCGGGAATATCGTTGCGAAGCGGATACAGCAGGTGGAACAGCATCAGCCGAACTCCACCCCGAGCCGGTCGGTGACGCGATCGACCCCGATGCCGCGCGAGCCCTTGATGAGAACGAGATCTCCAGGCCGCGCGAGACCCGCTGCGATCTCTGCCGCTTCATCCCGTGTCGCCGCGTGATGCAGTGACGCGGCTGGCAGGCCAGCCTCCACAGCAGCGTCGCCGAGCGCGCGAGCCGGCTCACCGCCGACGGTGATGAGCCACGCGAGATCCGCCTCCACCGCGGCGGCTCCACATTCACGATGCAGCCGTTCGGCGTGTTCGCCGAGCTCCAGCATCTCGCCGAGGACTGCCGCGCGGCGCGCGCTGCCCGACGTTCGCGCGAGCGTGCGAAGCGCACCCTTCAACGCAGCGGGGCTCGAGTTGTACGAATCGTCGATGATCGTGACGCCGCCCGCCAGGCGCACCAGCTGGCCGCGGCGCGGGGGGGGCGTCAACGCCGAAGCGCGTGACGCGATGTCGGAAAGCGAAACGCCGAGCTCCAGGGCCACGGCGGTGGCGGCAAGGATATTGGCCAGGTTGCCCCGGCCGGGAAGCGGCGTGTCGATGGCGGTCTCTCCGCTCGGCGTCAAAACCCGCGCCGAGGTGCCCTCCGCGCCGCGCTCGTCGATATCGACCGCCCGCACGTCCGCTTCTCTGTCGATGCCGAAGGTCACCACGCGGCCCGGGAACCACTTGGCGCGCGTCATCACGCGGTCGTCGTCGGCGTTGGCTACGACGACGGCGGTTTCGTCGGACGTTTCGAGAATCTCGGCCTTGGCGTCGGCGATCGCATCGGCCGACGCGAAGAACCCGATATGGGCGTCGCCCGAGTTCGTCCAGACGCGCACGTCGGGCTGCGCGATGCCGACGAGCGTCCGGATCTCGCCGGCGTGGTTCATGCCCAGCTCGACGACGGCGACATCCGGGCGGCTGCGGAGCTCCAGTAGCGAGAGCGGGAGGCCGATGTGGTTGTTCAGGTTGCCCTTGTTCCGAAACACGCGATACCGGCTCGACAGAAACTCAGCGGTGACCTCTTTCGTCGTCGTCTTTCCCGTGCTACCGGTGATCGCAACGACCTTCGCCTTCGACGCGTCTCGAACGTGCCTCGCCAGCGCCTGCAGCGCCTGTGTCGTGTCCGCCACGACGACGATGACCGCATTCGCGGGCGGGCTGGCGACCGCGGCTGCATCGCTCACCACGGCGCCCATCGCCCCGCGCTCGAACGCCCCGGCCACGAACGCGTGGCCGTCGAAGCGCTCCCCGCGGATGGCGAAGAAGAGATCGCCGGGCGCGATCGTCCGTGAGTCGATCGATACGCCGCCGATCACGCTGCCGCCGTCCCCGCCCACCAGCTGTCCTCCCGTCGCCTCCGCCAGCGCGAGGGCCGTTACCGTAACCGGATCAACCGACATGCGAGCCGGTCCGCCGCCGCGAGAGCGCCGCCCGGGCGACGTCCACGTCGTCGAACGGCAGCACCCGCGTGCCGATCGTCTGCGTCTTCTCGTGCCCCTTGCCGGCGACGAGCACGAGGTCGCCGGCGCGCGCCTCGCGCACGGCGCGGTCGATTGCCTCGGCGCGGTCGACGATGGCCAGCCAGGGGACGCGCGCGGGCGTCAGTCCCCGCTTGATGTCCTCGATGATCCGTTCCGGTGGCTCCGAGCGCGGGTTGTCCGACGTCACGATGACGAGATCGCTCAATCGTCCGGCGACGGCACCCATCAAAGGCCGCTTCGTGGCGTCGCGATCGCCGCCACAGCCAAAGACCGTGATCACTCGGCCGCCAGACAGCGGACGCGCGGTCTCCAGCAGGTTCTTCAGCGCATCGTCGGTGTGTGCGTAGTCGACGACGACCCGTACGTCGTCGCCCGGCTGCGAGACGACCTGGAAGCGCCCCGGCACCTGTTCGAGCGCCGCGATGCCCTGCTCTATCGAGCCGAGTGGAATATCGAGCGCCACCGCACATGCGACCGCGGCGAGGATGTTGTACGCGTTCGGGCGGCCGACCAGCCGCGAACGCACGCGAAGCGCTCCACGGGGCGTCCGGACATCGAGCGAAAGACCGTCAATCGATAGCGAGAGCGGACCGGCGGTTACGTCCGCCGGACGATCCAGCGCGTACGTGACAGGCCGTGAGACCGTGCCCGCGAGAGCGGAGCCGCGCGGATCGTCGACGTTGATCGCGGACGGCGCGCCGGACGGGAGCATCTCGAACAGACGGCGCTTCGCGGCGTAGTACGTCTCCATGTCGCCGTGGAAATCGAGATGGTCGCGCGTCAGGTTCGTGAAGATCGCCCCGGCGAACCGGATGCCATCCGCCCGACGAAGCTCCAGCGCGTGAGACGACACCTCCATGACGCAGGCGCCGGCGCCACGGCTGGCCATCTCGGCGAGCAGGGCCTGCACGTCCGGCGCTTCCGGCGTCGTCCTCGCGGCCTCTCGCTCCTCACCCTTCGACTTCATGTCGGCGGGAGGCAGACGATACCCGACGGTACCGATGACGCCGCAGGGAATGCCGGCGCGATCGAAGATCGCCGCGGTCAGATACGACGTCGTCGTCTTTCCGTTCGTGCCGGTGATGCCGACGACCGTGAGCGCGTGCGAGGGATGGCCAAAAAACGCCGCAGCAAGCTCGGCCAGTGCGAGACGAGCGTCCGCCGTTTCGAGCCAGGGGACTTCGGCGGGGATGCCGGCCGGCGGCGGCGTGTCGGCAACCACTGCCTGCGCACCGCGCTCGAGTGCCTGCCGCGCGAACTGAGCGCCCTCCGCTTTCTGGCCGCGCATCGCGATGAACACGGACCCGGGCGTCACCTGGCGGGAGTCGTACGACAGGCCTGTGACCTCGCGCGTGAACGCGTCGTTGATTCCCGCGGTCCCCGGGGTCGCAGGCGGTTTCGCCAGCGACGGAGCCTGCGACACGAGCTCGCGAAGGGTCACTGAGAAGTTCCCCGGGAGGGCGCGGGAGCCGTCGTGGTGAGCCGATTCAACGTCAGGTCGCAGGTCTCGCCGCGCTCGAGCGGCACGCCCGGCGCCGGGCGCTGATCGACGACGAAGCCGTTTCCTGTCATGCGCGCGGCCAGCCCAATCTGGGCAAGCGTGCGGAGCGCCTCACGGGCGCTCAGGCCGTGAAGATCGGGCATGAGCCCTTCGGTGGCACTCGATGCGCGGACCTGAAGAAGAGCCGTCGATCGCGCTGAAGCGGGTTTCGCTTCGCCGGGCGACGCTTCGCGGGCGTCGCGCGGCGCGCTTGCGACGAGAACAGGCGGCATCGGGTTGATGGTCGGCGGAACCCCGAGATGGCGCAGCGAGGCTTCGGCAATTCGCTTGAAGATCGGCGCAGCGACGATGCCGCCGTAGTAACCCTTTCCGTGCGGCGAGTCGATCACGACGAGGATCGTGAGCGCCGGGCGGCGCGACGGCACGAAGCCGATAAACGACGCGTGATACTCCGACGTCGAGTAGCGCCCGCCGATGACTTTCGCGGCGGTGCCCGTTTTTCCCGCTACCTGATAGCCGGCAAGCTGCGCAGACTCAGCGGTACCACGCTCGACGACCGCCTCCATGATTCCGGTCAGCGCCGCCGCCGTTTCGGTGCTCACCGTGCGCCGGAGGACGTCTCGCTCGGTCGCGAGGCGACGGCCGTCGCGAACGACGGCGCGAACGATGCGCGGGCGAAGAAGCTCGCCGCCGTTGGCCACCGCGCTCGCCGCCGCCGCCATCTGAAGCGGCGTGATGCCGATCTGATATCCCATCGACACCGACGCGAGGGCGCTGTCGTTCAGCGTCTCGGGACGCCAGACGATGCCCGGGCTCTCGCCGCGGAAGTCCGGCGCGAGCGTCTGGCCGAAGCCGAACCGGCGGACGTAGCGGCTCAGGCGTTCCGGCCCGAGCCGGAGGCCGACCTTGATCGCACCGACGTTGCTCGACTTGACGATGACGTCAGTGAACGACAGCGTCCCATACGTGTGAACGTCCTCTATCTGCCGCGCCCCGAAGCGAATCATGCCCGAGCTGACGTCAATCGGATCGTTCAGCCGCATGACCGACTCTTCGATCGCGGCGGCGGAGGTGACGATCTTGAACGTCGAGCCGGGCTCGTAGATTTCCTGAATCGCGCGGTTCCGCTGGTCGGCGGCCGGCGCGCGGTTGAACGCGTTCGGGTTGAACGTCGGCCAATTCGCCAGCGCAAGGATTTCGCCGGTCGACGGCTCCATGACGATGACGCTGCCGCCGGCCGCGCCGAACTCAAGCACGCCGGCCCGCAATTCCCGTTCGGCGATGTGCTGGATGTACTGATCGATCGTGAGCTCGAGGTCGCCCCCGGAGGTCGGCGGCCGCTCGACGCGGCTCGTCACGGCGTGACGCCGCGCGTCCGCCTGGATCAGGATGCGGCCCGCCTTGCCGCGAATCACCGAGTCGTAGGCGGCCTCGATGCCGTGCAGCCCCTGGCCGTCGGTGCCCACGTATCCGAGCACATGCGCCGCGAGCGACAGCTTCGGGTAGTAGCGCTTGTTTTCCTTGAGAAAGCCGACGCCGTCGAGCCCGAGCGCCGCCACGCGACGGGCCTCGTCGGGCGACACCTGCCGTTTGACGAAGGCGAACGCCCGGTGCCGCGCGAGACGCTCGGTCAGAGCGCGTCGATCACGCTGCGAGCAGCCGTCCAGAACGCCGCAAAGGCGCGCCGCGGCGGCGCCCGGTTTCTCGATTTCCGTTGGGACGGCGTAGACAGATTCCGCATCGACCGAATACGCGAGGACCCGGCCGTTGCGATCGAGGATTTCACCCCGCTTGGCCGGCGCCTCGATCGTTCGGTGCTGCTGGCGCTCGGCCCGCGCCATGAGGTCGGCGTGCTGCGCCACCTGCAGGTAGACGAGCCGCGCCTCGATTGCGAGTCCCCAGAGCGCGAAGAACCCGGCCGTCACGAAAATGCGCGCCTGGAGCGTGGTTCGCCACGGCGTGGGCTCCGGTGGAAGCGGCTTGACGTCGTTCACGGCACGACTCCGGCGTCACCTGGCGGCAGCCGGCCGCGTGGAGGCGCTATCGTGCGCGGCTGCCACGACGGAGGCATCGGGTGGAGGAGGCGCGCTCACCCGCTCGATGATGATCGCCTCGCCCTCGCCGGGCGGGACCATGCCGAGCTTCTGAATCGCCAGCGACTCGATGCGCTTCGGCGCCCTCAGGGTTTCTATCTCGAGCCGAAGGTGACGATTGATCTCTTCCTCGGCCGCACGCTCCTGCTGCAGCCGCTCGATCCGATATCCGTGTCGGAGGAGCTCGAAGTGCTGCCACGCTGAGAAAAGCAGAAGCCCACCCAGGACGACGCCGACGCCCACCGAACGCCACAGCTCGCGCTGCCGGGCCTCGTCCATCTCGCGGACGATCGGGTTGTTCCGGATGTCCTTTCGAACCGCGTACTCGAAGTCAACGCCGCTCATGCCAACCTCTCGATCGCGCGCAGCTTCGCGCTGCGCGACCTCGGATTGCGTGCGATCTCGGCGTCCGATGGCTGCACCGGCCGCTTCGTCAGGAGCCTCAGCGAGCTGGTGCCGCCGACCAGCGCGCGGAAGGTTTGTTTCACGATCCGATCCTCGAGCGAGTGAAAGCTGATCACCGCGAACCGCCCGCCCACCGACAGCAGCCGCACCATGTCTTCGAGAAACGCGTCGAGGTGGTCCAGCTCGCGGTTGACCCAGATGCGGAGCGCCTGAAAGGTCCTCGTCGCCGGGTCGATGCGCTGCCTGCCGCGCGACGGAATGGCCCTGCGAACGATCTCGGCGAGCCGCCCGGTCGTCGCAACCGGGCCCGCTCGCCGGGCGGCGACGATCGCGCGCGCGATGCGGCGCGAGAAGCGCTCTTCACCGAACTGGAAGATCACGTCCGCCAACTCGCCTTCGTCGACGTCGCGAAGAATGTCGGCGGCCGTCGGCCCCTGTGAGCGATCCATCCTCATGTCCAGGGGCTCGTCACGCCGGAAGCTGAAGCCTCGCCCTGCGTCGTCGAGCTGCATCGACGACACGCCGAGGTCCGCAAGCGCGCCGTCAACCGCATCGATACCGTGCCGGGCCAGGACCGCCGGCGCGTCGCGGTAGTCCGAGTGGACGAGCTCGACGCCATCGGCAAAGGGCGCGAGCGTCTCGGCCGCACGCGCGAGCGCCTCGCGATCCCGATCGAGGCCGATGAGCCGCGTCGCGCCCGCACGGAGCAGCGCGAATGCGTGGCCGCCCGAGCCGACGGTGCAGTCGAGGAAGAGACCGCCGCGTGACGGCGCGAGCGCCTCGACCGTTTCGGCAACCATGACGGGCTCGTGCATACAGAGTTAGATGCCGAATTCCGCGAGAGCGCGCGCGTCGTCGTCCGAAAACGGATCGCGCTGGAGCTTCGCCAGGAAGCGTTCGTGGTTCCAGATTTCCAGGTAGTCGTAATGACCGAGCACGTCGACCTCGCCTGTCATCCCCGCCGACTCGCGCAAGCGGGGCTGAATGAGGACGCGGCCCTGACCGTCGAAGGCGCCGGCCTGGCCGTAGTAGCTCACGCGGTCGAAGAACCGGACCCGCGCCGGGTGCGTCGTCGGGATGCGAGCCAGCTTCTCCTCGATCGCGTACCAGACCGGCATCGGGTAGATCCGCACCGACTCGCCCGACACGCTCGTCACGAAGAGCTCTGAGCCGTGCTCTTTCTGGACGAGCGCGCGAAAGGCGTTGGGGATCTTGAGCCTCCCCTTCCCATCGATCTTTGCTGCGTAATTGCCCCGAAGCACGGCCGATTGGTCCACTTCACTCCACGTGAGACCACCGCGAGTCTAGAGAAGGATATCGGGACTGTCAACGCCAAAATCCAGAGTTCGTGTGGGTTACGCCTGATTTTCGCCGGGCGAAGACACGGCGAAGCGACCCTTCATCGACGCCTCTGCATGCTAGGATGCGCAGATCGATGCTTCGCGCTGGGCTCATAGGTTTTCCGTCCACCGGAAAGACCACGCTGTTCCAACTGATGACTGGTGTCCGAGGCCTCGCTGCGGTGTCTGCGCGCGAGGCGGGCCGCAGCGCGCCGAAGGCCGACGCGAACGTCGGCGTGTCCCGTGTACCCGATGCGCGGCTCGATCGCCTGACCGCGCTGTTCGAGCCGAAGAAGCGGACGCCGGCGGTGGTCGAGTTCGCAGATCTCGGCGCCGCTCGCGCGGGGTCGGCGCAGTCGCTGCTCGACGTGGTGCCGTTTCGCAGCGCCGACGCCCTCGTCCACGTGCTGCGGCTCTTCCGCGACGAGTCGGTTCCCCATCCGAAGGGATCCATCGACCCGGCGCGCGACGCACGCGCGATGGAAGAGGAGATGATTCTGGCCGACCTCGGCGTTGCCGAAAGACGCCTCGAGCGGCTCGAGAAGGATCTCAAGAAGTCCGCGTCGGCCGAGCTGAAGAAGGAGCAGGAGCTGCTGCTTCGCTGCCGCGCCGTTCTCGAAAGCGGCGAGCCGCTGCGGGCGATCGAGCTGGAGCCCGAAGATGCCAAGCGTCTGCGCGGCTTTCAGTTTCTCTCGGCAAAGCCGTTGTTGCTCGTGCTCAATATTGATGAAGCGGATTCCCGGTCTGTCGTGGAGTCCGGGTTTAGCCGGACTACAAAGACGCTTTCCGTCGTCGTCTGCGCCAAGATCGAGCTCGAGATCGCTCAGCTCGAGCCGGCCGACGCGGCGGCGTTCCTGGCGGATCTCGGCCTCGCCGAGTCCGGTCTCGACCGCGTCATCCGTGCGAGCTACGACCTGCTCGGCTACATATCCTTTTTCACCGTCGGTCCTGACGAGTGCCGCGCGTGGTCCATCCCTCGCGAAACCCCTGCCCAGGTTGCGGCCCGGGAAATCCACAGCGACATCGCCCGCGGTTTCATCCGCGCCGAGGTCGTCCGATACGAGGATCTGATGGCGCGCGGATCGATTCCGGCCTGCAGGGACGCCGGGGAGCTGCGCCTCGAAGGCAAGGACTACATCGTCCGGGATGGGGACGTGATCAATTTCCGGTTCGCGACGTGATGCCGTCTCCCAGCTGATGGCGCACCCTGACAGCGTCTCGATCGTCATCCCCGCCTACGAGGAAGGCGCGGTCATCGACGAAGTCGTCTCCGCGCTGGCCGTCGCGCACTGGCGCGAGATTCTCGTCGTCGACGACGGGTCGGCCGACCAGACGGGTGCGCGCGCCAAAGCCGCCGGTGCGCGGGTCATCAGGCACCCGTACAACAAGGGGAACGGCGCCGCGGTCAAGACCGGGATCAGGCAGGCGGCTGGCGAGTACATCATCATCCTCGACGCCGACGGTCAGCACAGCGCGAACGACGCTGTGCGGATCGCGGAGCTGCTCGGCGAGTACGATCTCGTCGTCGGCGCGCGAGATCCGTCGACGCATGCCACGCTCATCAGACGCCTGGGGAACGCGGGGTTGAACTGGCTGTCGAGTTATCTGACTGGCCGGGACATCCCGGACCTGACGTCAGGGTTGAGGGGCGCGAGACGCGAGCACCTCTGCGAGTTCCTGCACCTGCTCCCAAACGGCTTCTCGACGCCGACCACGACGACGCTGTCGTTTTTGCGGGCGGGATATAACGTGGCGTTCGTGCCGATCGCGGCCGCCACGCGCGTGGGATCATCGAAAATACGCATGACGCGCGACGGGATCAAGTTCTTCCTGATCCTCGTGCGCGTGATGACGATCTTCAGCCCGATGCGCATCTTCCTTCCGATCAGCGCCGCCTCGTTCGCACTTGGCGCCGGTTACGCGGTCTGGACGATAGCCACGCAGCGCCACGTCACGAACTCGTCCGTGCTTCTGATCCTCTTCTCGGTCGTCGTCTTTCTCGTCGCGCTCGTATCCGAACAGATTTCGGCGCTCCGCGCCGAGGGCCGATCGTGAACGTGCTCGTGATCGTTCCGACCTACAACGAGCGGGAGAACCTGCCTCGGCTGGTACCGGCCGTGCTGCGACACGGCTATCGCATGATGATCGTCGACGACGGGTCGCCGGATGGCACGGGGGAGATCGCGGACGAGCTCGCTCGCGAGTGGCCGGGACGCGTCGAAGTTATGCACCGCCAGGGTGTGCGCGGGCTGGGCCGGTCGTACGTGGACGGGATGCGCAAGGCACTCTCGTCGGACAATGCCGAGCTGATCTGCCAGATGGACGCCGATTTGTCGCACGATCCCGACTATCTGCCGGCTCTCGTCGCGGCCGCGGCCACCTACGATGTCGTCATCGGTTCCCGTTACCTTCACGGCATCAGCGTCGTGAACTGGCCGTTGCGGCGTCTGATGCTCAGCACGGCCGCGAACCGGTACATCCGCGCGGTCACGGGCATGACCGTCAGGGACTGCACGAGCGGGTTTCGGTGCTGGCGCCGCGACGCGCTCGCGCGCGTGCCGCTCGACGGCGTGATCTCCGACGGCTACGCGTTCATCGTGGAGATGCTGTTCGAAGCGTGGCGGCGCAGCTGCCGCATCGGTGAAGTGCCGATCATCTTCGTGGAGCGCCGCGAGGGCGAGTCGAAGCTGTCGCGCGGCGTGCTCGTCGAGTCGCTCATCGCGCCCTGGCGACTGCGGTTTCGCGCCTTGCCCGGCAAGTCGGCGGCGTGCTAAGGTCAGGCGTTTTCGACATGGCCACGCGCGCGCTTCCAGCGCCCGGGCTTTCCGTCTTCTTTCCGGCGTACAACGACAGCGGGACCATCGCGAGCATGGTCGTCACCGCCGTTCTCACGGCGCGCCGGTTGACGTCCGACTTCGAGGTCATTGTCGTCGACGACGGCAGCAAAGACGGAACTGCCCGCATCCTCGGCGAACTTGCCCGGATCTACCCCGAAGTGCGCGTCGTCCATCACGAGACCAACCGCGGTTACGGCGGCGCGCTGCGCACCGGTTTCGCGTCGGCGCGGAAAGAGTTCGTGTTCTACACCGACGGCGACGCGCAATACGATCCGTCCGAGCTGGAAACGCTCTGGCCTCACATGACGGCCGGCGTGGACCTGGTCAACGGCTACAAGATCAGCCGGGCCGATCCGCTGCATCGCATCATCATCGGCCGCGTCTACCACTACACGGTCAAGACGCTGTTCGGCCTTCGCGTCCGCGACGTCGACTGCGACTTCCGGCTGCTGCGGCGGACGATCTTCGACCGCGTCAGGTTGGAGAAGAACAGCGGCGTCATCTGCCTGGAGATGATGAAGAAGATCCAGGATGCGGGCTTCCGGATCGTCGAAGTGCCGGTGCATCACTTCCACCGCGCGTACGGGAAATCGCAGTTTTTCAATTTCCCGCGCATCTGGCGCACGGCGATTGACGTGATGAAGCTCTGGTTCGCCCTGGTCGTGCGGCGCGAGCACCTCCGTCAGGCGGCGCCGGACCTCGACAAGCAGCCTTCGTGACCGACTATCTCCAGTTCTACAAGGGATGCCGCACGCTCGTGACGGGCGGCCTCGGCTTCATCGGCAGCAACCTCGCCCGCCGACTCGCGGAGCTCGGCGCGGACGTGCTGCTGGTCGACTCCCTCATCCCCGCCTACGGCGGCAACCTGTTCAACATCGCCGGCATCGAGGCGCGCGTCCGGGTAAACATCGCCGACGTGCGCCAGGACAGCACGATGAGCTACCTGGTGCGCGATCGAGACGTGCTCTTCAATCTCGCGGGCCAGGTCAGCCACATCGACAGCATGAGGGATCCCCACACCGACCTCGAGATCAACTGCCGCAGCCAGCTGACGATGCTCGAGGCGTGCCGGAAGCACAACCGCCGCATCAAAGTCGTCTTCGCGGGGACGCGGCAGGTGTACGGCCGGCCGGAGAAGCTCCCGGTTGACGAAACGCAGCTCGTTCGACCGACGGACATCAACGGCATCAACAAGGCGGCCGGCGAGTACTACCACCTCGTGTACAACAACGTCTTCGGCGTGCGCGCCTGCTCTCTTCGCCTCACCAACGTCTATGGTCCGCGGCAGCTCGTCCGCCACAACCGGCAGGGCTTCATCGGCTGGTTCATCCGGCTGGCGGTCGAGGGCCGCGAGATCGAGATCTTCGGCGACGGCTCTCAGGTCCGCGACTTCGTCTACGTGGACGACGTGTCCGACGCGTTTCTGCGCGCGGGAGCGCTCGACGTCTGCGACGGCGACGTGTTCAACGTGGGCGGGTCCGAGCCGATCAGCCATCGCGACCTCACGGCGATGCTCATCGAGGTGGCTGGCTCGGGGACGATGCGATTCGTGGACTGGCCGCAGGACAAGAAGATCATCGACATCGGGAGTTTCTACGCCGACTCGACGAAGTTTACGCGCGCGACCGGGTGGAGGCCGACCGTGAACCTGCGCGAGGGACTCGCCCGGACCGTCGCGTATTACCGCGAGCACCTCCCGCACTATCTCGACGCGCCTCCCGGAGCGGCATGACCGCCCGCATCCCCTTCCTGAAATTGACGCTTCAGGAGGATGCCGCCGCCGTGCGCGAGGCAGTCGAGCGCGTGGTCACGCGTGGATGGTTCGTCCTCGGGCCCGAAGTGGACGACTTCGAGCGTGAGTTCGCCGACTCGGTCGGCCTGCCGCACGCGGCCGGCGTCGGGAGCGGCACGGATGCGATCGCGCTCGCGCTGCGTGCGCTCGGCGTCGGTCCTGGCGACGAAGTCATCACGTCAGCCTTTTCGGCTGCCTACTCGGCACTCGCGATCGCGATGACCGGTGCGAGTCCGGTGTTTGCCGACATCGATCCCGCGCGTTTCACGATCGATCCTGCGGCGGCCGCCGCGGCGGTGACGCCACGCACGGCGGCCCTGCTGCCGGTGCACCTGTACGGTCAGGCGGCCGACATGGCGGCGGTCTGTGCGCTCGCGGCGCGCCACAATCTCGCAATCGTCGAGGATTGCTGCCAGGCGCACCTGGCAACGTGCGCCGGCCAGCCGGTAGGGAGTTTCGGCGCCGCCGGCGCCTTCAGCTTCTATCCAACCAAGAACCTCGGCGCGCTGGGCGACGGCGGCGCGATTGCCACGCGCGACGAGGCGCTGGCCGCCCGCGTACGCCGGTTGAGAAACGGCGGCCAGGTCGATCGCTACCACCATCAGGAGCCGGGCGTGAACTCGCGGCTCGACGAGGTTCAGGCAGCGGTGCTTCGAGCGCGAATTCCGTTCCTGCCGGGCTGGACCGCTCGCAGGCGCGCGCTCGCCGCTCGCTATCGACAACATCTCGAGCGGGCGACCGCGGTCGGCGTGCCTGCCGAACGGGACGCCGGTCACGTTTATCATCTCTTCGTCGTGCGCTGCTCAACAGACAGGGACTCGCTCCAGTCGCGCCTCGCGGCTGCCGGCATCGAGACGCTGGTCCACTATCCGCTGGCCATCACGCGTCAGCCGGCAATGGCGGCGTGGCAGCCGGCCGCGTGTCCGGAGGCGGACCGCGCCGCCGCGTCTGTCATGTCTCTTCCGCTGTACCCATCGATGCCGGAGCGCGACGTCGACGAGATCGCTGGAGTGTTATGCGCGTCCTGATCACCGGTGGGGCCGGTTTCATCGGCTCGCACCTGTCCGAGACTCTGCTCGCCCGCGACCACGACGTCTTCGTGCTCGACGACCTGTCCACCGGCTCGATCGACAACATCGCTCACCTGAAGGGTCTGCGCGGGTTTCACTACACGATCGACTCCGTCACCAACGAGCCGCTGCTCGCCGAGCACGTCGACCGCTGCGACGTCGTCGTTCACCTTGCGGCCGCGGTCGGGGTCAAGCTGATCGTCGAGGCGCCCGTGCGGACGATCGAAACGAACGTGCACGGAACCGAGGTCGTACTCAAGCACGCGAGCAAGAAGAGAAAGCTCGTCGTGATCGCGTCGACGTCGGAGGTGTATGGAAAGAACCTGGCCGTCCCGTTCCGCGAGGACGCCGACCTCGTCCTCGGCCCCACCGAGAAGCACCGCTGGGCTTACGCGTGCAGCAAGGCGATCGACGAGTTTCTGGCGCTCGCGTATTGGAAGGAACGGAAGCTGCCGATCGTCATCGCGAGGCTGTTCAACACGGTAGGCCCGCGGCAGACCGGCCAGTACGGGATGGTGATCCCCACCCTGGTACGGCAGGCGCTCGCCGGCAAACCGATCACGGTGTTCGGCGACGGCTCGCAGTCGCGAAGTTTCGCGTACGTCGGCGACGTCGTGCGGGCGCTCGCCTGCCTGATCGACGAACCGCGCGCGATCGGTCAGGTCTTCAATATCGGGAACAACAACGAGGTCACCATTCGCGCCCTCGCGGAACGAATCCGCGAGCTCACCGGCAGCACGTCTCCGATCGTGATGGTCCCGTACGACGAGGCGTACGAAGCCGGTTTCGAGGACATGCCTCGACGCGTCCCGGATCTGACGAAGATCAAAGAGCTCATCGGTTACGAACCGACGGTGCAGCTCGACGAGATTCTGCTCGCCGTCATCGAGAGCCTCCGCGGTCGAGCCTGATCGCACGGCGACCGCACAGACCGATTGGCCACCCCCTGCGGCGGCCGGGGGAGTATAATTGTCGTCTTAAGCATCATGACTAGCCTGCGCGGCCTGTTCGGCGCGACGACGGCAGCGGCCCTCGTGTTCATGGGCCCGTCGAACGCCAGCGCCCAGAACCTGCAGCTCACGATCGCCAACGGGCGGGTCACGCTCGTTGCCGACAACGTTCCTGTGCGGCAGATCCTCGCGGATTGGTCGCGCATCGGGAACACGCAGATGGTCAACGCGGAAAAGCTGACCGGCTCGCCGGTCACGCTCCGGCTAATCGACGTCCCAGAGGCGCAGGCGCTGGACGTCGTGCTGCGGAGCGCCAGCGGGTACATGGCTGCGCCGCGCGCCGTGGGACAGGCGGGGGCTTCACGCTACGATCGCGTGCTGATTCTCGCGACCAGCCGTCCGACGACGACCGGGCCTCCACCGGCGTTCACCAACTCGCAGCCGCGCTTCCAGCCGCAGCCGCCGCCGATGGTCATGCCGCAGCCGGTCGAGCAGGACGAGGTGGCAGACGACCAGGATGTGTCCAGCGAAGAAATGGTGCCGAACGCGATGCCGGGTTTCGCGCCGCAGCCCGGCGCGCTGCCGGGCCAGTTCTCGCCGAACGCTCCCGGCTTCGTGCCGCCGACGCCCGCGACCGTCCAGATGCCCATGCCGCAGGGTCAGGTGAACGCGCCGGTGACGGCGCCTCGTCCCGGCCTGCTGCCGCAGCCCGCGCAGTCGCAGCAGCCTCAGCTGCCGCCGCCGGTGCCGCCGCCCGTCACGCAGAACCCCGCGCGGCCCATTCCGAATTAGGGAAGCTTGGAGCTAGGAGCTTTGAGCTTGGAGTTATGAGTCTCGCAACTCATGGCTTAAGGCTCATTGCTCAGAGCTCATAGCTCAGGGCTCATAGCTCATAGCTCAGAGCTCAGAGCTCATGACTGCAGCGATCCCTGCGCTATAGTCAACGGACTCAGTGGCGCAGATCGATCGATACCGGCCCGAGGACCGCCGCGCGGTCGACCTTCTCTTCCGGCGCGTCTTCGGGAACGACGCCGCAGACGCGAGCAGGCTTCGCTGGGAGTGGCAGTACGCCCGCAATCCGTACAATCCTCCTGACGGACCCCTCATCTGGATCGCGCGCGAGGGCACGGCGATCGTCGGTCAGTGCGCGGCGATGCCCGTGCGGGTCACCGTCGCCGGCCGGGAGACCGAGGCCGCATGGGGCACGGACGTCATGGTCGCACCCGAACGGCAGCGTCAGGGTCTTGGCGAAACGCTGTTCCGCACCTGGGACCGCTCCGTCGGTGCGGCGCTCGGTCTCGGGCCTTCCGAGTCGTCTCTTCAGCTCTTCCGCAAGCTCCACTGGCCCGACATCGGCGGGCTTCCCTGCTTCGTCAAGCCGCTTACGCGCCGCGCCCTGCGCCGTCCGACCTGGCCCGTCGCCGCCAATCGTCTCGTCTCGGCGATCACCTTGCCCGTCGTCCAGGTGGTGGCGCGCTCGCGCCCGCTCCGCGCCGAAGCGCGCGCGATTCATCGCTTCGACGATCGCGCAACCGACTTGTGGGAACGCGTCGCGCCGAAGCTCGCCTTCTCGGTCAGGCGCGACGCGCGGTACCTGAACTGGAAGTACGTCTCGCCGCCGCACGTGCGGTACTCGATCGTCGCCGTCGAGCGAGAGGGCAGGCTTGACGGTTACGCCGTCTACCGTCACCTGCAGGAGTCGCGCGGCCGCGTGACCCTGCTCGTCGACTTTCTCGCCGACCCGGACGATGCGGCGGGGTTCAAGACGCTGCTGCGGTGGACCGACCGCGAGGCGCGGGCGGCCGATTCCGACAAGATTCGCGCCTATGCCCTCCACGCCTCGTTCCGCCGGCTGATTCGCCGCTCGGGGTTCTTTCAGGTACGATCGTCGGTGAGCCTCGTCGCGAAGATCAACGCCTTCGACCCGCCGTCGGATTTCTATCGCGACCTCGACGACTGGCACGTCACGATCGGCGATTCCGACCTGGACAGATGACATGACCTTCCTCGAACGCGTTACAGCGGACATTGCAAGCGCGATGCGCGCGAAAGATCAGGTGCGGCTCGCGCCGCTCCGGATGCTCAAGGCGGCCTTGATGAACCGTGAAGTCGAGAAAGGCCGGCCGCTCGACGAACCGGAATCGCTCCAGGTCGTATCGGCGCTGATCAAGCAGCGGCGCGATTCGATCGAGCAGTTTCAGCGCGGCGGACGGCAGGACCTGGCCGACCGCGAATCAGCCGAGATCGGGCAGCTCCAGTCGTATCTGCCTCCTCCGCTCGACCAGGCGGCGATCGAGCGCGCGGTCGACGCCGCGATCGCCGAGGCGGGTGCCACATCCGCGAAAGACATGGGCCGCGTGATGAAGATCGTGATGCCGAAACTCTCCGGTGCTGCCGTGGAAGGCCGAACGGTCAACGAGATCGTCCGCCGCAAGCTCGGATGATCACGGCTGTTACAAACGCGCGCGCGTGACGGGTGTTGTGATGAAAAACCTGCACACCGTGCGCAAACTTTTTCGCTCGACAATCGTCTAATCAAGTGAAAGGCACGAAAGAGCCTCTCATCCATCCTCCAGGCGGAGCCCCTGCCGGTGCGCGCAACACCGACAGGGGCTTTCGTCTTTCTCCTGTCGGTCGTTTTCGCGCGCTGTTCACAAGCGGACGCTGTCCGCTGTGGTACCCTCGGAACCCTTGACCCGCCTCGCACGATCAGCCGGCCTCATCGGCATCGCCACCCTGACCAGCCGTCTCCTCGGATTGGCTCGTGACCGGACCTATGCGCATTTCTTCGGCGCCGGCGACGCGATGGATGCATTCATCGTGGCCTCGCGCATTCCGAACCTGGTCCGCGATCTGTTCGCCGAAGGCGCGATGAGCGCGGCGTTCGTGCCGACGTTCACGCGCTGTCTGACGACCCGGGGAAAAGAGGCGGCGTGGCGGCTGGGCAGCCAGACGATCAACGCGCTCGTGCTCGTGACCGGCATCATCGTCGTCCTCGGAATCCTCTTCGCGCGCCCGCTCACCGAGCTGTACGCCGGGGAGTTCGCCCGCGTGGCGGGAAAGCTCGAGCTGACGACGACGCTGACGCAGTTGCTGTTTCCGTTCCTCACGATGATTGCGGTCGCCGTCGCGCTCATGGGGATGCTCAACTCGCTCGGGCGGTTCTTCATTCCCGCGCTGTCGCCGGCGATGATGAACTGCGCCGTCATCGTCGTCGCGTTCATCATGGTGCCGCTGTCGGGCCGCCTCGGCGTGCAGCCGATCTACGCGCTCGCGGTCGGCATGCTGCTCGGCGGGATCGCGCAGATTGCCGTGCAGTGGCCCGCGCTCCGCCGCGAGGGGTACCGGCATCAGCTGGCGCTCGATCCGCGCGACCCGGGGCTGCGGGAGATCCTCACGCTGATGGGGCCTGGGACGATCGGCGTCGCGGCGACGCAGATCAACCTTTTCGTGAACACGCAGCTCGCGACGTCGCAGGGAACGGGACCGCCGTCGTGGCTCAACTACGCGTTCCGGTTGATGTATCTCCCGATCGGGCTGTTCGGCGTGTCGATCGCGACGGCGGCGCTGCCGGATATTTCCCGTCACGCGGCGCGGGAATCGCTCTCCGATATGCGCGATACGATTTCCCGCGGGCTGCGCATGATGCTGATGCTCAACGTGCCGGCCATGGCGGGTCTCGTCGTCCTGGCCTCGCCGATCGTGGGCCTCATTCTTCAGAGCGGCGAATTCGACGACACGGATACGATCGCGACCGCCGCCGCGCTCACCTACTACGCGCCCGGCCTGCTCGGTTATTCCGCCGTGAAGATCGCGACGCCGTCCTTTTACGCGCTCCGCGAGGCCAGAACGCCCGTCCTCGTCAGCCTGCTGGCCATCGGAACAAATGTGGTGCTGAGCCTCGTGCTCGTGCGGGCGTTGGGGTACCTCGGCCTCGCGCTCGGCACCGCGCTGGCGGCGCTCGTGAACGCAACGGTGCTGCTCGCGCTGCTGCGCAGGCGCCTGGGAGGGCTCGACGGGGGCCGCCTCGCGGTCGCGCTGGCCAAGATCACGCTCGCGTCGCTCGTGATGGGCGCGGCGGCGTGGGGCGTGGAGCGTGCGATGTGGTCGATCGCACCGGGCTTCGGCGTGCTGGCGCGAGCCATCCGCGTCTTCTCGGCCATTGGCGTGGCGCTCCTGGTTCTCGCGGCAGCGGCGCGCCTCCTTCGGATTCAGGAATTCGAGGATGCCTCGCGTCGCGTCCTCGCGCGCCTCAAGCGGAGATGAGCCGCCGCGCGCTCCATCCCACTGTGCTGCTCCTCGCGGCGACCCACTTCATGGTCGACGGCTACGGGAACATCTACGCGCCGCTCCTGCCGCTCCTCATCCCTCGGCACGCCATGGATCTCAAGACCGCAGGGACGCTCGCCATGCTGTTCCAGATCGCGGCGTCGGTCTCGCAGCTCGCGTTCGGGCACGTCGCCGATCGATGGAGGCCGCGGCTGCTCCTGCGGACAGGGCCGACGATCGCCGTCCTGGTCCTCAGCCTGATCGGCCTGGCGGGATCCGTGCCTCAGCTCGCGCTGATTCTCGTGGCGGGCGGACTGGGATGCGCGATGTTCCACCCGCCCGGCGCGGCGCTCACGCACCGGCTCGGCGGCGATCGGCCCGGCCTCGCGATGTCGGTCTACATCACCGGTGGCTCGCTCGGTTTCGCGCTCGGCCCGCTGCTGTTCGCGCCGTTCGCGGGACGCTATGGCGTCGAGTGGAGCCCTCTGCTCGCGATTCCCGGCCTCATCGTCGCGGCGGTCGCGGCGAGCCGGGTGCCGTACTTCGAGCCGGCCGCGCAAGGCGGCGACGCCGGGTTCCGAGCGCTCAAACCGTACGCGAAGCCGCTCGCCTGTCTGTACTTCATCGTCGTGCTGCGCACGCTGACGTCGCTCGCGTTTGCGACGTTCGTTCCGGTCATGCTCACACGCCGCGGCATTGGCATAGGGGCCGCGGGCGCGCAGGTCGCTCTGTACCTGTTCGCGAGCGGGCTCGGCGGGTTCCTCGGCGGACCGGCGGCGGACCGCTGGGGCGCGCGCCGCGTCATCGTGCTGTCGCTCGTCGCGTCGACACCGTTTCTCGCAGTCGCGCCACTCCTGAACGGCTGGGCTTTCGCAGCGACACTCGCCGTCGGCGGATTTTTCCTCCAGTCCACGCTGCCCGTGAATGTCACGTTCGGACAGTCGCTCGCTCCAGTCAGCGCCGCGACCGTGTCGTCGTTGATGATGGGCTTCGCCTGGGGCAGCGGCGGACTCAGCGTTCCGCTCGTCGGGCTGGCCGCGGATCGCTTCGGCATCGAACCCACGCTCATCGCGCTCTCGGCCGGACCGATCGCGGCGGCGCTCTGCGCCTGGCCGCTGCCGCCGGGCCGGCGCGTGCGGGCGCCGGCCGTCGCCGCGAGCGTTGCGATGCCGGAAGCCGCGGAATGAGGCTCGCGTTCGCTCGCGTGTGGTACGATCCGATTCTCCGATGAGGCGCTATCCCGGCTACAGCGGCGCGTCGTACGCGTTCGGCCCCGGACCTCCGACGCCCGCCATCAAAATCATCATCTGGGCGAACATCGCAGCGTTCGTCATCACGCTCTTCGTGCGCTCACTCTTCGAGTACCTGGCGCTCTCACCGCAGGACGTGCTCGAGCGGGGATGGATCTGGCAGCCGGCGACGTACATGTTCCTGCACGGCGACCTCTTCCACATCCTCTTCAATCTGCTCGGGATCTGGATGTTCGGCGTCGAGCTCGAGCGCATGTGGGGCACGCGCTACTTCGCGCGGTACTACGCCATCTCGGGACTCGGCGGCGCAGCCGCCATGATGCTGCTCGCGCTACTGCCAACGGGACTCGGGGATCAGATCTACAGCGCGCGGATCATCGGCGCGTCAGGCGCGCTCTTCGGGCTGCTGCTCGCTTACGGTCTGTATTTTCCAGATCGGCCGATCCTGATGATGCTGATCTTCCCGATCCCCGCGCGCTACTTCGTCATGATCATGGGCGGGATCGCGCTGCTCTCGACGATTGGCGCCTCGGGCGGCGGGATCGCGCACGGCGCGCATCTCGGCGGGCTCGTCACCGGCTACCTGTACCTCAAACGCGGCCGCGGCCGCGGCGGCCTTGCCGCCGAGATCAAGTACCGCTACGTGAAGTGGAAGATGAACCGGCTCCGCAAGAAGTTTGACGTCTACTCAGGCGGCCGCGGGCCCTGGGACGGTAGAGTGCACTGAGCGTAATGCCAATGCCAGATGCCGAATGCCCAAAGCCTTAGGCCCTGAGCCCATCATTTCTTCTGAAAGTAGTCGTCCGTGTGATCCAGCCAGTCCTGCCGGATCGGGCTGAACAGGTCCAGCTCGAAGGTGTCGTCGAGCGCCTCCGCCTGATGCGGAACCCATGAAGGAATGTGCAGCACCTCGCCTTCGCGGACGATGACTTCTTCGCCGCCGACGAGGAACTTGAGCGCGCCTTGCAGGATGTAGGTCATCTGCTCGCTCTCGTGTGAGTGCATGGGCACGAGCGCGCCCTTCTTCAGATAAATCTGCCCGATCATCTCGCGCTGACCGGTCACCAGCTTGCGCGAGATCATTTCTGTAACCTTTTCGAGGGCGATTTCGTCCCAGCGGTGTAGCGTTGCTGTCGCGTTCACGAGGTTTCCTCCCGAAAATATGCACGTTTCGCCAGCCGCTGGCGGCCGAACGTGTCCGCCGTAGCTCCGCAAGGAGCGAAGGCGGATTGTAGACCGAATGCTATACTTTTCCGACGATGAAAGCGGAGATCGCGCCGCGCGCCGGGACCGTTGGACTGACGCGCGACGACATGGTGCGGTTCTACCGCACGATGCTCCTCTCGCGCCGCCTCGACGACAAGGAGATTCAGCTCAAGAACCAGAGCCTGATCTTCTTTCAGATCAGCGGCGCCGGCCACGAAGCCATCCTCGTCGCCGCCGCTGAAGTCCTCCGCCCAGGCTACGACTGGTTTTATCCCTACTATCGCGATCGCGCCCTCTGCCTCGCGCTCGGCGTGACGGCCGAAGAGATGCTGCTCAGCGGCGTCGGCGCGCAGGACGATCCGAGCTCGGGCGGCCGTCAGATGCCGTCGCACTGGGGGCACAAGCGCCTGAACATCGTGTCGCAGTCGAGCCCCACCGGCACGCAGTGCCTGCAGGCGATCGGCTGCGCGGAAGCCGGGATGCTCTACGAGCGAATCGAGGCGATCCCGCGCCGCCAGGAGCGGTTTCAGAAAGACGAAGTGGTCTACGTCTCGCTCGGCGAGGGCACGACGAGCGAAGGTGAGTTCTGGGAGTCGCTGAACACCGCCTGCACGCGGCGGCTGCCGGTGGTGTACCTGGTCGAAGACAACGGATACGCCATCTCGGTGCCGGTCGAAGTGCAGACGCCCGGGGGCGACATCTCGCGTCTCGTCGAATCGTTTCCGGGTCTCAAGGTTCTCCGCGTGGATGGTACGGATCCGATTGCCAGCTATCGCGTCATGAAAGAGGCAGTGGCGCACGCTCGCGAGCGCAAGGGCCCCGCATTCGTGCACGCCAAAGTCATCCGTCCTTACTCACACTCGCTCTCGGACGACGAGAAGCTGTACAAGACGCCGGAAGAGAGGCTGGAAGAGGGCAAACGCGATCCGATCGTGGCGTTTGGCGCCTTCCTGAAGCGCGAAGGCCTGCTCGGCGACGTCGACTTCGAATCCATTGCTGCCGACGTCGATCGCGAGATAGCCCAGGCTGCCGAACGTGCGCGGGCCGCCGCGAAGCCGGCAAAGAACACGGCGACCCTGTACGTGTATTCACCGAGCGTCGATCCCACCGCCGACTCATTCGCGACGCAGCCCGTGCCGGAGGGTAAGCCCGACACGATGGTGGCGGCGATCAACCGCACGCTGAAAGACGAAATGGCGCGCGACCCGCGCATTGTCGTCTTCGGCGAGGATGTGGCCGACTGCAGCCGCGAAGGGGCGCTCGGCAACGTGCCTGGCAAGGGCGGCGTGTTCAAGGTCACGCACGGCCTGCAGCGCGCGTACGGCAGCGACCGCGTCTTCAACGCCCCGCTCGCCGAGGCGAACATCATCGGGCGCGCCATCGGCATCGCGACGCGCGGCCTGAAACCGGTCGTCGAGATCCAGTTCTTCGACTACATCTGGCCGGCGATGATGCAGCTCCGCGACGAGATGTCGATGCTCAGATACCGCTCGAACAACACGTTCTCGTGCCCGGCCGTCATCCGGGTGGCGATCGGCGGGTACCTGCGCGGCGGAGCGCCGTATCACAGCCAGTCCGGCGAGAGCATCTTCGCGCACTGTCCCGGCCTGAGAGTCGTCTTCCCCTCGAACGCCGCCGACGCGGCCGGCCTTCTCCGGACGTCGATCCGGTGCGACGATCCGGTGCTCTTCCTCGAGCACAAGCATCTTTACCGCCAGACCTACAACAAAGCGGAATATCCGGGACCGGACTTCATGATTCCGTTCGGCCGGTCCGCCGTCCGCCGCGAGGGCACGGACGTCGTCGTCCTCACGTGGGGCGCGCTCGTTCAGCGGTCGCTGCTGGCGGCGCAGCAGGCGGAGAAAGAAGGCGTGAGCGCGATGGTCGTCGACCTGCGGACGATCGCGCCGTTTGACTGGAATGGCATCGCGGAGTGGGTCCGGAAGACGAACCGCGTGATCATCGCGCACGAAGATCAGCTCACGTGCGGGTTCGGCGCGGAGGTCGCCGCCCGCATTGCCGGCGACCTGTTCGAGCACCTCGACGCACCGGTACGACGCGTAGCGGCGCTGGATACGCCGGTCGCGTACGCGCCGGACCTGGAGGAAGAGATTCTGCCCCAGGCGTCCGACGTCCTCACAGCCATCCTCGAAACCGCGAAGTACTGACGGCGGAATTCGGATCTAAAATACAGAAGACAGAATTCAGAATCGGACGAGACGCTCCGTGGTGCTCCGGATTAGTTCGCTTCTCTTCTGCCTTCTGTATTCTGAATTCTGGATTCTCTATTCTTCGCCCCGTGTCGAAGTCCTGAAACCGTCGAGCGCACTGCCGGCGCACGTCGTGGGCAACTTCACGGAGCCGCTCGGCTTCCAGCAGTCGCAGGACGGCCGCTACTACGTATTCGATCGGCGTGCGCACGCCGTGTTCAGCATCCCCGCCGACAAGGGGGCCGCGAAAAAGATCGTCGAGATCGGGCAGGAAGACGGGCGAATTCTCGAGCCGACCGCGTTCGATCTCGAGCCCGGCGGCACGTTCGCGATCGCGGATGCGCCGAACAGCCGCGAGCGCGTGCAGCTGTTTGGCGCCGACGGCGCCAGGCTCGGCGGCTTCACGCTTCCTGGACGATCGGCGCCGCGCGTGACGATCGGTAACACCGTGCTGAACGGCGTTGGATCGCTGCAGTACACGGGGCGCTCGCTGCTCATGAACCAGCCAGAGTCGGGCGCGCTCTTCATGGAGTACGGTCTGTCAGGCACTCCGCTGCGCAGCATCGGCACGCTGCGGCCGACCGGACAGGAGCGCGACCGCGACGTGCATCTGGCGCTCAACACGGGCCTTCCACTCGTGCACCCTGCGGGCGGTTTCATCTTCGTGTTTCAGGCGGGAGTCCCGGTGTTCCGGCGCTACGACGCGCAGGGCAGGCTGTTGTGGGAGCGCCACATCGAAGGACCGGAGCTCGACGGCGTGCTCGCGTCGCTGCCGACGTCGTGGCCCAGGTCTCCCGCCGGCCGCGGCGAGCGCGCGGATCTCCCGCTCGTCCTGCCGACGGTCCGCACGGCGGCGATCGATGCCGATGGTAATCTGTGGGTCGCGCTGTCGGTGCCGTTCACCTACGTTTACGACAGCGTCGGCGATAGGCGGCGGACGGTCCGGTTCAGCGCGCCCGGCCTCGGCTCCCCGGCCAGTCTCTTTTTCACGCGATCGGGCCGCGTGCTCGTCACGCCCGGCTGCTACGAGTTCGACGTCACATCAACTTCCCCACCGGCCCGAGATCCATATTGAGGTCCTCCGGCTTCAGGTCGAACTGCTCGCCGATCTCACGGATGGTTTCTTCGAGGCGCATGAGCGACAGGCCGAGCTTCTCGGTCTCGTCGTCGGTCAGCGTGCCCTGTTCCATCCGGCGGATCGCCTGACGTTCCATCAGCTTCCGCAGAAGCTCGACGAGCGTCAGTACCAGCTTCACGACCGATCGGCGGACGTCCTCCGGGTCGGCATTCCATCTGGGCGCCCCGGCGGCGCGATCGAGCTCCTTGCGCAGCTTCTGAACATCGGGCGCGACAACGTCGACTCGCCTCGTCGTCCGTGGCGTTTTTCGCCGCGTGCCGGCTGCGGGCCGACGGCGGGATGGCTTCTTGCGGCGCGGGCTCACGAAAGGCTCCGTCTCGCCGCAATCGCATCCGCAGGGGCGAATGCGTACGGAGGCCACGGCCCGCTGACGACCGCCGAAGCGCCGTGCTCGCTCGCCATCGTATCGACCACCGTTCTACGGTACTTCCGCGAGGTTCCGCGCGCGATCAAGTGGTAGATAGTCACCACCGGGTTGGCGATATCGGTGCGCGCTGACGTCGAATGAACCTCGACCAGCTCGGCTCGGACGATCGAGAGTTGCGCGAGAGCCGATCGGACGGCGGCAAGCGCAGGCAGGTCGTGGCCGGCCCGCGCCCGCAGGTACCTCGTTCCCTTGCCCGGCGCCGGAGTGCCGCGATCCTGCGCGCCCGTCATGCCGTTGTCCTGTAACAGAAGGCGGAGATTCATCTGCTCCGTCCCACGCACACGCGCGAGCGCCCGCGAGAGCACGGCCGCGCGACGCCGCAGGACGCGTCGAAGCTCACGGACGTCGCGCGCGAACGAGCCGAAGCGCGCGGGGAGAATTGCGGCGTGACCTCGCGCGAGACGGCGGACGAGGCGATCCTGCGCTCGAAGGCAGGCAACCGACGGATTGGGCGGAGCGACCATCGGCTCGGCGACAGCGGCGAGCCGGCCTTCCCTGACCCGTACGAGCGTCCGGCCGCCGATCCCGCGTGCACGGAGGGCTCGGGCGCCGCCCGCAACGATCGCGTAGACGTAGCGGCCCTCCGGTTGTGCGCTCATGCTGTTCGGCGCCGGCGCTGCGGGCGTCGTCGGCGTCCGACGCGCGCTTCGCCCACGCGATCGGCAGCGCAGAGCAGCACCGACAGGCGCAGGTACACGAGGTCGACACCCGCCAGCGCCAGGACGACGTCACCGGTGACGACGACGCCGCGATTGAGCAGGTTGTCGACCAAATCGAGAATCGTCTGATCGCGCTCTTGGAGCAGCCTGGCGACGGTCGGCGGATGCGCCGGATGCGGAGGACCAGGATACTTTGGCGTCGCTGGCGGCCTCGGTCTCGGCAGCCGGGGCAGCGGCGGCGTGCGTGGGGCTCGACGGCTCATTCGATGAAGTGATACGCCGGCCAGGGTCCGGTCAGCGTCAGGTTGCAGCCCGCCGCCCGGCACTCGCGCGCGCGGCGTTTGACTTCCGCCCGAAACCTCGCTCGCCGATCGTCCGCCACGAGGTAGGCGGCATCGAGAAGCAGCCTCGCGCCCGCTTCGCCATCGACCGGCGGTTTGACCCGGGACGCGCGCGCGATCCGCGCGAGCGCCCGGTGGGCGGCCGTGACGACACGGGCCGCGCGGACCGCGGCGGCCCGGCGTTCGTCTTTGGCTTTTTTCTTCAGCCGGAGAAACGCCGCACCCGACCGCGCCGCGGAGGATCCGCGCGCCGCGTGCGCGGCCGAGGCTCCGTCGCCTGCGCCAAATACGCGAACGCTCCACTCCGCGGCGGCAGAGATGCG
>DATAFJ010000096.1:0-23177 GCA_036257535.1 Vicinamibacterales bacterium | reverse complement strand
ATCGCCTATGTCTTGGAAACACTGGCCTTACGGGAACGATCAGTATACCCGCGTCCTTTGAGGATCGTCAACGAGGCTGGCTTCGCGTTGAAGGGTCACGCCGCCGTTTTGACGGCGAACTTTTCGAGCGCCTTCTCGAGGATCGGATCGCCCTTGACGGGATCGGGTGCCGAGCCGAACTCGACGTCAGGCTCCTCGACTTCTGTGGAGGGTTTCAGGCCCTTCTCGTGGATCGCCTCGCCGGCGGGCGTGAGGTAGGAGGCATAGGTCAGCCACAGGCCGTGCCCTTCGGGAAGCCGGACGAGCTTCTGGATGCCGGCCCGCCCGTTCGTGCGCTCACCGATGACCTCAGCGCGCTTGTTGCCCGACAGCGCGGCGGTAAAGATCTCTGCCCCACCGGACGTGCCCGCGTTGACGAGGACGATCACTGGAATCGTGATCGCGCCGTCGCCAGCGGCCGCCTTGAGCTCTTCGCGCGCGCCGGATCGCGCCGCGCGAACGGTCAGCGTTCCGGTCGGTACGAAGCGCCGTGCGGTTTCGACGGCGGCTTCGAACGGGCCTTCGGCCGTCTGCCGGAGATCGATGACCAGCTTGGCCGCACCCTGCTTTGTCAGCGCACCGACGGCATTCGCCACCGCGCCGGCCGTGGCCTTCGTGAACGCGGGGATCCGGATGTATCCCACGCCGGGCGCGGCGAGCTTCGACGTGACGGTCAGCCGGTCGACGGCCGCTGCTTCACGCACGAGATCGATCGAATGAGGCTCCGCCGCGTTGCCGCGAATCACGACCATCGAGACTTTGGTCCCCGGCGCGCCGCCGAGCAGCCGCATGCCGTCGAAGACGGACAGGTCGCGCGTCGGCCGCCCGTCAATCATGCGGACGTAGTCGCCTGGACGCAGACCCGCGCGCGCCGCGGGCGATCCGTCGCGCGCCGCCACGACGCGCAGGTAGTACTGCCGCGTCAACGTGAGGCCCACGTCGCCGCCTGGCGAGGTCAGCTTCGCGTCGAGCGTTCGCACGTCCGACGGCTCCAGGAACGCGCTGTCGGCGTCGAGACCGTCAGCGAGACCCTTGAGCGCGCCCGTCATCACCTTGTCGACGTTCACGTCCTCGACGTAGTTGTTCAGGATGAGCGAGACGACGTCCTCGAAGACGCGAAGGTGTGCGAAGGTTTCCTGGCTGGCCGTCTGGCCCATCACACCGCCCACCACGATGAACGCGAGGATTGGCGTCGAGAGAACGAGGACGAGAAGTCTGGCTCTGTTCGTCATGGCTTCTTCAGCCATTGTAAGGGGTCCACGGCCCTGCCGTCGACGCGAAGCTCGAAATAAAGCCCGGCCGTACCGGATGGCGACACGCCCGTCTCGCCCAGCACCGCCAGCCGCTGGACCGTGTCGCCGCGTTTGACGCCGACCGACCGCAGATGACCGTAGATCGAGTAGTCGCCTTCTCCGTGTTCGACGATGACGAGATTGCCGAAGCCGGTGAACAGGTCGGCATACGCGACGCGGCCCTCGTGCACGGCGCGGGCGCTGGTTCCCTCGGCGGCGGCGATGAGGATGCCGTTTCTCTGGACGACCGTTCCGAAGCGGCTCGTCGGGCTTCTGCCGAACGCGGAACGCACCACGCCCGCGGCCGGCCACGGCAGGTCGCCGCGGAACGGCGCGAGCGGCAGCGCGGCGTCCGTCCCACTTTTCGTCCCCAGCCCGGCGACCGACGATTGAAGCTTTCGGGCGGCGTCCTGCAGCTCGCCCGTGAGCTGCGCGTTGAGATCGCGCCGCGCGTCAATCTCGCGAAGACGCGCGCTCTGCGCCGCCACCGCCCGATCGAGCGCGGCGCGGGCAGCCTGTGCGGTCGCACGCGTCTGTTTTGCGGTCTCCGCGCGAGCGGCAAGCGTCTTCTGTGTATCGGCGAGTGCCTTCAGCGTGCCGCGGAATTCGTCGACGCGCGCCCGATCGAGCTGTGCGATGGCACTCATCGTCCGATATGCGCGGCCGACCGATTGGAGATCGTCGACGTCGAGCAGCAGCCGCCAGTAGCCCGGACGGCCGAGCCGGTAGACGTCGGCAAGGCGCGACGCGATCACGGGCCGTTGCCGCTCGATCGCCCCGTTCAGTCGCGACACCTCGGTCTCGGTCGTTGCGAGCTCGGCGGTGGCGAGCTCGAGATCGGCCTGCGCCTTCGCCACTTCCTCTGCCCGAATCTGGCGGTCGAGCTCCAGCTTCCTCAGTTCCGCGAGCAGCGTGCGCGCCGTCGCCGCGAGCGAATCCGCTTCGCGCTGCAGGACACGGATGCGCTCCGCGGCCCGTTTGGCCTGGGCCTGCGCCACCTTGTCCGGCGCTTGTGCGCCGGCAGAAGCTGCGAGAAAGAGTAGAAACACGGGCTGCAGGAGGCGAAGGCGCCGGGCGGGCACTGAAGAATGCCCGCGGGAACTAGAAGAGCGGCCGGCCATCGATCTCTTTCGGGACGGTGACGCCGAAGTAGCGCAACACGGTCGGCGAGATGTCGATGATGCGCGCCGCGGGCTGCGTGATGCGTCGCGACGAGATCAGGACGCCGGCAGTGGTCTTGTAGTCGTAGCCGCCGTGGTCGCCGCTCCATTTCTTCTCGTTGGCGTACACGATTCCGGCCGGTGAGCCGCCGAGCGTCGTCTGCCACGACACGCGGTAGCCATCTTCCATCCCGACCTGAAGGTCCGAGGCGTTGTGGAGAAAGCTCCCCGAATAGACATCGTCTCGCTTGTAGACCGCGCGGACGATCGGCGTGCCATCTTCCGGATCTTTCATCGTCAGAAGCCTGGCGGACAGCTCGCCCGCGAGCTGCGTGTACTCGGCGCCGGAGCCGACGATGCCTTTTGATTCGCGTCCGCGGAGATTGAAGTAGATCTGGCCGAGCCCCATCGCATACGCGCGCGTGCGGCTCCAGTCGACGTTCTCCCAGAATTCGCCGCCACCGAAGAGATCGTCGAGCTTCTTCTCGCCCGGCGCCTGGCCGGCGAGCGTCATGTAGCCCTCCTGCACGAGCCAGGTATTGAGATTGACGGCTTTCCGCCACGAGTGAAATCCGTGATCCGACACGATCAACACCGGTACGCCCGGCTCGAGCCGCTCGAGCACTTCAGCCACAAAGGTGTCGCACCGCCGGTACACGCGCTCGATCGAGTCGCCGAAGCGCGCGGCGAGCTTCGCGTCATACATCGGATGTGTCGGATCCGTGAGGCGCCACATCATGTGCTGGACGCGGTCGGTGGATTCGATCACGCCGACGAGCAGGTCCCAGTTGCGCGCGTCGATGCGGTTGAGGATCACCTGCGCCCGATCGTCGAAGGCGCGGTAGAGGTCCTCCATGAACGTGGCTTCGTCCATCCGGCCCTCGTTGAGCGGCCACGTCGCTTCGGCCCAGCCGAGCGTCCGGTACCGGCCGACCCGCTCGTAGAGATCACCTGCGAAGGATGGCGGCGACGAGATCGGCAGCGGGGGAGCGTCCGGCTTCCAGTTCACCGGCGACACGTAGAGCTGCAGCTCCTGCCCGGCGTTGATCAGATACATCTGCGCCATCCCGTGCAGGCGGACGAAGAGATTGACCCTGAACTCGAGGTCGATCCATCGGCTCCACTCGCCCGGCTTCAAATGGATGGACTCGCCTGCGATCTCAATCGTCGCGGAAGGCGCGTCGCCGCGGTTCCAGCGCACCTCGAACGGAATCCGGACATCCTCCTGCGCCTCGAGCTCGGCGATGCGCGCGCGGTCGTCGTCTGTGAGCGCCTGTGCCTTCGCGCGAATCGCGTGGAGCTGCTGCCGCACGATCGGGTTCGGCGGGCCGACGAGCTCCGTCCGCGCGGCCGGACCGTCGAAGACGAGCCGCTTGAGGATGCCCCCCATCTCGGTGTTGCCTTCCTCGTAGCGGCTCAGATCGGTCGCGAAGTAGTAGAACGTCCCCATGGTCCCGCGGATGTCCGGCAGCGGAAGGCCGGCGAGCAGTTCTCCGTTGGGAACGTCCTCCGGAGGAAACGTCACCGGTACTGTCAGAACGCTCGAGCGGACGCCGGCTCGGCCGGCGGTCACCCAGAACGACTCGCCGCCGCGAATCGAGAGCACTTTCGGCTTTTGAATCGGGATCCAGTCCAGGAGAAACTTCGCGGGCTCGCGGCGAACCATACCGAGATCGGGCAGGTAGGTAGTCGTGTCACGAACGAGGAAGTCGTAGATGTTGTGCTTGCCGGCGTTGACGCCGGTGGCGAACGACGCCCACGCCGTCGGCGATTCCGGCGAGTGCGAGGTTTCCAGATCGTAGATGCCGCCCGCCTCGATGAGCCGCGCGATGTTCGGCAGCTTCTTCTCGGCGATGTACCGCTGCACGAGATCCGGGTCCATCCCGTCGAAGCCGAGGATGACCAGCTTCTGGCTGAACCTGCTTTCCGGTCTCGAGCCGCATGACGCCGCGAGGCCAACCGCGAGCATGCAGACGAGGGCAGGAAGTCCGAGCCGGAGCACGTTCATGTGTTGGCTGAGAGAGAATTATAGCGCGCGGCGAAAGGGCGCCGCTCCCCGGACGCTAGAATACGAACGTGCGCGTCCTCGCGATCGACGTCGGCGCCAAACGGATCGGCGTGGCGCTCTCGGACCCGACGTCGACGCTGGCGAGCCCGTGGCGGATGATCCCGAGCCTGGGATCGATTCAGGGCGATGCCGCCGCGATCGCGGCCCTCGTCGAAGAGGCGGCGCGCGATGGTGACGCCGTGTCCACGATCGTCGTCGGCCTGCCGCTGCGGCTCGACGGCAGCGCGACCGATCAGACGTCTCGTGCGCGGGCGATCGCTGCGGCGCTCGAAAGCGTCACCGGTCTCCCAATCGTGTTACAGGACGAGCGGCTGACGAGCCGCGAGGCGGAAAGCCGCCTCGCGCTTCGCGAGAAGGACTGGCGGAAGCGCAAACAGAAGATCGATGCGGCCGCGGCGGCAATCGTCTTGCAGGATTATCTCGATGCGCAGAAACGCGAAGACTGACGCCCCATGAAGCGTCTCTTTCGCATCCTGACTTTTCTCATCATCCTCGGCATCGCGGCAGCCACGTTCGTCGGGATGCGCGTCGACCGCGCGTACAAGGGTTATCCGGGCAGCGAGCAGTACGTCGACATCCCGGCAGGCAGCACGGTCGGCGCGATCGGCCAGCGTCTGATCGACGCGGGTGTCCTCCGCGACCGCGTGGCGTTCCGGTACGCGCTGTGGGTCACCGGCGAGAGCCGCCGGCTGCAGGCGGGCGAGTATCGGTTCGATCGCCCGATGCGGCCTGTCGAAGTCGTCCGCAAGCTCGCGAGCGGGGCCGTCTATCTGCGGCCGATCACGTTTCCCGAGGGGCTCACCATCCGTGAGATGGCGGCGCTCTTCGAGAAGTCGGGTCTCGGCAAAGCAGCGGAGTTCACGCGCGCGGCCGGGCGCGCGGAGCTCATCGCGCATCTCGATCCGGTTGCCTCCGACCTGGAGGGCTATCTCTTTCCGAACACCTACGCACTGTCGCGTCGCGCGACCGCGGATCGCCTGATCGAGCTGATGGTCGAAGGTTTCGAAAAAGCGTTCGACGAGACGCTGCGCGCCGGGGCGGCGGCGCAGGGGCGGACCGTTCGCCAGGCGATCACGCTCGCGTCGCTCGTCGAGAAGGAGACGGCCAAGCCGGAAGAGCGGCCGCTCGTGGCGGCGGTCTACACGAATCGGCTGAGGATCGGCATGGGGCTGCAATGCGACCCCACGGTCATCTACGGACTTCAGCGCGCCGGCAAGTTCACGGGCAATCTGCGACGGGAGGATCTGCTCTTCGACTCGCCGTACAACACCTATCGCTACGCCGGCCTGCCGCCGGGACCGATCGCCTCATCCGGCCGCGCCGCCATGGAAGCGGCCGTCCGCCCCGCAAACGTGCCGTATCTGTACTTCGTGAGCCGCAACGACGGGTCGCACGTCTTCGCGACGACGCTCGATGAGCACAACGCGAACGTGGAGAAGTGGCAGAGGCAGTACTTCAGGGAAAGGCAGGAGCCTTCGAAATAGCTATGAGTTCTGAGCTCACAGCTCACAGCTCATAGCTCATAGCTCAGAACTCATAACTCACTACCGCTCCCCCCATTTGAGCTTCTCCCGCAACACTTCGAAGTACGTCCGTGACGTCCCCCGCACCAGCCTGAGCGGCCGCTCCGCGCGCGAGACGATGAGGACGTCGTCTTTTTCGAGCGGCACGCCGAACTGGCCGTCGAAGGTGGCGAGGATCTCGAGCGACGGATCGTCGTGCGCGCCGGGCGGGCGTTCGGCGACGATCGGTTCGACGCGGACGGATGTGCCTGCCGGAATCACAACCGGCCGGTTGGTGAGCATGTGCGGCGCGATCGGCGTGAGGACGAGCGCGTCGACGGCGGGGTGGACGATGGGACCGCCGGCGGCGAGGTTGTACGCGGTCGATCCCGTCGGGCTCGCGACGATCAGGCCGTCGGCGCGGACGTTCGTCACGAACTCGTCGCCGACCGAGACCGAGAGCGCGATGATGCGCGACAGCGCGCCGCGCGTGACGACGATGTCGTTGAGCGCGATGCGGTCTGCCTGGACGTTGCGGCCGCGCATGACGCGCCCGCGCAGCATGAGCCGCTCGTCAATCGGCGCGTTGCCGCCGAGCGCGACTTCGAGCGCCGACTGAATGTCGGCGAGCGTCACCTCGGTCAGGAAGCCGAGGCTGCCGAAGTTCACGCCGAGGATCGGCACGTCGACGCCCGCCTGCGCGATGCGGTCCGCCATTCCGAGCAGCGTGCCGTCGCCGCCCAGCACGACGATGAGGTCGACCTGTTTCGGAAGATCGTCGCGTGGCGCCGTCGCGCGGCCCGGCGGGACGCCGGCGAGCACGGCCGTGTCCGCTTCGAACACCGCGTGCACGCCGCGCGCGTCGAGAAAACCGGCGACCTCGGCGAGCACGCCGGAGGCGGCACGCAGATGGTGCTTCGCTACGAGGCCGACGCGTGTGACGGCGCCGCGCGACGGCCGCTCGTCCGCGACCTGCGATTGGGTTTCGTTCAGATCAGACACGGAAATGCAGGAAGAACTCCCGGTTTCCTTCCATCCCTTCGATCGGTGACGGCGTCATCGCAATTCGCCTCAATCCTACCTTATCGGCCGCAGCCGACACGGACTCGATGGCCCGCTCCTGAACGGCAGAGTCGCGAACGATGCCGCCCGATCCGACCTCGTCGCGGCCCGCCTCGAACTGAGGCTTGACGAGCGCGACCACGTCGCCGTCCGGCGCCAGCAGACCCGGAACCGGTGGGAGCACGTATCGGAGCGAAATGAAGGAGACGTCGATGGTGACGAGCCCGAACTGGCGGAGGTCGGGCGGCAGGCTCTCCGGCGTGAGCGAGCGTGCGTTCGCGCGCTCGATGACGGCGACGCGCGGGTCCTGGCGGAGGGACCAGGCGAGCTGTCCGTGTCCCACGTCGAGTGCGACGACGCGCGGGGCGCCCCGACGCAGCAGTACATCCGTGAAGCCGCCCGTTGACGCGCCGATGTCGAGCGCGATGCGTCCTTCGACCGCGATGGCGAACGCGTCGAGCGCGTGCGCCAGCTTCACGCCGCCGCGTCCGACGTACGGGTGATCCGGTTCGACGAGCTCGATTGGATCGTCCGGCGAGACCAGGTCGCCCGCCTTGCGGGCGCCGGCTCCCTTGACGCGTACGCGTCCCGCCAGTATCAACGCACGCGCCCGCTCGCGCGACTGCGCCATCCGCCGCTCGACCAGGAGCTGGTCTAGGCGAACTCGTTTCACGAGATCGAGAATACAGAATTCAGAATAGAGAATTCAGGAATTCTCGATTCTGTATTCTGTATTCTGCATTCTAGTTTCTTCGTCTAACGACCCATCGCGCGATGTCCGCGAGCCGGCCGGTGAGCGCCGCCTCGTCGAGCTCCGCGATCGCCCGCTCGACGCACGCGTCGGCCATTTCACGCGAGTCCTCGAGGCCGAAGAGGGCAGGGAACGTCGGTTTGCCCGCGGCCGCATCCTTGCCGATCGTCTTGCCGAGCGCCGCCGATTCTCCTTCCACGTCGAGGATGTCGTCGACGATTTGAAAGGCGAGGCCGAGCTCGTCGGCGTAGCCCGCGATCGCGGCCACGGCATCATCGGGCGCGCCCGCCATGATCGCGCCGGAAGCGGCGGCAGCGGTAATGAGCGCGCCGGTCTTGCGGGCGTGCATCCCGGTCAGCTCGCTGACATCCAGCTGATTGGCTCGTCCCACGGCCTGCAGGTCGATCGCCTGTCCGCCGACCATCCCGGCCGGGCCGGCGGCTCGAGCGATCCACCAGAGGGCGTTAAGCCGCCGGACGGGGTCAGCCCCCATTTTTTCGGAAACCGTAAGCGGGTGCGGCGACTCGATCGCGCTTACGGTTTTCGAAAAAATGGGGTCTGACCCCATTACCTCGAACGCCAGCGTCAGCAGTCCGTCCCCGGCCAGAATCGCCATGCCTTCGCCGAACACGACGTGCGACGTCGGCCGTCCGCGCCGCAGCGTGTCGTTGTCCATTGCGGGAAGGTCGTCGTGTACGAGCGAATACGTGTGAATGAGCTCGACGGCGCAGGCAGCGGGCAGCGCCCGGCGGCGCGCCGTGTCGTCATCCGTGCCGGCGGCGCGCGCAACCGCTTCCGCGGATGCCAGCGTCAGCACCGGGCGCAGGCGCTTGCCGCCCGCCATGACGCTGTACCGCATCGCCTCGGCGATCACGGGTGGACAGCTGGCTGCCGAGTCTGCGAGAAGGCGATCCAGGGCGGCGTCGATCTCGGCGCGGCGCGCGTCGAGATACGCGGCGAGGTCGATCACCGCGTCTTGCTGTCCCCCGGGGCCCCCGCTCCCCGGTTGGTCGGGTCCTCGCCGAGCGACGCGGGCGCCGGCTTCAGCTCGCCCCGTTCGGTGAGCAGCTCGATCCGCCGCTCGGCCTCTTCGAGGCGGGCGTGGCAGAACCGCGTGAGCTCGACGCCTCGCTCGAAGAGCTCGAGCGAGCGCTCGAGCGGCAGGTCCCCCTGCTCCAGGCTCTTGACGACTGTTTCGAGCTCCGCCAGTGCGGTTTCGAAGTCCTTGATGTCGGTCATGACGGGCGCGAACGAGTATGCGTGACGTTGCAATCGAGTCCGCCGTCGTGGAGGTCCACGCGAACCGCGTCGCCCGTCGCGACATCCGCTGCATGTCTGATGATGCGCGTGCGATCGGCGTTCCAGCAGACCGCGTAGCCACGCGACAGGACGGCGAGCGGGCTGAGATTCTCGAGACGGCCGGCGAGCGCGCGAAACCGGCCGTCGGCACGATGACGAGCACTGGCGGCCGCCAGCGCCAGGCGCCGCTCGGCGCGGGTCAGGCGCGCGCGGACGTCGGCGAGCGTCCGGCGCGCGTCGCGAGCCTCGAGGCGCCGTTCGAGCGCCGACAGGATCCGCGCGCGGCGTCCCACGGCAGCGGACGCGGCGCGCGCGAGACCGTGCGAAAGCTCCGCGACGTGACGGCCCGACAACGCGAGCCGCGAAGGCACGCGCTGCAGCCCGCGGCTTCCCTCGAGCGCACGCACCCGAGCACGCCGCGCGTCAACCGACCGGACGACAGCCGTGGACAGCCGGCCTTCGAGTCGGTCGATACCGGCGCAGAACTCGTCCCGGCGTGCCACGACCATTTCGGCCGCGGCGGATGGCGTGGGCGCGCGCAGGTCGGCGACGAAATCCGCAATCGTCACGTCTATCGCGTGCCCGACCGCCGATATCACGGGAACCGGCGACGCGGCGATGGCGCGCGCGACGCGCTCCTCGTTGAACGCCCAGAGATCCTCCGCGGACCCCCCGCCGCGCCCGACGATGATGACGTCGACGTCCTTCACGCGCGCGATGTCGGAGAGGCCGCGGGCGATCTCGATTGCCGCGCCGTCACCCTGCACGCGCGCGGGCCTGATCACCAGCCGCGCTCCCGGATATCGTCGTCCGAGCACCTTGACGATGTCGCGTAGTGCCGCGCCATCGAGCGACGTGACGATGCCGATGCGGCGCGGAAGGAGCGGGAGCGGACGTTTCCGTGCCGCTTCGAACAGCCCTTCGGCGCCGAGCTTTCGTTTGAGCTGCTCGAAGGCTACCTGGCGCGCGCCGTATCCCTGAGGCTCCAGATACTCGGCGACGAACTGGTACTCGCCCTTGGGCTCGTACACGCTGACGCGGCCGCGCGCGATGACGTGCAGGCCATCCTCGGGCGTAAACCTCAGATACCGCATGGTTGACTTGAACATGAATCCGCGGATCTGCGCGACCTGGTCCTTCAGCGTGAAATAGAGATGACCGGTGGACGACCAGACCTTGCAGTTCGAGAGTTCTCCCTCGACGTAGATTTCGAAGAACCGTCCTTCGAGCGTCTCCCGTATGTGCGCGGTCAACTCGCTCACGGAGAGAACTGTGCGACTCTGTGCCTCTGCGTCTCCGAGGTCCTCGATCTTTTCTGCGTCTCCCGAAGGGTCTTCGAACGGGATGTCGAAGAGATCGCTCATCGCGAGGTCACGGTGCCGCGGGCGGACAGCGCCTCGAGTTGATCCACCGAGAGGCTGAGCCGCTCGATCGCGCTGGCGCGGCCGGTCACGGCGTCGGCCGTGACGACCACCGCGTGGAGCCTGGGGTTGCCGGCCGCGACCTCGAACTTCGCGGGCAGGCCGGTAAGGAAGCGACTGAGCGCGGCGGCGACCTCGATGCCGATGATCGAGTCCTGCGGCCCCGTCATGCCGACGTCCGTGATGTAGGCGGTTCCGTTCGGCAGGACGCGCTCGTCGGCCGTCTGGACGTGCGTGTGGGTGCCGACCACGGCCGTAGCGCGTCCGTCGAGGTGCCAGCCCATGGCGACTTTCTCCGATGTCGCTTCCGCGTGGATGTCCACGACAATCACGCGCGTCTCTGCTCTCAATACCTCGATTTCTCTGAGAACGCCGGCAAACGGGTCGTCGAGCGGCGCCATGAACACGCGTCCCATGACGTTGACGACGCCGATCGGCTCGCCGCGCCGCGTGCGGTAGAGGCCGCGCCCCCGGCCCGGAACTCCGGCCGGGAAGTTAGCGGGTCGAAGCAGTTTCGGCTCGCCGGCGATGTAGTCGAAGACCTCTTTCTTGTCCCAGATATGGTTGCCCGAGGTCATCGCGTCCACGCCGAGCTCGAGGAGCGTCTTGGCCACGTCCGGCGTGACGCCGAAACCGGCCGCGGAATTCTCGGCGTTCGCGATCACGAAGTCGATGTCGTAGGCGTCGACGATGCCCTGGAGGCCGCGGCGCAGCAGTTCGCGGCCGGGCCGCCCCATCACGTCGCCCACGAAAAGTATCCGCATAGGACTAGCCTCGGCCGATCCCGTCCGGGTCCTGCCGATCGCTCGACGCGTTGATCTGGATGGTGATCGTCGTTCCGCGGCGGTCGACGATCCTCGGAACGGTGATGCGCAGTTCGCCGCCGTCGAGCGTTGCCGCGGCGTGTGCGGCGTCGAACGCGCCGGGCAGCATCACGATTCGCACGAACCTGCCGAAGCCTCGCTCGGCGAGATGAAAGCGCGTCTCGTCTTTCTGTGCAGTGCAGGCCAACGCAGGCTTCTCGCCGGCGACAACGAGCATGCCATCCTTCGCGAGCGCGCGGATGGAATCACCCGGAACGCCGGGAAGGTCGACAACGACCAGCAGGGATTCTTCCATCTCGTAGACGTCGACAGCCGGCGCGCACTCGCCTGCGAGTCCGCGGCCAGCTCGATCGAGCTCTTCGAAGATACGCCGAACCTCCGCCGCCAGACTCGACGGGACCGTGAACATACGCTCTGCACGTATCTTACGGTATCCTGTCGGACATGGTGAACGCCGACGCCGAACGCTCCGACGACGCCGAAGCTCGCGCGGAGCGGACTGGACCGCTCGAGAGCCGATTCCTCTTCGTGGACGTGTCGGCGCAGCGAGCGAAGCAGTTGCGGCGCGGCGCGCTTCCACGGCTGCCTGGTCTGCCGTCCGCCCCTCCGGGCGCGCCGAAACCCGATTACGGTCGCAAGCTCGAACGGCTCGCCATGGACGAAGTCCGGAGCGGTTACATCGACTACACGCTTCCGGCGCTGCCAGGACATCGCGGGACGGCGGCGTGACCCCGGCCGAACTCATCTGGATGGCGGTCGATCTCCTCAAAGGACTGGCGGCCTCGACGATCTTTCTCCTGGCGCTGTTCATCGGCTTCTGCGTTGTCCTCGGCTTACCGAAGCTGAGGCCGTGGAGCCGGAAGTCGCTCGTCGTCCGCAGCCTCGACGAGGTTGTCGGCGGCCAGCCGATGACGTTCCTCTCGCCCGACGCGCCACGAGGGCCCATCGACCAGCTTCACACCCCGGAACTCGCGGAGGCCGCGGCGCGTAAATCCCGGTAAGGGCGTTACATGCTTGGAGCCGCAGCGCTTCTGCTCGTCCTTCTGACCGGGATAGCCGCATTGGTTGCGATCGCTGTTTCCCTGGCCTTTGCGGTGCGCGCGGCGATTTGGCTGCTCCTGCTGCCCGTGAAGCTCGTGCTCTGGACGCTGTTTCTGCCGCTTCTGCTCGTCAAGCTCCTCATCGGCGCGATTGTCGGCCTGGTCGTCCTGCCTCTCCTCGTCGTGGCCGGTGGGATCGTCGCGCTCGTCTTTGGCGCGATGTTCGTGATTCCGCTCGCGCCGCTGCTCATCGTGGCGGCCGTCGTCTTCTGGTTGATCAAGAGGGATCGCCCAGCGCCGGCGCTTCCCGCGCGTACTGTCTAGCGTGTAGGATGCGGCGTCATGCGCCGCATCGCCACCCTCGGACTGATCCTCGTCGCGCTCGTCGTCCTCACGCCGTCCGCGCAAGGCTACAGGATTCTCGTCACGAATGACGATGGCATCCGGGCGCCGGGGATTCTGGCGCTGGCCCAGGCGCTGACGCCGATCGGCGAGGTGACGGTGGTGGCGCCGGCCGACAACCAAAGCGGCAAAGGTCACTCGCTGACGCTCGCCGAACCGATCTACGTCGACAACGCCGCTCTCGCTGACGTCCCGGTCGCGTACGCCGTCACGGCGACGCCGGCGTCGTGCGTGAAGGTCGCGTTGGGCGCGCTTCTTCAGACCAAGCCGGATCTGATCGTCTCGGGGATCAACCGCGGCCAGAACGTGGGCCGCGTCGCGTACGTGTCGGGGACCGTCGGCGCCGCGCGCGAAGGGGCGATGCATGGCATCCCGTCAATCGCCGTGTCGCTGCTCCTCGCGCAAGGCTCGGGCGATGTGTCCTATGCGGCCGCGGCGCGGGCGTCGCGGCAGATCGCCGATCTCGTCAAGGCGAACGGCCTTCCCGACGGCGTCTTCCTGAACGTGAACGTGCCGCCCGGTCCTCCGGAAGCCATCAAGGGGATCCGTCTGGCGACGCAGAGTCCACTGTTCGGCACGGAGCGGTTCATCGAGCATCAGCGCCCGCCGTCGAACCGCCGATACTTCTGGAACATCTACGAGGAGCCGAAGGGCGGGACCGATCAGGACGACCTCGGGGCACTCGAGCAGGGCTACGTGTCTGTCGTACCGCTGCGCGCGAGCGAGTTCGATCGCGACGCGTTCGAAAAATTGAAGACCGTGATCAGGTAGGCCCGACCTTCAGGTCGGGCGGTTCTTCCTTCCACCAGCCCGCGGTCCGCTCGTAAGCGTGGGCGATCCCCAGGATCGTCGTCTCGTCGAACGGCCGGCCCGTGAGCTGCAGGCCGACGGGAAGACGGCCGGCGCCGAAGCCGCAAGGAACACTGATCGCGGGAAGACCGGCAAGCGGCGCACTGACCGTAAAGACGTCCGCGAGATACATCTGCAGCGGATCCTCGGTGCGCTCTCCGAATCGAAACGCCGTCGTCGGACTCGTTGGCACCGCAACGACGTCGACCGATTCGAACGCCCGATCGAAATCGCGCCGGATGAGTGTGCGAACCTGCTGGCCTTTCAGGTAGTACGCGTCGTAATAGCCGGCGCTGAGGACGTAGGTACCGAGCATGATGCGCCGCTTGACCTCGGCCCCGAAGCCGGCCGCGCGCGTGCGCTCGTACATCGAGATCAGGTCGTCGTCCGGGCCGAGCGGCGCGCGCAGTCCGTATCTGACGCCGTCATATCGGGCGAGGTTCGAGCTCGCCTCGGCCGTCGCGATCAGGTAGTAGACGGCGATCGCGTGCCGGCTGTGCGGCAGATCGACGTCGACAAGAGTGGCGCCCAGATCCTCGAGCTGCGAGACGGCGGCGTCGAAAGCCGCGCGCACATCCGCGTCGACTCCGCTTTCAAGGAGGCGGCGCGGAATACCGATCTTTCTGCCGCGAAGTGCCTTCGCCGGTTCGTTCGGAAGCGCTGTGACGTAATCCGGAACGCCGTGAGCCGCGGCGGTCGCGTCGCACGGATCTGGCCCCGCGATCGCCTGCAGGACGAGCGCGGCATCTTCGACCGTCGTCGCAAACGGCCCAATCTGGTCCAGCGACGAAGCAAACGCGATCAGCCCGTACCGCGAGACGCGGCCCCACGTCGGCTTGAGTCCGACGACGCCGCAGAGCGCGGCCGGCTGGCGGATCGAACCGCCTGTGTCGGAGCCGAGCGCCACGGGCGTCATGCGCGCCGCGACGGCCGCCGCCGACCCGCCGCTCGACCCGCCGGGGATGCGATCCGGGTCCCATGGGTTCTTCGTCGGACCGAAAGCGGAGTTCTCGGTCGACGATCCCATCGCGAATTCGTCGCACACGGTCTTGCCGACGATGACCGCGCCGGCCTGTTCGAGACGGCCGACGACCGTGGCGTCATACGGCGGCACGAAGTGCTCGAGGATGCGCGAGCCTGCCGTCGTGGTGACACCGTTGATGCAGATGTTGTCCTTGATCGCGATTGGAACGCCGGCGAGCGGCAGGCGATCGAGCCCGGCCCGGCCGCGATCGATCGCGGCCGCACGCGCGAGCGCGCGGTCGGCCGAGACCGTCTGGAACGCGTGCAGCGCCGGGTCGGTGCGCCCGATTCGCTCCAGCGCCCGGGTGCAGGCGTCGACGGCCGTCAGGCGTCCCGCGCGGATCGCGTCGCGGAATTCGCGTGCGGTGCCGGGAACGGTCATCCGAGAACCCGTGGGACCTTGAACAGGCCGGCGGCCCCCTCGGGTGCGCTTTCGATCACGCGGTCGCGCGGCAGCGAGGGTACCGGTTCGTCGTCGCGCTGCTGCGGCGCGTCGGCAAGCGCCTGCGCGGTCGGTGCGACACCGGAGGTATCGATGCCGCGGACCTCGTCGGCGTATTGAAGGATGTGCGCAAGCTGGTGCGCGAAGAGATCTTTTTCCTCGTCGGTGAGCGCGAGGCGCGCCAATGCGGCCACTCGCTCGACGTCGGCTCTGGTGAACGACATCGGCCCGATTTTAAACTACGCCCCGGCGGACGGCTGCGATGCTAGGATCTACGCATGGCGGGCCCCTGGAGCAAGGAGCCGGGGGATAGGGGTCCCCGGATCAAAATACGTCCGGCGGCTGTCGCAGGCACGTGGTATCCCGGCACCCCCGCGGGCCTCTCGCAGGAGGTAGACGCGCTCGTCGCGCGTGCCGCCCCTCACGACGAATCCCTTCCATCGCGGGCACTGGTCGGCCTCATCGCGCCGCACGCGGGAATGATGTACTCCGGCGGCGTCGCTGCGCACGCGTATCGTGCCGCTGCCGGCACAAAACCGGACGTCGTCGCCGTCGTCGGCCCATCGCACTTCGTCGGGTTCGACGGCGTCGCGATCTGTGACTGTGCGGCCTTCGAGACGCCGCTCGGCGTCGTGACAGTGGACGAGCGCGCTGCCGAAGCGATCATGTCGGCCTCGCCGAACGTGCGACCGAACACCGCGGCGCACGCTCGCGAGCATTCACTCGAGATGCAGCTGCCGTTTCTCCAGCGCGTCTTGCCCGGCGTGCCGATCGTGCCTCTGGCGATCGGCTTTCAGACGCGCGAGACGATCCTCGACCTTGCGCGCGCCCTGGTCGCAGCGCTCGACGGCCGGCGGCCGCTCCTCGTGGCCAGCACCGATCTGTCGCACTATTTCGACGCGGAAACGGCGGCCCGTCTCGACAGCCGCGTCGCCGACCTGGTAACGCGGTTTGACGACGGTGGCCTGCTGTCGGAGTTCGAGCGCTACCCCGAGCACGAGCGGGGCCGCTACGTGGCGTGCGGCGGCGGCGCCGCGATTGCGGTCATGCGCGCGGCTCGCTGCCTAGGCGCCGTCGAGGCGCGCGTTCTGAAGTACGCGCACTCCGGCGAGGTCTCCGGCGACAACGAGGCCGTCGTCGGTTACCTTGCGGCCGGCCTGTGGAAAGCCAACTGACACCCGGCGACAGGCTGGCGCTTCTTGCCATCGCCCGTGACGCGATCCGCGCCCGGCTCGCAAAGGAGCCGCCCGCGCGGATGGACGTCGCGGGCACCATCGCCCGCCCCGCGGCGGCGTTCGTGACGCTGCGCCGCGAGGTCCATCTGCGCGGCTGTATCGGACATCTCGAGCTCGATCGCCCTCTTGCCGCCGTCGTCGCTCGTGCCGCCGTGGCGGCGGCACTCGAAGATCCGCGGTTTCCCCCGGTGACGCCGGCCGAGCTCGACGCGGTATCGATAGAGGTCTCCGTGCTCGGACCGATGCGACGGGTGGTCAACTGGTCGGCCATCGAAGTGGGGCGGCACGGCCTCATCGCGCAGTCGGGCCGCGCGCGCGGCCTGCTCTTGCCGCAGGTCGCCGTCGAATGGGGCTGGAACGTCGAGACATTTCTGGGACAGGCATGCCTCAAGGCCGGGCTCGGCGCGGATGCGTGGCGAACCGGCGCCGAGGTCTTCTGCTTCGAGGCGGATGTATTTGGGGAAACTCTTGCTTGAGTACGAAGTGCGAGGTTCGAAGTTCGAAGTAAGTTGGAAGTGTTAAGTCTCAAGAGCGTCGTAATTTGCGTAGCGTAGCTAGATTCATTTCGTCCAGTGGATCGACCTGCCCGGGTTTGGTGGCATCTTCCTGCTTCGGCGTTTCGATGACCATCGGCAGATCAGCGAAGCGCGAATCGTTTATCAATCTTTCGAACGTCGGCAGGCCGAGGCAGCCTTTGCCGATGTGCTCGTGACGGTCCACGCGGCTGCCGCAGGGACGCTTCGAGTCGTTGAGGTGAAACAGGCCCAGACGACCGAGGCCGACGACGCGATCGAGCTCGTCGAACGTCCGTTCGTAGCCGTCCGGCGTCGTTATGTCGTAACCGGCCGCGACGAGATGGCACGTGTCGAGGCAGATGCCGAGACGACGCGTCCGTCCAACGTTCTGGATGATCGCGGCGAGATGCTCGAAGCGGTAGCCGAGGTTCGTGCCCTGGCCTGCCGTGTGCTCGAGGAGGATTCTGGTGGAGCCTCTCCGGCGCGAGAGGAGCAGTCCCGCGAGCGCGTCGGCGATCAGCGACAGGCCCTGCGCTTCAGACGCGTGCGATCCCGGATGCATCACGAGCGCGTCGAGACCGAGCGACTCCGCGCGGTCGAGCTCCTCGGCGAGCGACGCGATCGATCGCGCGCGAAGCGCTGCATCGGCCGCCGCGACATTTATCAGATAGCTGTTGTGCGCGACGATCGGCCTGAGTCCCGTCTCTTTCGCGCGCCTGCGGAACGCCCTTCGCTCCTCGGGCGGAATCGGCCGCGCACGCCACTGGCCGACCGACTTCGTGAAGATCTGGAACGTCTCGCAGCCTGACGCCACGGCGCGATCGATCGCGCGCGGCAGTCCGCCGGCGATCGACACGTGCGCTCCAATCTTCGGCATCGGATACCATGCTGACACATGATGCTCGCCAGGATTCTTCCCCGGCGCATCGCGCCGGTGGCAGGCGCTGTGCTGCTCCTTCTTGCGGCTCCATCAGCCGGCCACGCCTGGAGCTTCGATGTGCACCGCTGGCTCGTCGAGCAGGCGATTCCTCTTCTGCCCGTGGAGATTCGGCCGTTCTTCGAGCGGCATCGCTCGTTCGTGGTCGAGCACGCGATCGACCCGGACCTCTGGCGGAACGCGGGCTTTCTTGAGGAGCCGCCCAGGCATTTTCTCGATATGGACGCGTACGGACCGTATCCGTTCACCAACCTGCCCCGGGATTACGACGCGGCGGTGCAGCGGTATGGCAAGGACATGGTGCAGAAGAACGGGCTGCTTCCATGGCGGACGGCCGAGATCCACGGCCAGCTCGTGAAGGCGTTTCGCCAGTACGCGGACGGCACGTCCGCTTTTGCCGGCGAAGAGATCAAGTTCTTCAGCGCCGTCATCGCTCACTACACCGGCGACGCGCACGTGCCGTTTCACGCGGCGCTGAACTACGACGGACAGCTGACGAACCAGCACGGCATCCACGCCCGCTTCGAGGGCGAGCTGATGCGTCGCTACGGTAACCGCGTCAAGATCGCGCCGAAACCAATCGCGCCGGTCCCCGATCCGCGTAACGCGATCTTCGATGCGCTGCTGTCCGGGTTTCCCCTCGTCGAGCCGATTCTCGCCGTCGATCGCAAGGCCGTTGCGGGCCGGGAGGAGTACGACGCTCAGTATTTCGACCAGTTCTTCAACGGCACGCAGGTGATCCTGCAGCGCCGGCTCGGCGAGGCAGCAAGCGCCATCGCGGCGATGATCTCGGGCGCATGGGAGGTCGCAGGCAGGCCTGCCGTTCCGGTCGACCGGCCCACGGCAAACAGGAAGGTTCGAAGGCCGTAGTTACTTGAGGTTTCGCTTCTCCAGCCACTTCTCGAAGGGGAAGAGGGCCGTCAGCGTCAGGAGCGTGATGACCGTCGCCGCGATCGCCAGCCAGTGGCGGCCAGTGCCCGCGGTAATGCCGATGGCGGCGTTCATCCAGATGGTGGCGGCGGTCGTCAGGCCCTTGACGCTGCCCTTTTCGTGAAGAATCGCGCCGCCGCCCAGAAAGCCGATTCCCGTCACAATCTGCGATGCCACTCGCGTCCGATCGGCGCCCGGGCCGGTTGCGAGCTCCATGGACATGATCGTGAAGAGCGCCGAGCCCATCGTGATGAGCATGTTCGTGCGCAGGCCCGCTTCCTTCTGGCGCATCTCGCGCTCGAAGCCGATGACCGCGCCAAGCGCGGCGGCGAGCAGAAGGCGGCCGATGAGTGCGGTCAGCTCGATGTTCACTGGAGGAATTTGAGCCGGGTGCGGTCCGGCGGGATCTCGATGTCCGACGCATGCACGCGCGAATCGGGCATCGTCACGAGATCGTAGCGGCCGGCGGGCACGACGAAGAGCAGCCAGGCGACCGTGCGCGACGCGGCGGCCACGCGGCGCGACGGCTCACGCGACCCGGACGGAAACAGCGCCGCCTCTCCCTGCAGCGGGCCGCCGTGCGCCGCCCGAACCTGCAGCGCGCCGAAGCCATTTCTGACATTGATCACTTCGAGGTGGTCGCCCGCTTCGTCCGGATACGCCATCACAATCAGCCGTTCCGCCCAGCGTATGCCGGTGACCCGGCCGTCTTGCTCGACGATGGCCTGCGCGTCGTACAAACCTGGCGGGACGTCGACGACGTGGCGCTCGGCGCGCGACATGGTTGGAAGCGGCGCCGTGCGCGTACCGGACGGGTAGATCTGGACGCGCGCGCGCGGCGTCACGTCTTCTGCACCGGCGTACACGCGGACTTCCAGGCGGATCGTCTGCGCTTCGGGCTGCGCCTGTTGCGCGAGCACGGCGGCCAGCAGAACGCCCTCGAGCATCGCCCGTATTATGTATCAGTGGAGGTCTACCTGGTTCCCGCCGGCGGCTCGCGGTACGAGCTCTACTGCGAGGTCGCGGACCCGTCTCCCGACGTCGACGACGACGAGGCGCGCCCGGGATTCGTGCGCAAGATCACGGCCCGGTTTCGTGAGCTTCTCGCGACGGCCGAGCGCGAGCACCGCGAGCGGCAGGCCGCACGCGACGCGAGGGCGCATGACGCGCACGGCACATCGCCGGCCGAGCCGACGTTCGCGCGCCGCATCCGCGATCGCACGCTGCGCTGGATGGCGGAGTCGATCGCCGAGCAGCGCCTCCTCTGGCACCTCCGCCGCTGCGAGGAGGCCAGGTTCATTTATCCGCAGGATCTTTCCGAGCGCGACGCTCTCGACACGCTGATGACGCAGCTGCGCGGCGACTTCGAGCGGCATCGCCGCTGGTTCGTGATCGATCTGGTGCTTTTCATCGCATCCGGAGCGGCGATGCTCATTCCCGGACCGAACGTCCTCGCGTACTACTTCCTGTTCCGGTTCGTCGGCCACTTCCTGTCGATGCGGGGCGCGCGGCAGGGCCTGCAGATCGTGGCATGGCGGCCCGAGTCCAGCCTGGCGCTCACCGAGCTGCGCCAGACGCTGTCGCTCGACCGCGAGTCGCGCGAGCCGCGCCTCCGCGACATCGCCGCGCGCCTGCGTCTCGAGCACCTCGCCTCGTTCGTGCAGCGCATTGCCCAAGCGTGAAGTATCCTGTTGCCCGTGACGCTGAAGGAGCTTGCCGTCCGGCTCGAGTGCCGCCTCGAAGGTGACGGCACGATCGAGATCACCGGTGTCGCGGGGCTTGAACAGGCTGCCGCGGGCGACGTCACGTTCTTCAGCAATCCACGGTACACCGGCGCGCTGGTGTCCACGCGCGCGTCGGCGGTCATCGCCGCTGACGATGCGCCGGCGGCGCCGTGCGCCGTCCTGCGTACGCGTCATCCGTATCTTGCGTTTGCAAAGGCAGTGGAGATTCTCGCGCCGGAAGTCCATCCCGCACCTGGCGTTCATCCTCTCGCCTGGATCGGCGCCGGTGTGACGCTCGGCGAGGGTGTTTCGATCGGGCCGTTCGTCGCCGTGGGCGACGGCGCGTCGATCGGCGAGCGCACGGTTGTGTATCCGCACGCATCGATCGGAGCGGGCGCGCGCATTGGCGCCAACTGCGTGATTCGCGCGCGCGTATCCGTCCGCGAGCGCGTGCAGCTCGGCCGGCGTGTCGTGCTTCAGGACGGCGCGGTGATCGGCAGCGACGGCTACGGCTTCGCCCGCCGCCCCGACGGCACGCACCACAAGATTCCGCAGACCGGCGCCGTGGTCATCGACGACGACGTCGAAGTCGGTGCGAACGTGACGATCGATCGGCCGGCGGTAGGGGAGACGCGCATCGGTGCGGGGACCAAAATCGACAACCTCGTCCAGATCGCGCACGGCGTCCAGATCGGGCGCGACGTGCTGATCGCGGCACAGACCGGCATCGCCGGGAGCACGGTGATCGAGGATCGCGTGACGATCGGCGGGCAGGTCGGCATTGCCGGACACATCACCGTCGGACGCGGCTCGACGCTGGCGGGTCAGTCGGGTGTGACGAACTCCGTCGATCCGGGGACGTTCGTCACTGGGTACCCGGCGATTCCCAACCGGGAGTGGCTGAAAGCCTCGACCGTCTTCAAGAAGCTGCCGGAGCTCAGGAGAACGGTGGCGGATCTTGAAAGGCGGATTGCAGAACTGGAAGCCGCGCTGGCGCGGCGGCCTATGCCATAATCGACTGATGTTTGTGCTTCGCGCGTCGACGGCCGTCGCGGCCGCGGCAGCGCTCGTCATCGCCGTCGCACCCTGGGCGGCGTCGCCCGACGCGGCAACCCGTCCACCCAAGCTCGATTACAAGATCTCCACGCTCTCCAACGGCCTCCAGGTCGTCCTCCTCGAGGATCACTCCACGCCGATCGTGCACCTCCAGCTCTGGTATCACGTCGGATCGAAGGACGAGCGGAAGGGCCGCACCGGGTTCGCGCATCTGTTCGAGCACATGATGTTCAAGGGCTCCCAGAACGTGGAGCCCGAGCAGCACCCATCGGTCATCTCGAGCGTCGGCGGCCAGAGCAACGCCTCCACGAACGAGGACTCGACGATCTACTGGGAGACGGTGCCCGCGCAGTATCTGCCGCTCATCCTGTGGCTAGAGGCCGATCGCATGGCGTCGCTCAGGATCGATGAATCGATCTTCAAGACCGAACGCGAAGTCGTGAAGGAAGAGCGGCGGATGCGCGTCGAGAATCCGCCGTACGGCCGGCTCTCGGAAATCATCTACGGCGAAGCGTTCAAGGTCCATCCGTACAAGCACCCGACGATCGGCAGCATGGTCGATCTCGAGGCGGCGTCGATCGAGGACGTCCGCGAGTTCTATCAGACGTACTACGTGCCCAACAACGCGACGCTCGTGCTCGTGGGCGACTTCGACAGCACCGAGGCGCTCCGGCTCGTCGAGCAGTACCTGGGCCGGGTGCCGAAGTCGAAGGCTGTGCCGCGCGACATTCCGCAGGAGCCGGCGCCGACCAAGGAGCGCAGGGTCACCGTGCACGAACCCTGGCCGCTGCCGGCCATCGTCGTCGCGCACCCGATTACGTTCGACGGTCATCCGGACTCGTACCCGCTCCACATCGCGTCGAAGATTCTCTCGGACGGCCAGAGCTCGCGGATTTACCGGAGCCTCGTCTACGAGAAACAGATCGCGCTGGCGGCGTTCGGCCAGGGAAACATCATCGAAGATCCGAACCTGTTCTTCGCCGTGGCCGTCGTGCAGCCGGGCCGATCGCCGGAGGATGCGGAGAAGGCGCTCATCGCGGAGCTCGACCGGCTCAAGACAGAGCCTGTGAGCTCGGAGGAGCTCGAGCGGTCGAAGAACCAGTTCGCGCGCGACTACATCCTCGGACGCGAGTCGAACCAGCAGAAAGCGACGCATCTCGCCCACGCGGTGGTCATCCACGACGACATCAAGACCACGGACGGCGAGTTCGACATTTTCATGAACACGACGGCAGCCGACGTCCAGCGCGTTGCGAAGACGTACTTCACGCCGCAGTCGCGCCTCATCATTCATGTGATGCCCAAGGGTACGAACGGGGGGCCTGGGCGATGAGGGCCTGCGTCGGCGTCCTGATCGCGCTGCTCTCGATCGCGCCGGCGGCCGCTCAGACGTGGCCCACCGAGCGTCCCCCGCGCCCGCTTCCGTCGAGGGAAGTAAAGTTCCCGCCGTACTCAATCAGGACGCTGGCCAACGGCCTTCAGGTCGTCGCCGTCTCTCATCACGAGCAACCGGCCGTGTCGCTCCGGCTGCTGATTCGAGCCGGTGCCGCGCAGGATCCGCCCGACAAGCCGGGCGTGGCGTCGCTCGCTGCCGCGCTCCTGGATC
>DATAFJ010000076.1:0-24528 GCA_036257535.1 Vicinamibacterales bacterium | reverse complement strand
TCGAACCGGTGGTGTTGGGCTGCACGCCGTACGTCACGACACCCGGTCCGACCCCGCCGCCTGAAACGGTCAGCCACGTGGCGCTGCTCGTCGGCGTCCAGCTGCACGCGTCGGAGGGCGTCACTGTGAACGTACCGCTCGTCGCCGCCGAGGACACCGAAACGCTCGACGGGGCGAACGAGTAAGTGCAGATCCTCGCCTGCTGCGTCAACGAGAACGATCGTCCCGCGATCGTGAGGATCGTGCTGCGCTGCGTAGCGGCGGCGTTCGACTGAACCGCATACGTGAGCGCCCCGCTCCCCGCGCCGGTGCTGCCGTTCGGGAACGTGACCCACGGCACCTGGCTCGACGCCGACCACGGACAGTTGTTCTGAGTATTCACCGTCACCGTTGCCGTCGTCGCGTCCGGGCTCACCGTGACGATGATGGGCGAAATCGTGTACGTGCAGGATCCGCCAGGCTGCGTGACGGTCACAGTCTGCCCCGCGACGGTCACGGTTCCGCTGCGTTGGACACCGGTCGTATTCGCCGCGACGTTGAATGACGCGCGGCCGTTGCCCGGGCCGCCGCCGCTCGCCAAGGTGATCCACGAAGCCGAGCTCGACGCCGCCCAGTTGCAGGCACCCGGCGTCGCGACGTCGACGCCGAACGTCGAAGCCGCCGACGTCAACGCGACTACCGTCGGCGAGACGGTGAAGCTGCAGACCGCGCCTTCCTGGTTGATGGTGAACGTCTGCCCCGCGATCGTGACGCTGCCCGTCCGCGGAGTCGTCCCCGGGTTCGCCGCGACGTTGTAGGTCGCGTTGCCGCTTGCGGTTCCACCGCCCGAGGCCGTGATCCACGGCACGTTGCTCTGCGTCTGCCACGAACAGCCGTTCGTCGTCGTGACCGAGACCGAGCCGCTCGTCGCGGCGGCCACGATCGACGTTCCGGTCGGTGAGATCTGGAATGCGCACGGGACGCCGGCCTGTGTCACCGTGAACGGGCGGCCGGCGATGGTCACGACTGCGTTTCGCTGCGTCGCGCCCGGATTCGCGTCCACGCTGTAGTTGACCGACCCGCTGCCGGTGCCGCTCGTATTACCCGTGAGGTGGATCCAGGTCGTCGAGTTCGTTGTGTTCCAGGAACAACCGTTCTGCGTCGAGACGGTTACCGCCCCGCTCGCCGTTCCGGAGCCCAGCGAGACGGAAGCGGGTGACGTGTTGAAGCTGCAGGGGGCGCCGAGCTGCGTGATTGCCACCACGCGGCCAGCCACGGCGATCGAACCGTTGCGCGGCGAGGTACTGGTGTTCGCCTGCACTTGATACTGGATGTTTCCGTCCCCGTCGCCACTTCCGCCGCTCGTGATCGTGATCCAGGAAGCGCCCGACGTCGCGGACCATGCGCAGCCGTCCTGTGCCGTCACCGTGACGGACCGGTTGCCGCCGGTATCAGGCACAGATTCCGTCGCCGGCGACACCGAGTAGTTGCACGGGCCTCCGGCCTGCGTCAGGACGAACGATTGACTGGCGATCGTCAGCGTCGCCGTCCGCGGACTCGTCGTGGTGTTGGCCTGGGCGTTGTAGGTGATGCTCCCGGGGCCGTTTCGATTCTGACCGTTCGTGATGAATACCCACTGAGCTCCACTGATGGCCGACCAGGTGCAGCCCGACAACGCTGTGACGGTGACCGTCCCTGTCGTCGCGGTCGCTTCGATCGACGCGCCCGCCGGCGAGAGCTGATACGTGCACGGTATGCCGGCCTGGACGATGGAGAACGACTGCGTGCCGATCGTGATACTGGCGGAACGCGGGGTGATCGTCTGGTTCGCCGCGATTGAGTAGGTGACTACGCCGGTGCCGGATCCGCCGCCCGTCGCAGTCACCCACGTCGGCGCGCTGCTCGACGCCGTCCACTGACAACCGTTGGGCGCCGTTACGGCGATGGTGCCGCCCGTCGCGGACGCATCGACCGATGTGCCCGTCGGCGCGAGCTGGTACGTGCAAGGCACGCCACCCTGGGTGATCGTGAACGTCTGACCCTGGATGACAATCGTCCCGCTCCGCGGCGTGCTCGACGGGTTCGCCGCCACGCTGTAGCCGACACTGTCGCTGCCGTTGCCGCTCCCCGCATCAGTAATCGTGATCCATGACGGGGCGTTGTTCGTCGGCGACCACGTACAGCCGGTTGGAACACTCACGCTGAACGTACCGGTCGTAGCGCCTGCCGCAACCGATGCGCTCGTCGGCGAGAGAGCCAGCGTGCAGGGTGCACCAGCCTGTGTGATGGCGAAGGTATGACCGGCGATCGTCAGGCTTCCGTTGCGCTGGTTGATGGTCTGATTGGCGGCGATCGAGTACGACACCGTGTCGTTCCCCGAGCCGCTCGCTCCGTCGGTCACCGTCACGAAACCGGAACCACTCACTGCGGTCCAGTTGCAGCCTGTTGGAGCACTCACCTGGACCGTGCCAGTGCTCGCGCCGGCGGGTACGCTGCTGCTCGTTGGAGAAATGCTGTACGTGCAGGCGACGCCCTCCTGCGTGATTGAGTACGTCACGCCGGCAATCGTCATCGAACCGGAGCGCTGGGACGTCGACGGGTTTGCCGCCACGGTGTACGAAACGGTTCCGGGACCGTTCCCCGATCCGCTCTGAATCGTGACCCACGACGGGACGTTCGTCGTCTGCCACGCGCAGCCGTTGGACACCGACACCGATACGCTACCCGGCCCACCGCTCGCGCCGACGGTCACTTCCGTTGCGGACAACGTCGGGGTGCAGACGACGCCGGATTGATTGACGACGAAGGCGCGGCCGGCAACCGTGAGCGTCGCGCTTCGTTGGGACGTGCTCGGGTTGGCGGCCACGGCGTAGTTGACGGTGCCGCTGCCCGAACCCGGAAGGGTGCCGGTGATCGAAATCCACGACACCGGATTGCTAACGCCCCAGGAGCAGGCGGGCGTCGTCGTGACGGCGACCGTGCCCGTTGCCGCGCTCGCCGACCACGTCGCGCTCGTCGGCGATATCGTGAACGCGCACGCCGCTGCCTGGTCGACGACGAATGTCTGGCCGGCGATCGAAACCGCGCCGGTGCGAGGGGAGGTTGTGGTGTTCGCGGCGATGGAATAACTGACCGTGCCGTTCCCGCTCCCGCTGGTCGTACCCGTGAATGTAATCCACGAAGTGCCGCTGGATGCCGTCCACGAACAGCCGGCCGGAGCGCTGACCGCTATAGAACCGGTCGATGCCCCCGCACTGACGGCCGTGCTCGTCGGCGAAATCGTGACGTTGCACGTGGTGCTGAATTGAAACTGATTCGAGACGGCGCTGCGACCGAACCCGTTCGCCTGGCTCACCGCCGAGACGCGGGCCTCGTAGACCGCGCCGGCCGGCGGAAACGCGCCGAGCACCGTCAGAAGATCAACCCGGATCTTGCCGTCGCCCTGCGGCGCCGGCTTGCCGAGATTTGCCGTCTGGAACGGCTGCGACGCTCCCTGGAAATAGAACTCGAGCTCGTAGCGCGCAACGAGGGTGGCGTTGGCGTGATCCGGCGACGGATTGAACTCCGCAGTCCTTGGATCTACGGTGACCTGCGCCGCGACGGGCGGCGCCGCCGTGAGGGCGGCAATGGCAACGAGAAGAGAGCAAAGCTGTCTGGTCGAAGGCATTTGTTGCGCACTCGACCGCGAGCCGCCGGGGGAGGTGGCTCCCGAGGTGAGGCATGCCGCGTTCCACAGGTTCGTCCGATAGGGAACGCAGAAAACCTTGGAAAGGCATGTCGATGACGGACCTGAAACCGAAATTACATGGCGACTGTGGCGGCGGAATTACAGAACTGGCCAGAGCATCGCGGCGCCGCGGACGCCGCTCGCGTCGCCGTGACGGGCGCGAACCAGGCGCGTCTGTACCCGGTCCGAGAACACGAAACGCCGCCACAGTCGTGGGACTGCCGCATAGACACTGTCGATGCCCGACAGTCCGCCGCCGAGCACGATGATGTCGGGGTCGAGCAGGTTGATCACGGTCGCAAGCGCGCGAGCCATCCGCGAGTGATAGCGGTCGAGCGCCGCTGCCGCGGCAGGATCGCCGGCACGCGCGCGCACGACAATCGCCTCGGCGCCGAGCTTTCCGCTCCTTGCCCGCTCGAAGTCGCGCGCGAGGGCCGGGCCGGAAAGCCACGTCTCTATGCATCCGGCACGGCCGCAGTAACAGGGCTCGCCCGGCTGTTCGTCCGGCTCGGGCCACGGCAGCGGGTTGTGCCCCCACTCGCCCGCTATCCGATTCGCTCCTTCGATGACGACACCGTCCACGACGATACCGCCGCCCGTCCCCGTGCCGATGATGACGCCGAAGACGACCCGCGCTCCCGCGGCGGCGCCATCGACCGCCTCCGATAGCGCAAAACAGTTGGCGTCGTTCGCGATCCGGATGGGCCGGCCGAGGTGAGCCTCGAGATCCTTGTCCAGCGGATGGCCGATCAACCACGTCGAGTTCGCGTTCTTGACAAGCCCAGTCACAGGTGAGATGCAGCCCGGAATGCCCACTCCGATGCTCGCGCGCGCCGCAGCTTCTTCCGGCGCGATGGCGATGGCCGTCCGCTCGACGTCATGCACGACCGACGCGATCGCCGCCACCGTCGCTTCGTAGTCGCCGCGCGGCGTGCCAACTCGGATCCGGGCCAGCTCGCGTCCGTCCCCGGCGAGTGCGACACCCTCGATCTTCGTGCCGCCCAGGTCGATGCCGATTCGCATCGCCGCGCACGATACCTCATCCCTCGACGGCAGGCGATCCGGACCAGAAAACCGCCAGTTCGTCTCGTTTCGCTGGACGCCGGCACATTCTCAACTATCGTCCTCGGCATGAAGGGTCTTGCAGGCGTCATCCTCTTCTGGCTGGCGGCGGCAGCTGACCGGCAGGCACCGGCCCCGTCCGCGATGGGTGATGTCTTCGGCCGGTGGTCGCACGACGGCGCGCGGATCGTGTTCACGTCGGATCGCACGGGCGACCCGGAGATCTACGTCATGTCTGCCGATGGAACCGGGTTGACCCGGTTGACCGACGTCCCCGGGCGCGATGCGCACCCGGATCTGTCGCCCGACGGCCGCCTGATCGTGTTTCAATCGCCGCGTACCGGGGACGGCACCCACATCTTCGTGATGAACGCCGACGGAAGCGGCGTGCGGCAGGTGACGTCGATGCCGGGCTTCAGCGGCGTGCCGGTGTGGTCGCCGGACGGATCGCGGCTGGCGTTTCAGCGTACAGAGCGGCTGGGCGAAGCGCCCTGGCACCTGCACGTCGTTTCTCCAGATGGTTCGGGACTGACGCCACTGACGTCGGGAACGGCGAACGATCAGGTGCCGCAGTGGTCGCGCGACGGACGCCGTCTGCTGTTCTACTCGGATCGCACCGGGCGCAATCAGCTGTACGAGATCGACGCCGCGTCACGCGAGATCAGGACCCTGCATCGAAGCAACGATGACGACACGTCCGCGGCGTGGTCGCCCGACGAGCGCCAGGTCGTCTTTGCCTCAGGGCGGTCCGGGCGCCACGCGCTTTATGTGCTCGAGCCGCCCACGGGCGCGGTCAGGGAACTGGTCAACCTTCCCGCGCATCAACCGTCTTTCTCTCCAGACGGCCGGCGCGTCCTGTTTCACGCGAACGCCGATGGCCGCGGACGCCTGCATGTCGTCTCGCGCGACGGGTCGGATCTGCGGCGACTGAGCCCGGCGGCGTTCGCCAACATCAATCCGTCGTGGTCGCCGGATGGAACGCAACTGCTCTTTCAGTCCGAGCGCACCGGCGGCACCGACATCTACGTCATGCAGGCGGATGGCTCGACCGTGACGCGCGTGACCGATCATCCCGGAGCGGATACACACCCGGCCTGGGCGCCCGACGGCAAGCGCATCGCATTCGATTCCGTCCGCGACGGCGGGTGGCACATCTACGTCGCAGACGCCGACGGCTCCAACGTGCGCCGCGTGGCGGCCGGGCGACATCCGGACTGGTCGCCCGACGGGCGCCGCATCCTTTACGACTCCGATCGCGACGGCGACGAGGAAATCTACGTCGCGGACGCCGAGGGTCGCACGGAAACGCGTCTGACGCGAAGTGCCGGCCGTGACGGCCACGCGAAGTGGTCGCCGGATGGAAAGGAGATCGCGTTCGGCTCGGGGCGCGACGGAAACAGCGAGGTCTACGTGATGGCCGCCGACGGCACCAACGCGCGCAACCTCACGCGGAACCCGGCCCAGGATGCCGGCGCCGCCTGGGCGCCGGATGGCAGGCGGCTCGCCTTCTTCACGACCCGGGACGGGAACGAGGAGCTATACGTGATGAACCGGGACGGCTCCGCGCCGGCGAATCTCACGCGGAATCCGGACATCGTGTTCGAGTCGGCGTGGTCGCCCGACGGGCGGCAGATCGCCTTTTACTCCAACCGCGACGGCGACTTCGACGTATTTGTCATGCGGCCGGATGGGTCGGTGGTTCGCCGTCTGACGGGCGCACGGATTCCCTGAGTAACGGCTGCCAGTCGTCCCACCATCCGTCACGATCCCCTTCCTCCCGGAACACAGGCTGGAGAGAATGGCCACAAGGAGTCGGTTTTATGACAGCACGCCGGACGCTGATCGCGGTTGCAGGCCTCGTGTTGATTCTCGCGGAACAGGCCTCCCTCCAGGAGAAGCCTGCGGGTGGAAAGTCGGGCGCCGCGGCAGACAAGGAGACGAAGAAAGAAAAGAAGGATCTTCCGCTCGCGGGCGAACGGACGGTCGCGTTCACGACGGACGAAGGATCCTGGATTTCTCTCGACGTTTCGCCGGACGGCAAGCAGATCCTGTTCGAGCTGCTCGGCGATCTGTACATGGTCCCGATCGGCGGCGGTGACGCGAAGCGGATCACCGACGGCATGGCGTTCGACACGCAGCCGCGCTATTCGCCGGACGGATCAAAGATCGTCTTCATCTCCGACCGGAGCGGCGCGGACAACCTGTGGATCTCGAACGCCGACGGCTCCGAGCCGCGGGCGATCACGAAGGACAAGACGCAAACGTTCCGATCTCCGGAGTGGACGCCGGATGGCAACTACATCATCGCGTCCCGCCTGTCTGGTACGCCGCCCGTCATGAGCCTGTTTCTGTATCACGTCGACGGCGGCAGCGGTGTGAAGCTGACTGGAAACAGCGACGAGCAGAAAACCCTTTTCGCTCTGGGGCCGGCTTTCGGCAAGGACCCGCGCTACGTGTACTTCACCGAGCGGACGCAGGCCGGAAGCGTCTACAACCAGATGTCGTTCCGCTGGCAGCTCGGCGTGTACGATCGCCACACGGGTCAGAACTACCGTCAGAGCGACGAGCTCGGCTCGGCGATGCGGCCGGTCCTCTCGCCCGACGGCCGCTGGCTCGTTTACGCGACGCGCTGGGACGCGCAGACCGGCTTCCGCGTCCGCGACATGCAGAGCGGCGACGATTCCTGGCTGCTCTACCCGGTCCAGCGCGACGACCAGGAGTCGGCCAGCACGCGCGACCTGATGCCGGGCGCGTCCTTCACGCCCGACTCGAAATCGCTTGTCGCGTCGTACGACGGAAGGATCTGGCGCGTTGCCGTTCCAGGCGGCGACGTCACGCCGGTCCCGTTCAACGCCAAGGTTGACCTCAAGCTCGGACCGAAGGTGGCCTTCGACTATCCACTGAGCGAAGGCCTCGTCCGCGCGCAGCAGATTCGCCATCCCCGTCTCTCGCCTGACGGCAGGAAGCTCGCGTTCACGGCTCTCGAACGCGTGTACGTGATGGACTATCCGGGCGGCAGCCCCAAGCGGATCGGCATATCCTCGGTCGCCGAGCACCACCCGACGTGGTCGCCCGACGGCCGCCACGTCCTTTACGTCACGTGGTCCGACGACGAGGGCGGCCACGTGTATCGCGCGCCGCCTGACGGCGGCGCGCCGGAGAAGCTGACCCGGACCGCGTCGTTCTACTCGGAACCCGTGTATTCACCAGACGGCCAGCGGATTGTCGTCGTCCGCGGCCCGCGGATGGAGCGGCAGGAGGATTTTTCGCCGACAGGCCGCGGCGGCCAGGCGCTGGAGCTCGTGTGGCTTCCCTCCGCCGGAGGCGACGCGACGCTCATCGCCCCCTATCGCGGAGAGGGCCGGCCCCATTTCTCGAGCGATCCATCCCGCATCTTCGCGTGGGAAGGAAAGCGCGGGCTCGTGTCGTTCCGGTTCGACGGGACCGACCGTCGGGTTCACGTCAAGGTCACCGGCTACAAGTCCCCCAACGCCGAGGAGGCGAACCCCGCGAGCGACGTGATCGTCGGCCCCGACGGCGAGCATGCCCTGGTCGACGCCGAAACGCGCGTCTACATGATCACGATTCCCATGGTGGGCGGCGACAACGCGCCGACCGTCAGCGTGTCGAGCCCGGACGGCGCATCCGTCCCGGTCAAGAAGCTCACCAACGTCGGGGGCGAGTTCATCGACTGGGCCGCCACAGGCAAGGCGGTCACGTACGCCCTCGGGCACACCTTCTTCCGCTACGACCTCGACGCGGCGAAGGCGGCCGAGGACAAGCAGAAGGCCGAGGAGAAGAAGAAAGAAGATCAAGTACGAGGCACGAAGGACGAAGTTCGAAGTAATCCGGAAGAATCAAGTGCGAAGGAGGACGACAAAGAAAAGGACAAGCCCAAGAAGCCGGCCTACGAAGCGACCGAGACCGAAATCGTCGTCGAAGTCCCACGCGCGAAACCGTCCGGAACCGTCGTCTTGCGCGGTGCGCGCATCATCACGATGGGCAGCCTTGAGCCCGCGCGAGCAAAGAGCAACGATGACGTGATCGAGAACGGCACTATCGTCATACGAGACAACCGCATCGCCGAGGTCGGGCCGAGTGATCGCGTAAACGCGCCCGGCGACGCGAAGATCATCGACGTCTCCGGCAAGACGATCATGCCGGGCCTCGTCGACATCCATGCGCACATCTGGCCGGCGTGGGATATCCACAAGACGCAGATCTGGGAGTACCTCGCCAACCTCGCCTACGGGGTCACGACCACCCGCGATCCGCAGACGGCGACGACGGACATCCTGGCGTATCGGGACATGGTCGAGACGGGACAGATTCTCGGGCCACGCGTGTTCGGCACGGGGCCTGGCGTGTTCTCGTCCGACAACGTGCAGAGCCTCGAAGACTCGCAGGACGTCCTGAAGCGTTACAGCAAGTACTGGGATACGAAAACCATCAAGCAGTACATGGCGGGCAATCGCCAGCAGCGCCAGTGGCTCATCATGGCGGCGCGCGAGCAGAAGCTGATGCCCACTCTCGAGGGCGGCCTCGATCTCAAGCTGAACCTGACGCAAATCATGGACGGTTATCCCGGCCTTGAGCACACGCTGCCGATCACGCCGCTCTACAAGGACGTCGTGCAGCTCGTCGCGCAGTCGGGGATCGTTTACACGCCGACCCTGCTGGTTCAGTACGGCGGACCGTGGGCGGAGAACTACTTCTACGAGAACGGCCACGACCTGCACACCGACGCGAAGCTCCGTCGATTCACGCCGCACCGGGATCTCGACGAGAGCGTGCTCAGGAGGCCGTGGTTCCACGAGCAGGAGTACTCGTTCCCGCAGGCGGCCAAAGTGCTCGCCGACGTCGTCAAGGCGGGCGGACGCGTGGGACTCGGCGGCCACGGCCAGCGCCAGGGCATCCAGTGTCACTGGGAGCTGTGGGCGATCCAGTCAGGCGGCATGTCGAATCACGACGCGCTGAAAGTCGGTACGATCGTCGGCGCCGAGGCGATCGGCTTCGGGAAGGATCTGGGATCGCTCGAGAAAGGAAAGCTCGCCGATCTGATCGTCCTCGATCGCAACCCGCTCGATGACATCCGGAACACGAACAGCGTCCGCATGGTCATGAAGAATGGCGAGCTCTACGACGCCGAGACGCTCGACCAGGTCTGGCCGCAGCAGAAGAAGCTGCCCCGTCAGTACTGGTGGGACCTCGAGCCGCCCGTCCGCAAGGGCGCGCCGTTGCCGCCGGCCCTGAAGAAGACGACGATTACGAACAACCCGTAGGGGTCGGGGCTTGGGGCTTGGGGCTTGGCCCCAAGCCCCAGTAAACCTTCCCGCCCTTCCGCTCGTCCTATACCTTGACACTCTAGGTATCACCGCCCAGAATCGCAGGCATGGCACACGAAGCGCCCGGCATGATGCACGGCACGCTCGACGCGCTGATCCTCAAGACGCTGGTCACGGGTCCGCGTCACGGATACGCGATCGCGCGGTGGCTCGAAGAGGCGACCGGCGAGATGCTGACGATCGAAGAAGGGTCGTTGTATCCCGCGCTCTACCGGATGGAGCGCAAGGGCTGGGTCGAAGCGGAATGGGGCATGTCGGAGCTCAACCGGCGCGCAAAGCTCTACAGGCTGACGCCGCGCGGCCGCAAGCAACTCGTTGCCGAGACGGAACACTGGGCGCGTTTCGCGGCGGCCGTGTCGAAGGTCCTGCTGCCTGCCTGAAACGATGGACTGGCTCAGAAAACCGCCGCTCGATCAGGAAGTCGCCGAAGAGCTCGACTTTCACGTCGAGATGCGGACGCGTGAGTACATCGCGAGCGGCATGACGCCGCGCGAGGCGCGCGAGCGCGCGCTGACGCGGTTCGGGAACCTCGAGCGGGTCAGCAGAACGTGCCAGGACATCGGCGGGAGGAGGGATACGGAGATGCGGCGGCGCGAATACTTCAGCGAGCTTCGTCAGGACGCCACCTTCGCGATTCGGCAGCTCGCCGCCTATCCCGGGTTCACGCTGATCGCGATGCTCACGCTCGCGCTCGGCATCGGCGCCACGACGGCGATCTTCGGCGCCGTTCACGCGGTGGTTCTCCGGCCGCTGCCGGTGCACGATCCAGGCAAGCTGCTCTTCGTCACAGAGACGTGGCGCGGCCGGCCGTCCGAGGTGTCCGCCGGCAATTTCACGGACATGATGGCCGAACAAGGGGTCTTCGAACGCGCGACCGCAGTCCAGTACGCGAGCTTCAACCTCTCGACCGACGAAAACCCCGAACGGATCATCGGCGCACGCGTGTCCGACGGCTTCTTCGACGTGTTCGGCGTCGCGCCGTCGATTGGGCGCGTCTTCCGTCGTGACGAGGACCAGCCCGGCAGCGAGCTCGTCGTCATGTTGAGTCACCGGCTCTGGGTGCGGCGGTTTGGCGCAGACAGCTCGATTGTCGGCAAGCCGATCAGGCTCGGCGGACAGCCGTACACCGTCGTCGGCGTCATGCCGCCGCACTTCGATCTGACGTCGGACAGCGAAGAGCTCTGGGTGCCCATCGCGTTCACACCCGAGCGACAGGCGATGCACGATGAGCACTACCTCACCGTTGTCGCCCGGCCGAAGACCGGCGTCACGCAAGCGCAGATCGACGACCAGCTGAAGACGATTGGTGAATCGCTGAAGAAGCGCTTCCCCCGCGACAACGCCGAGCTGGCATTTCAGACGCGGCCTTTCGCGGAGCTCTTCGTCGGAGACACGCGCAACCGGCTGTTCGTGCTGCTCGGCGCGGTCGGCCTGGTCCTGCTCATTGCATGCAGCAACGTCGCCAATCTGCTGCTCGCACGCGGCGCGTCGCGCGGCCGCGAGCTCGCCATCCGCGCGGCGCTCGGCGCCGGCCGCGGCCGCATCGTCCGGCAACTCATAACCGAGAACGCCGTGCTCGCGCTCGTGGCCGGTATGGCGGGTCTCGCGCTGGCATGGTGGGGAATCCGCAGCCTGCTCGCGATCGCGCCGCCGAGGATTCCCCGGCTCGACCAGACGGCCATCAACGGCACCGTGCTGGCTTTCGCGCTGGGCGTTTCGGTCGTGAGCAGCATCCTGTTCGGCCTGGCCCCGGCGCTGCGCGCGGCGCGCGCGGGTGTCAGCGAGCGGCTGAAGGAAGGCGGACGCGGGCAGGCCGGTCCGGGACATCGCGACTGGCTTCGCTCGACGCTGATTGTCTCCGAGGTCGCGCTCGCAGTCCTGCTGCTCGTCGGCGCGGGCCTCCTCATTCGCAGCGCCGTCGAGCTGCAGCGCGTTCGCCCCGGCTTCGATCCCGCCGGCGTGCTGACGGCGCGCGTCTCGCTGCCCGCCTCCGAGTATCGCTCGGGCCGCGACCGCGCCGTCGCGACCTTCGAGCGCGTCGTCGAGGAAACCAACCGCGTGCCCGGCGTGACTGCGGCGGCAGTAGCGTCGCACGTCCCGATGGCGCAGGGGGGCAACGGCAATGGCCTCATCCCGGAAGGCAAGCCGTTCGACATGAAGTACATGGTCCAGGCGCGCCTGCGGATGATCACGCCGGACTTCTTCGACGCGCTCCGCGTCCCGGTCCTTCGCGGCCGAGTCTTCGACTCGCGCGATCGGCGCGGCGCGCAGAAAGTCATGATCGTCAGCGAGACGCTCGGCGCCGCTCTGTTCCCCGGTCAGGATCCTCTCGGCCGCCGCGTCGCGTGCTGCGAGCCGGGCCCGGACGGCAAAAGCCCCGACTACAAGCTGATCGTCGGCGTGGCGCGCGACATGCGCGCGACCGCGCTGGCGGCGCCGCCGCCTCCCGACTTCTACCTGCCGATCCAGCAGGTACCCGACGAGGCGTGGGACTGGGTGCAGCGATCGATGTACGTGATCGCGCGGACCGAAGGCGATCCCGGCGCGCTCATCCCATCGCTCAAGAAGGTCATGGCCGGCATCGACCAGGACGTCCCGCTCTTCAACATCAAGACGCTCGAAGAGCGGATGGCCGACTCCCTGGCCGCCGCGCGCTTCAACACGGTGCTGCTGACGCTGCTCGGCGCGATCGGCCTCGTGCTGTCGGCGATCGGCATCTACGGGGTCGTGGCGTACTTCGTGACGCAGCGCACGCCAGAGATCGGCGTCCGGATGGCGCTCGGTGCGACGCGGTCCGACGTCGTGCGGCTCGTCCTGAGCCAGGCCGTCGTGCCGGTCGCCACGGGCCTCGCAATCGGCGTCATCGGGTCCCTCGGCGCGACGCGCGTGCTCTCATCGCAGCTCGTCGGGATCGAACAGCGCGATCCGCTGACGCTCCTCGCCGTTGTGCTCGCGCTTGGTGCGACGGCGCTTCTCGCGGCGGTCGTTCCGGCCCGCCGCGCCGCCGGCGTCGATCCAACGCGGGCGCTGCTGCAGACCTAGCGCCGCGGCGTTGACAACCCGCCACTCCGAGGCGTAGCTTCCCAGCGGTCAACAATGCGGAGGACCGGGATGCTGAGGCACCTTGCGCTCGTCGGACTCGTGGCTGTGTCTGCCGTCACTTTCCCTGAGGCTCAATCAGGATCGGCCACTCCGTTCAAGCTCGGCACGTTTGCCCAGGGCTCGCGAACGTTTGTCGGCCTCGTCCTGAATGACGCGACCGCGGTCGATCTGTCCAAAGCGGAACCCTCGCTGCCGTCGGACATGAAGGTCCTCCTTCAGCAGTACGACTCACTGAGGGCGAAGCTCGGATCGATCGCATCGAGCGCCGCTGGAACGCGTCCGGCGCACGCCTACGACATCAAGTCGCTGAAGACGCTGCCGCCGGTGATGCCGCAGAATATCCTGAACGCCGCCGTCAACTACACGGAACACGCGAAGGAAATGATCGGGATCAGCACGAGTGGTTTCGATGGCAACGCCGCGCCGCCGAAAGAGGGCATTCCGGGCATCTGGCAGCGCAAGCCTGGCGACACACGGCATAACCCGTACGTCTTCCCGAAGATGGTTGGCGCCGTCGTCGGCAATGGCGACGCGATCCGGCTGCCGGCCGGCCGCGACCAGGTCGACTGGGAATGCGAGTTATCGGTCGTCGTCGGGCGCGAAGCCGACCACGTCCCGGTCGACCGGGCGCACGACTATATCGTCGGCTTCACGCTGCAGAACGACGTGTCGGACCGCGCCGGCCGCGGGGATGGACGCCACGGATCCGATTGGTTCATGGGCAAGAGCCACCCGACTTTCGCGCCCCTCGGACCGTACATCGTTCCCAAGGAGTTCGTCGCCGACCCGCAGAAGCTCGCCATCAAATTCACGTTGAGCGGCAAGGTCATGCAGGACTCGAGCACGGATCGCATGACACACACCGTGTACGAGATGCTCAGCTACGTCTCGCACATCATGACGCTGAAGCCGGGCGACATCGTCGCGACCGGCAGTCCCGCGGGCGTTGGCGCAGCGCGCAAGATCTTCATGAAACCGGGCGACCTGTCGGTCTGCACGATCGAGGGAATCGGGACGCTGACGAATCCCGTCGTGGGGCCGGGTTCTTAGCTACTCTGCCTGGAGCGCCGTCGTCGGATCTACCCAGGTTGCGCGCAGCGCCGGTGTGAGCTGCGCGACGAAGGTCGCGGCCGCAACGACCAGCACGATCGCCGCAAGCGTCCATGGATCCGATGGACTCACGCCGTAAAGGAGCGTCCCGAGCAGGCGCGTGAGCGCGATCGCCGCGAGCGCGCCGACGATGATGCCGATGGCGAGGACCCGCGCGGCCTCGGCGAGCACGAGGCGGCCGATGTCGGCACGCCGCGCGCCGAGCGCCAGCCTCACGCCGAACTCGCGCGTGCGGCGCGCCACGCTGTACGCCACCGTGCCGTAGACGCCCACCATCGCCAATGTCAGTGCGACGCCGGAGAACAGCCCGAGCAGCATCATCGCAAATCTTTGTGTACGGACCGACTTCGAGACGAGCTCGTCGAGCGTGGCCGCCGCCGCCGGCGCGACACCCGGCGCCTCGCGGATGACGATCGATCGAACCGCTGACGCAACACCGCGCGGATCGCCCGTCGTACGGACCGTCAGTGTGACGAACGAGTCGATGACCTGAGACTCCGTGACGTACATCTGCGGCGTCGGCGCCGCCGACAGTTCGTAGTGGCGCACGTTCCCGACGACGCCGACGACCGTGTACCACGGACCCTTGATGCCGGGCATTCTCACGCGGCGATTCAGCGGATCCTGTCCGGGCCAGACCAGTTCGGCGGCGGCTTCGCTGATGACGACCACCCGGGCCGAGTCGGTGCGGTCGGCGCTCGCCAAACGTCTGCCTCGCTTCAGCGGAATCCGCATCACGTTGAAGTACTCGGGCGACACCCCGTAGCGCTCGACGGATGGTGCGTCGGCGCTGCCGGAAAGCGGGTGGCCTTCCGCGTGAAAGCCCCATGTGTCCATGTTGCCGCCCAGCGGAATCTGGCTCGCGAACGCGGCCGCTTCGACGCCAGGCAGCGCGCGCACGCCATCGAGAATCCGCATCTGCGTGGCCAGGACGGCCGGGTCCTCCGCATACGCCGGACCGACGAACGCGAGATCCAAGGTGAGCACGTTTCGCGAGTCGAAGCCGGGATCCACGTGCAGCAGGTTGCGCATCGTCCGGATCATCAGCCCAGCACCCGCGAGAAGGACGATGGCCATCGCGACCTCGCCGGCGACGAGCGCGCGACGGCCCCATCGGGTCGAGTCCGCGGTGTGGCGTTGCCCTGCGCGAAGCGACAACTGGGGATCGCGCGACGATCCCCCGAGCGCTGGCGCGAGGCCGAATGCGAGGCCCGCTATCAAGCTGATTCCCAGGCTGAACGCGAACATGCGCGCGTCGATGCCGGCGGCCGCGAGCCGCGGAACATCGGCGGGAGCCGCCGTCACGATCGCGGCGACCCCGATTTCCGCGACCAGCGCGCCCGCGACGCCTCCCAGCGCGGAGAGAAGCAGGCTTTCCGTCAGGAGTTGGGCGATGACGCGCCCCCTCGAAGCACCGAGCGCGCAGCGAACCGCCAGTTCCTGATCGCGCGACGCGCTCCGGGCCAGCAGCAGACTGGCGATGTTCGCGCAGACGATGAGGAGCACCGCCGAGACCGCTCCAAACAGGACGAGCAGCAGCGGCCTGATGTCGCCGAGAAGTTCGTCGCGCAGGCCGCGCATCGTCGCCGGCGTCGAGCCGTAGTCCACGGGAAATTGCCGCTGCAGCGCGGACTGCACTGTCGCGAGCTCCGCGCGCGCCGCTTCGATCGACACGCCGGGACGCAGCCTGGCGATCGCGTTCAGATGCTGACAGCTCCGGCAGGCGTCCTGCGTGGTCTCGTCGTATCCGATGGGCGCCCAGATCTCGGCTGGCGCGTAATAGTGCGCCGACACGAGCTCCTCGAGCGTGGACGGCATGACGCCGGCGACGAGGTACTGCCGTCCGTGAATGCCGATCGAGCGGCCGACGATTACCGGGTCCGCTCCAAACCGGCGGCGCCACAGCCCGTCGCTCAGCAGGACGACGCGCCAGGCCTCGGGGCGATCATCTTCGGGACGGAAGTCGCGTCCGAGAGCGGGCGCGACGCCGAGGAGGCGGAAGAAGTTCCACGACACGCGGACGGCAGGCACGCGTTCAGGCTCGCCGCTGCCCGCCGTACCGGCTGGACCATCCGTAATCGTGGCGAGCCAGGTCCGGATTGCCGCGGCGTCTTCGATCGCGCGGGTTCGATCGCGCCAGTCGCGGAACGTCAGGTAGCCGAGATTCGACGGCCGGCCCGTTGCGTCGGGATGGCCGATCGCGACGAGGCGATCCGGATCGGCGAAAGGAAGCGGGCGCAGCAGCACGGCATGGAGAAGACTGAAGACGGCCGTCGTCCCGCCGATTCCGATCGCCAGCGTTGCGATCGCGACTGCGGTGAAGCCTGGCGAGCGTCGCAGCGTTCTGCCGCCGAACCGCACATCCTGCCAGAGATCCGACAGGCGCCACGAAAAGTGAGGCGGCGGCCGCCAGCGCGAGCCGATCGAGCCCACCGTCTGGCGCCAGTACCACCTTCGCGCCTCCCGGGGATCGCGTGCGGCCCGCGTGGCGAAGCCCTCGTCGAGATCGCCGACGATCGCCTCCCGCGCGACGCCGCGGAGGCAGAGAAGGAGAAGCGCTCTGGGAAGAATCGGCGGCTTCATCGCGACGACACCTCGGCCTTCGCAATCTTGATGCGGACGCCCCTCGCCATGGACTGCACGCCCTCGTACGCTCGCCGCAAGGCGCGCTGCCCGGCCGGCTCGATGCGGTAATGCCGCTTGCGCCGGCCGCCCCTGGCCGCCGTCGGCTCCCCGAACCAGGAACTGACGAATCCGCGCGCCTCGAGCCGTTCGAGCGCCGTGTACACCGCACCGGCACTGATCTCGCGACCGGTCCGCGATTCGATTTCGTCGCGCACGGTCACGCCGTACGCCTCGTCGCCGAGGCGCAGGAGCGCAAAGAGGATGAGCTGTTCGAACTCGCCGAGAAAGTTGGCCATAGCGTTAGCGCAGGCCTTTAGGCCTGCTTCCGCCCGATTTAGACGACACTGTAGGGGAAATGGTTTAGAGGCACCGCCGTGTTAGATCTGTCTATCGCCTTATGCTTCACGAATCCGATTCCGACGGCATCGTTACCCTTCGCCTGGCGCACGGCAAGGCAAGCGCGCTCGACCTCGACCTGGCCGATGCGATCGCGGCAAGGCTCGAGGCGCTCGCAGCATCCGGCGTCCGGGCGCTCGTGCTCACCGGCACCGGCGGCATCTTCTCGGCTGGCGTCGATCTCTTCAAACTGACCGAAGGCGGCCGCGACTACGTCACGAAGTTCCTCCCGGCCCTCGATCGCGTGTGCGATGCACTGTTCACCTTTCCCGCGCCGGTCGTGGCCGCGGTGAACGGGCATGCCATCGCCGGGGGATGCGTATTCGCCTGCGCGTGCGATCGCCGTCTGATGGTGCAGGGCACGGCCCGGATCGGCCTGCCGGAGCTGAAGGTCGGTGTTCCGTTTCCGCCGCTCGTGATCGAGATCATCCGGAGCGCGGTTCCCGCGCCGCACTTCAACGAATTACTCTACGTGGGCAGGACTTACCAGCCTTCCGAGGCGCTCGCGCGCGGGATCGTGGACGAGCTGACCGCTCCCGAGATGCTCCTGCCGCGCGCCGAAGCGATCGCAGCGGAGCTCGCCGCCGCGCCACCGGAAAGCTTCCGGCTGACGAAGCGCGCGATTCGGATGCCGTACGTGGAGCGCGCGGGCCGGATGGCGCAGGACGCGGGAGCCCTGATGGCCGCGTGGGCGTCCGACGAGACACACGCCGCGATTCGCGCGTACATCGAGAAGACGATTCCCAGGAATAGGGACTAGGGCCTGGGGCCTGGGGCCTGGGGCCTGGGCCTGGGGGGCCGGGGGTGGTTTGACAGTTGTTTATACGATATGTATAAACTGGCCGGGTGAACCGGCAGGACTACCGCCGCGCGCTCGAAGCAGCGATCAAAGAATACGAGCAGCTCAGGACTCAGCGCGACGCCATTGAGACGCGGCTGGCGCAGCTCCGGTTAACCATCGCGAATCTGGGGGCGCTTTGCGGCTTGCCGTCCGAACGACTCGAGCAGCCGGAACTCGGACTCACCGACGCCTGCCGGTCGGTGCTTCGTGCCAGCTTCGGCGGCCTGACCGCCGCGCAGGTCCGCGAGCGCCTCACCTCGCTCGGCATCGATCCGGATCGTTATTCAAATCCACTCGCCTCGATTCACATCGTCCTCAAACGGCTCGTCGCGGCCGGCGAGATCTGGACCTACAAAACAAGGGACGGAAAGCCGGTCTACGCGTGGAAACGCGCCGCTGTGCCGTATGCCGTCAGCGATCCGGAACTCGCACACGCGATCGTGACGGGTGGTCTCATGTGGCCTGGTGCCGTGGAAGTGCCGGTGAAGGCGGCGTCCCGCAAGAAGGCTCGGAAGAAGCAGCCCTGACGCCGGCTTTGTGGCAGAATCTCCCGCTCGAGAGGTCCTTCCATGACTCGCGTCATTCTTCTCCTCGCGTCGATCGCCACCGCACACGTCGTCGGCGCAGTGTCGACTCAGCAGGCACAAACTGTCGCGCCGGCCGTCGATCCCAAGCTCTACCAGGACCTCAAGTGGCGCAGCATCGGGCCACATCGCGGCGGACGCGTCACCGCGTTCGCCGGCGTGCGGACGAAGCCCTGCACCTTCTACATGGGACCGACCGGCGGCGGCGTCTGGAAGACGGAAAGCTGCGGCAATCTCTGGACGCCAATCAGCGATGGGCAGATCGCAACCGGTTCGATCGGCGCTATCGAAGTGTCGGATTCCAATCCCGACGTCGTCTATGTCGGCACGGGCAGCGCCGCGATTCGAAGCAACGTGATCATCGGCCGCGGAATGTACAAGTCCACGGACGCCGGCAAGACGTGGCAGTTCATCGGCCTCCGCGACGCCGGACAGATCGGATCGGTCGTCGTCCACCCGACCAACCCGGACGTCGTCTGGATCGCGGCCCTCGGATCGCCGTTCGGGCCGAACGCCGAACGCGGGATCTACAAGACGATCGACGGCGGCAAGACCTGGAAGAAGACGCTCTTCGTCAACGATCAGACCGGCGGACGCGTTCTTGCGATCAACTGGTCCAACCCGAACGAGCTGTACGCCGGAATGTACCGCGGCTTCCGCAAGGGCTGGGACATCATCAGCGGCGGACCGGCGACGGAAGGCGGCATCTACAAGTCATCGAATGCGGGTGAAACCTGGACGAAGCTCTCCACCGGCCTGCCGCAGAACCTGATTGGAAAGATCGACCTCGACGTCTCGCGCAGCAGCCCGCGCGTGGTCTACGCCATGGTCGAAGCGCCGGGACCGGAGGGCGGCCTCTACCGGTCGGACGATGCGGGTGGTACGTGGAGGAATGTGAACAACAGCGCGCGCCTGAGGGCGCGGCCGTTCTATTTCCACTACGTGGACGTGAACCCGAAGAACGCGGACGAAGTCTGGGTCAACGAGCTGGCGCTCCACAAGTCCACCGACGGCGGCAAGACGTTCACGCAGGTGGCGATACCGCACGGAGACGCGCACGGCATCTGGTTCAATCCCGACAACCCGAACATCGCGATCCAGGTCAACGACGGCGGCGCGAACGTCACGCAGGACGGCGGCCGGACCTGGTCTTCGATTCTCAACCAGCCGACGGCGGAGCTCTACATGGTTGCCGTCGACGAACAGGTTCCGTATCGGCTCTACGCGCCGCAGCAGGACAATTCAACCGTCATCGTCCCGAGCCTCCCGCCGCACTTCTGGGGGTTCGACAGCGCGCCGCAGGCCTGGACGCAGGGACCCGGCTGCGAGACGGGGCAGATCCAGCCGCGTCCGGACGGCTCGGTGATCTGGGGAGCATGCAAGGGCGAAGTCGGACGTTACAGCGTCGCGACCGGACAGGAAGCCCACACCTGGATCTATCCGCAGAACCGGTACGGGCACGATCCGGACGACATCAAGTACCGGTTCCCGCGTCAGACCGTCCTCGTCGTCTCACCGCACGATCCGAAGACGGTGTATCAGGCGTCGCACGTCGTTCATCGAACGGCGGACGAAGGACTGACGTGGACGACGATCAGCCCCGACCTGACCGCTCGCGAGCCGGACAAGCAGATCGTCCCCGGAACCCCCATCACGAGAGACATCACGGGTGAAGAGGTCTACAGCTCGATCTACTCGATGGTGGAGTCTCGCCTCGAGCGAGGCGTCCTCTGGGTCGGCGCCAACGACGGACCCGTCCACGTTTCGCGCGACGGGGGCAAGACATGGGCGAACGTCACGCCGAAGGATCTCCCACCCGGCGGACGCGTCCAGAACATCGAGGACTCGCCGCGCCGGAAAGGATCCGCTTACATCGCGGTCTACCGTTTCCTGCGCGAGCATGATCTCAAGCCGTACATCTACGTCACGAACGATTACGGCAAGAGCTGGACGAAGCTGACGAGCGGAGCCAACGGCATCCCGGACGATCACCCCACGCGAGTCGTTCGCGAGGATCCGGACCGCGAAGGGCTGCTCTACGCCGGCACCGAGTTCGGCTTCTTCGTGTCGTTCGACAACGGCCGGCGCTGGCAGCCGCTGCAGCAGAACCTTCCCGCGACGCCGGTCACCGACATCCGGGTCCATCGGAAAGATCTCGTCATCGCCACGATGGGCCGGTCGTTCTGGATCATGGACAACGTCACGCCGCTCCAGCAGCTCGGCGGACAGGGAATCCCATCGTCGACAAACAGCGAGAACGCGAGAACGAATGGACCCGTCGGGACAGGTGGAACCGAGCAGGCCATTTCCGCAACTCATCGTCTCTTTGCTCCAGCGGCTGCCATGCGCACGCGTCACGCCTCCTCAGGAGGCTCGCCGGATGTGCCTGAGTACCCCGCTCCAGGCGCCGAGATCGATTACGCGTTCTCGGCTGCGCCATCTGGCGATGTCAAGCTCGAGATACTGGACGCGAAAGGCACGGTCATTCGTGCGGTCGAGCCGCCGAGCGAAGTTGGAACGGGGTCGCAGACGATGCGAACGTTCCGCCGACGGCAGTCTGCCGCTGCGCTCGGCGTCAGGGCTGGCCACAACCGGTACGTGTGGGATCTTCGCTACAGCGGCGACGGTCCGATGGTGGCGCCGGGCAAGTATCAGGTTCGCCTCACCGCCGGCAGCTGGAGCGATACGAAACCGCTCGAGGTGAAGATCGATCCGCGCCTGGCCGCTGATGGCATCACGCAAACGGACCTCGAGGAGCAGACCGCTTTCCTGCTGAAAGTGCGGGATGCGATCGCGGACGCGCGGAAGCTGTCGGCAGCGGTCAAGGAGTCCCGCAAAGATCTGTACGAGAGGCTCGTGACAGCCGATGTCACGTATCCGCAGCCGATGCTCATCGATCAGCTCTCGAACGTTGCGCGGATGGTGGGCCAGGCTGATCAGAAAGTCGGCAAGGAAGCGCAGACCCGGCTGGACGATCTGCTCAAGGAGCTGGCGCAGATCAAAGCGGCAGTCAGGTAGAACGAGGCTGGAGCCTCGTACTACCGAGTCCGCTTCCGGACGGCCGGTCCCGAAGACGGACAGCCATCCCCGGACCTGAACGCGCGATCCCTCGGAAATTGGCCATCCAGACCGGCACGGGATCTGCCTATGTGCTGTGATCTATGGCCTCCTTCTGGCGCGACGTCCGCCTTGCCGGCCGAACCCTGGCCAAGACGCCCGGCTTCACGGCCGTCATCGTCGCCACGCTGGCGCTCGGCATCGGCGCCAACACCGCCATCTTTTCCCTGCTCGACCAGGTCCTGCTCCGCCGCCTTCCGGTGAAGAACCCGGACGAGCTCGTCCAGCTCGACGACCCGGGGCCGTTTCGCGGACGCTCGATGAACGAGCAGACCTTTTCGTACCCGATGTACGCGAAGTTCCGCGACCGGAACGCCGTCTTCAGCGGCATGCTCGCGCGCATGCAGGTGCCGGCGACGATGACGTGGAGGGGACGATCGGAACGGGTCAGCGCAGAGCTCGTTTCGGGTAACTTCTTCGACGTCCTCGGCGCCCGGCCGCAGATCGGGCGCCTGTTCACGCAGTCGGACGACACGACGCCCGGGGGACATCCCGTCGCGATCCTGGGCCATGGCTACTGGACCCGGCGCTTCGGCGGGGATCCTTCCGTGCTGAACCAGTCGATCTCGGTCAACGGCCACCCGATGACGATTGTCGGCGTGACGTCGCCCGGGTTCACGGGCGTAAGCGTCGGAGGCACGTCGGAGATCCACGTGCCGGTGATGATGAAGGCGCAGCTGACGCCGACGTGGAACGACCTCGACAACAACCGCAGCCGCTGGCTGCAGGTCTTCGCGCGGCTCAAACCCGGCGTCACGATCGCGCAGGCGACCTCAGGCATGCAGGTGCTCTTCAAACAGATTCTCGCCGATGACATCAAGGAGTACCCCGACGTCGACCAGCGGTTCCGCACCCGTTTTCTGGCCAAGCCGCTCGTCGTGCTGCCAGGTCAGCGCGGGCAATCCGACCTTCGCGAACGATTCTCCGAATCGCTCGTCGTCCTGATGGGGATGGTCGGGCTGCTGCTCGTCATCGCGTGCGCCAACGTCGCGAACCTGCTGCTCGCGCGAGCGACGTCTCGTCAGCGGGAGATCGCGATTCGTCTCGCGCTCGGCGCGGGACGCGCCCGCATCGTGAGGCAGCACCTCGCGGAGAGCCTCGTCCTGGCGCTCGCGGGAGGCGGCCTCGGGCTGATCGTGGCGTCGTGGACCGGCGCGCTGCTCATTGGCGCGCTGCCGGGCGCGAGCGACGGCTCGACGACGCTGTCGTCCGATCCGGACGGACGGGTCCTGCTCTTCGCGCTCGGACTGTCGATCGTCACTGCCCTCGTCTTCGGCCTCGGCCCGGCCGTTCAGTCGACCCGGCAGGCCGTTGCCGGGACACTGAAAGACGAATCCACCGGCGTCGTCGGCGGAACAGGCCACGCGCGCGCACGGAAGGGCCTCGTCGTCGCGCAGGTGGCGCTGTCGGTGATGCTCGTCGCCGGTGCGGCGCTGTTCGCGCGCAGCCTCTACAACCTGAGGACACTCGACCCCGGATTCAAGGTCGATCGGCTCCTCAGTTTTTCGATCGACCCGGTGCTCAGCGGCTACAGCATGGAGCGGGTCAAGATACTCTTCAAACAGGCGCACGAGCGGCTGTCCGCGCTGCCCGGTGTGAGCTCCGCCTCGATGAGCTCGATCGGGCCGCTTACCGGAAACGGATGGCTGGCCACGATGCGCGTGGACGGCTACACGCCGAAGCCTGACGAAAACATGAACATCAACCTCAACAGCGTCGGCCCTGGCTTCTTCGCGACGCTGGGGATTCCGCTGATTGCCGGCCGCGACTTCACCGAGCGTGACGACCCGAACGCACCCGCCGTCGTGGTGGTGAACGAAGCGATGGCGCGGTACTACTGGAAATCTGCGCAGGGGGCGATCGGCAAGCGCCTCGGGTACAGGCGCGACAAGGAAGGCTTTCCACTGGAGATCGTCGGCGTGGTCAAGGACTCGAAGGATGAGAACCTTCGCGCGGACATTCCACGGTTTGTCTACACGCCGTACCAGCAGGAGACCGATCTCACCGAGATGACGTTCTACGTGCGGCTCAGGCCGGACGCAACGGGCTCGACGCTCGCCGAAGGAGGCGCAGCCGCATCGGTCCGCGACGCCGTTCGCCGCATCGACCCCGCGCTCCCCGTTTACAACATCAAGACTATGGAAGCGCAGGCGAACGAGTCGCTCTTCGTCGAGCGCATGGTGGCGAGCCTGTCCGCGTCGTTTGGCATCCTCGCGACGCTGCTCGCTGCTATCGGACTCTACGGCGTGATGTCGTACGCGGTTGCGCGCCGCACGCGCGAGATCGGAATCCGCATGGCGCTCGGCGCCGAGCGTCGGACCGTCGTCTGGCTCGTGCTGCGCGAGGTGGCGATCCTCTCGTCGGTCGGCATCGCAGCCGGCATCGCGATATCGCTGTACGCGACGCGATTCGTGAGGTCGCAGTTGTACGGCCTCTCGCCGACCGATCCGATGACCCTGGCGGCCGCGACGCTCATCATCGCGGCCGTCGCGTTCCTCGCGGGCTCGCTGCCGGCCCGCCGCGCCAGCTCGGTGGATCCGATGCTTGCGCTCAGAACTGAGTAGCGGGACCGGTGTCCAGCTTCTTCTGAATGTCGTCCTTCGACATCCATTTCCCGCCGAGCATCACGCCCGCGATCTT